>JASLZL010000057.1 GCA_030754885.1 Rhodospirillales bacterium | reverse complement strand
GGGCGATGACGCCGGCGTCACCGGCATGGCTGCCTGGGCTAAGCACGTCATCGAAGCTTAGTTCACCCTCATAGGAAAGGCCCCCGCCCAAACCCGTCGCAAATGGGGTAGAAATTTTGATCCCTATCCTTGAGACAGTCCGAGACGCATCAGACGAAATCTGCCTCATAAACTAACAGCTTCCAGCGCAATTATTACCACCTTGCGTATCATGCGTCCGAGAGACCGATCAGGGCGGTGACGGGGGTTTCCAGCGCGTGAATGTCCCATCGGCGGAGAGACGAGGGTTCGTGCTGTGTTTTTCCGCTTAGCGCAGGGCAAGCCGGGCCGGTGGACGAAAGGTATCGGCAAGTATTTTGAGGCCGAAAACAGACCTCTTTGAGAGCTGTCATTTAGGTCTGCTTTTGACCCAACCCGGATAATACGTACTGGTGGCTGTTGGTCTATTTGTTCCTTTCTTGATTAATAGGCTCTGGCCTATACATGGTCTTGTTCGTGGGGGTTGGTCAGCCTGATCGGGCCATTACTCCGCTTTCCAGCCTTCGCCCACAAGGCGATGGAGTTCCTCGCCGTTCATGCGCTCCAGTCCAAGCTCCGGCAGGATGTCGTTCTCGGCTGGGAAATCCCGCCCATAGAGGGCGGAGAAGAGGTTGATGCCCGCCTCGTGAAGCGGCATGGCGACGCCGGCGGCGCGGCCGATGGCCACGCTTGGGACCAGGCCGAAGGGTACGTCCTCAACGACGTAGCGGGTGTCGAGGGAATTGGGTCCCGGCGGCCCACCGCGCCGCGCATGGATGGCGTCCGTCATCTCGGCGACCGGTCCCAGCGTGCCTCCTTCGCTGAGTTCCTTGCCCGCGAGGACGAGCCGCTGCCTGCCGACGAAGACGCTGGTGGTGGCTTGAACCTTCATTTTGAGGGCGCAAACCGTGTCGTCGAACTTGAGTCCGGTGATGTTCCACGTCTGTCCCGTCAGGCTTTTGACCGTCACGGCATAGGACTTGGCCAGCGCACCGCCGACCGAGAAACAGCAAATGACGACAGTCAAAATAAATGCCCGCATGGTGACCTTACCTTGGGTGCCCGCGGGCACCCTTGACGTTCTCAATGACGCACAAACGTCACTGCCCGCAAACTTCGCTGCAAGACTTGAGACGATTCGCATAGCCGTTTAATGCTTCGCTCTCGCTGATATATTTCAAGGTACCCACTTCTTGCCGGAATATGTTTTTAAGGGGTCTGGTTTCCATCCCGCAGATGAACAAGGTATGGCCTTCATCAACTTTTATTGGATCTCTACTATGAGCAATTACTGCCTTGTGTGGTCACCGTATTCTTGCAGTACCAATACTTTTCGTTTTTGTGATATAGGGGATCGCTACATTCAATGCTTTTGTACTCATCCTTATCTATGGTTGTTTTCGCATAATAATTAAAACACACTTTGTCGTCGTTATTGTAAGAGTACACTTTCACTTTGTCGTCCGTGGTACAATTCTTGACCCGCACCTTAACGTCTCTTGCGTCAACTGGAAGGCTTGCGACCGGTTGCACGAAGACAGCAAGTAGCGCGATTGCCAAGACCCGAACCGCCGTGGCATGAATTCTAGTTCGGATCGGAATGAACTTTTGCAATTTGCTGGACATTGGATGTCTCTCCGGCGTGTGGTGGCTCAGCGGAAATGGACTCAAGCCGTTTTTTTGTCACGACGGCACGGTTTCGCACCGTTGGTTTATTGTCGCCGTTCAGGCGGGAGCTTTCAAGACATGGGAGGGTTCATCATCCGTTGGCTGTTGGCCATGGAGGCGGGAGATTGATTTCCCGCCCCCTCGATTGCCGTGTTGATGAGCCCACGACAGGGTGCCCCCCGGCAGACCCCGTCTCCGTTTCGTGGCGAAGCGGCCGACAGAGAGGAGCGATGGAACCGTCAGCCCCCAAATCGGCTTGTTCACGACATTGTAATCAGGTTAACACCAAGAACATGCCCACGGGGATTCCCAATTTACCCGTCATCAAACATTCAATTGGACCTGGCGGTGTGGGCTGGGAATGCCAGGAGCAACGCTGTTAAAACAATGCCCGGCCAGTTCAAGGCTGTTGCCTGCTCGCTTTTCTTGCCAGTTACCGCGAGGATGAAAATGAAGCGCTTTGTCAAAAATTTGGAAACGTTCGCCGAAAATCCGTAACTCAACGTGTTCATCGGGTTGATCTTGTTCGCAACCGGTTTCGCCGAGGCGGGGGAGGCGTTCGTCGAAGACATCGTCGATCTGCGCGTTGGAGCCCACCACGGCGTCATGCTTTTCGGCTTTGTCCATGCATTCAAATCGCTGCCCGCTATAATCCTTGGAATTGAACTCTTCCTTCATGGCGCCAAAGAAAAGTGAAGTTCAGGGCCCTGGTGAGAACCGAGGATTGTGACACCGGAACGTGGCTGTCTCCCACGCTTTGGGCAGACAACGCAACCTGATCAAGCACTGCATTTGTACAGGCCTGTCAATGGACGGTAAGGTGCTGGAACCGCGGACGGTGAAGGGAGCGCCCTGGAGGTGAGCCAAGCGAAGGAAGCAGACCTCCACGTCTGGCGCGGCGACGGCAACGGTGGGGGCTTGGTGCGCTATGCGGTTCCGCTGCGCGACAGCCAAACCGTTCTCGACGCGGTGACCTGGATCCAGCGCCGGCTCGAACCGGGTTTGAGCTTTCGCTTTGCCTGTCGTGTCGGCATGTGCGGCACCTGCGCCATGACCGTCAACGGCAAGCCTCGCTGGACCTGTCGTACCCGCTTGAAAGACGTGGTCGAAAACGGCCGCGTCGTCATCGCTCCTCTTGAAAATTTGCCGGTCATCAAGGATCTGGCTTGCGATTTCTCGAGCTTCTTCGGCAAATGGGGCAAGGCCGGAGGACGCTTCGCGGCGACGGCGACGCGCCTGGACGCAGTGGCCGCCATCCGCCCGGATAGCCGCCGGCGCCGTCTGGCCGATGCCGGGATCGAATGCATCAACTGCGGGGTCTGTTATTCGGCCTGTGACGTGGTCCGCTGGAATCCGGCCTACCTGGGTCCGGCGGCGCTCAACCGGTCGTGGACCCTGGTCAACGACGAGCGCGACGGCGGCCGGGAAAAGCGCCTGCGCGCGGTGGCCGGCGCTGGCGGTTGCCACAACTGCCACAGCCACCAAGGCTGCGCCACCTTGTGTCCCAATGAACTCAACCCGACGCTCTCCATCGCTGGCCTTAAACGGGCGACAGCCCTGGCGGTCCTTAAGGGGGAGATGTAAGCCGATGATCGGTGTGCGTCTCTATCTCGCCCAACGCCTGAGCGCCCTTATCCTGGCACCCCTGGTGGCGGGCCATCTGGCGGTTATCTTCTATGCCGTCCAGGGCGGGCTGGACGGCGCTGAAATCTTGTCGCGGACCCAGGGAAGTGTGGGATTCGCGCTATTTTACGGCCTGTTCGTTATCGCCGTCTCGGTACACGGGGCGATCGGCCTCAGGGTCGTGGTTCACGAGCACTTGAAACTGGCCGGCCGGACCCTTGATGGTTTCACCTTGGCAACCGGCGCGGTCCTGCTGGGGTTGGGGCTGCGGGCCTGCGTGGCGGTGGTGGGGTGATGATCAAGCCTCATCGCAACCATCCTCTGTGGCTGGCCTTCTTGCTGCACCGGTTGTCGGGCGTGTGCCTCGCCTTGTACCTGCCGGTCCACTTCTTGGTCCTCGGCCTGGCCATCGACGAGACAGCTCGACTGGGGGGCGTGCTGCGGTGGTCCGAAACGCTACCGGTCGAGATGGCGGTGATGGGGCTTGTGTTCCTCCTGGCGGTTCATTTGTTCGGTGGCTTAAGGCTGCTGGTGCTGGAATTCCTGGACTGGCACGATCGCCAAAAGTCAGTGGCCGCGGCGGCCGTGGCGCTCTCGTTCGCCGCCGCCGCCGCATTTTTCCTACAGGTGATTTGAGGCATGTTGGAGCGCCACGAAACCGACATCTTAATCCTGGGCAGCGGTGGGGCCGGCTTGTTCGCCGCGCTGCACGCCAAGCAATCGGCTCCGGAGCTTCGGGTCACCGTCGCCGTCAAGGGCCTGATGGGCAAATGCGGTTGCACGCGCATGGTCCAGGGCGGCTACAATGTCGCCCTGGCGCCCGGCGATTCGGTGGAACGCCATTTCATGGATACCATCCAAGGCGGCAAGTGGCTGCCCGACCAGGACCTGGCCTGGAAACTCTGCGTAACAGCGGTTACCCGGGTGCGCGAGTTGGAAAACGAGGTCGGCTGTTTCTTTGACCGCAACCCCGATGGCACCTTGCATCACAAGGCCTTCGCCGGCCAGACCTTTGACCGCACGGTCCACAAGGGCGACCTGACCGGAATCGAGATTGTCAACCGCCTGATGGAACAAGTCCTGGCCCTGCCGGTGGAGCGAATGGAAGAGCACCGCGCGCTCGCATTGATCCCGACCACCGACGGAGAAGCCCTATCGGGCGTGCTTTTGGTTGACATGCGCAGCGGAGTCTTCCGTCTGGTGCAGGCCAGGGCGGTACTGCTGGCCACCGGCGGCGGCCCCACCATGTACCGCTACCACACGCCGTCGGGAGAAAAGTCCATGGACGGCCTAGCCATGGCCCTGCGTTCGGGTCTGGCCCTTCGCGACATGGAGATGGTGCAGTTCCACCCCACCGGCCTGCTGGCCGGGGTCGACACCTGGATGACCGGAACCGTTCTCGAAGAAGGTCTTCGCGGTGCCGGGGGTCACCTGCTCAACGGTGCCGGACACCGGTTTATGTTCGACATCGACCCCGACGGCGAACGGGCGACCCGGGACA
This sequence comes from Rhodospirillales bacterium, assembly GCA_030754885.1. Taxonomy (GTDB): domain Bacteria; phylum Pseudomonadota; class Alphaproteobacteria; order Rhodospirillales; family JASLLZ01; genus JASLLZ01. The sequence goes on along the minus strand of JASLZL010000057.1, from coordinate 3,396 downwards.
TCGTTAGCCGCGGCATCTATGACGAGATGCGCAAGGGAAACACGACGCCCAACGGGGGCGTTCACATCGCCATGGGCCATCTCGGCCCCGACACGGTGCGCCGCGACTTTAAGGGTATGGTCAAACGTTGCGCCGATTGCGGTTTCGACCTTGCGGCCGGTTTGGTCGAGGTGGTGCCGACGGCTCACTATTTCATGGGTGGTATTATCTGCGATACGGAAACCCGGACCGAACTCGACGGCCTATTCGTCGCCGGCGAGGATGCCGGCGGCGTTCATGGGGCCAACCGCCTGGGTGGCAACGGGGTCGCTAATTCGACCGTCTATGGCGGCGTCGCCGGGGACGTCATGGCGGCCTTTGTTGGTGACCGGGCGCCCCTTCGCGACCCCGACGAGGACCTTGTCCGGGCCGAGATCGCCCGTGCCCGCCATCCCTTCTCGAAAGCACCGGGGGACCTCAACGGGCTGCGCCAGACCCTCATGGACCTGATGTGGGAAGCGGTCGGCGTCATGCGGACCGGGGATGACTTGCGGCGGGCCGCTGGCGAGCTCGCGGATTTGGAAACCGAGCTTCTGGAAATCGGTCTCGCCGATGACCACATGGTGTTTAATTTAAGCTGGCACGACTGGCTGAACTTAAGGAGCTTGGTCGAGGTGAGTCGGGTTATTGCCGCCGCCGCCCTGTCGCGCGAAAATTCCCGCGGCGCCCATTTTCGCGAAGATTTCCCGGAACCGGGCGAGATGGAAGGCTCGACCTATACGGTGGCACGTATGCGAGAAAGCGGGCTGAACGTCAGCCAGCGTCCGGTCTCGTTCTCCCGGGTGGCGCCGGGCCAGTCTTTGATCGACGAGGCGGAGGCGGCCCCATGATCCCCATCAAGACCGTTGAGGAAGTGGCGGAAAACCTTATGGAGCGTGCCGCCATCGACATCCCCGAAGATTACCTGGGTGGCCTTGAAGAGATGGCCGAGCGCGAGGAGGGCGAACTCGCCTCCTTCGTCATCAGGGCCATGATCGAGAATTACCGGGCGGCGAGCGATGATAGGCGCGCCATGTGTGGCGACACCGGAGTCCCGCGCTGGTACGTAAAAATGGGCAACGAAGCGGCGGTGGAAGACGGCCCGGTGGGACTGGAGGGCGCCCTTCGCCGCGCCACCGCCCAAGCCACCGCCGCCGTGCCGCTCCGCCCCAACCGGGTCCACCCCCTATGGCGCACCGATCACGGCAACAACGTCGGAATCAACGCCCCGGAGATCGAATACGCCTATGAGCCCGACGGCGCCTGGATCGACCTGACCGCCGTCCACAAGGGCGGCCTGTTCGGCACCGACTACCGGATGTTGTTTCCCGGCGACGGTATTGACGGCATCCGGCGGTTCCTTATCGATTCTCTGGTCGCCTTCGGGCGGCGCGGCCTGGCCTGCCAACCGGCCATCATCGGCATCGGCCTGGGCGGATCGAAGGATATCTGCATGGTTCTCGGCAAGCAGGCCGCCTGCCTGCGTATCGTCGGCGACCGCAACCCCGATCCCCGGATCGCCGAACTGGAATTGGAACTGACGGAATTGGGCAACTCCATCGGCATGGGAGCAATGGGTTTTGCCGGCAATTCGATGGTTATCGATTGCCATATCGAAGCGGGCTACTGCCATACCGGCGCCATGCCCATGAGCGTGCATGCCTTCTGCCTGGCGTCGCGGCGGGCGACGGCGCGAATTCAGCCGGACGGCTCGGTGTGCTTGCGTACCGATCCCCAATGGTTCACCCCCTACAAACGTCGGGAGACCGTCGAATGGCAGCCGACAGCGGAAAACTGAAAGAGGTCCGCCTGCGCGCGCCGGTCGACCCGGCAGCCCTGGGCGAGCTTAGGATCGGCGAGGTCGTCTATCTGGACGGCGTCGTCTATACCGCCCGCGAGGGCGTCTACAAAAAGGTTGTGGAAGAAGGCTGCGACCTTCCTCTCGATCTTGCGGCACTCAGCAACGTCAACTTCCATTGTTCGCCCGCCGCCACCGTCAACGATGACGGCGGCTATACCATGGGCGCCGTCAGTGCCACCGCCTCGTTTCGCTTCTCCAAGTGGATCGAGCGCTGGTTCGATATCTCCGGGGCCAAGATGATCATCGGCAAGGGGGGCATGAGCGCCGCCGACTATCGGCGTTGTTTCGTGCCCCGGGGAGCGGTCTATTTAACCACCGTCGGTTACGGCACCGGTGCCCTGCTGGGACGGGGCGTCAAGCGGGTGCGCGAGGTCCATTGGATCCGCGAGCTTGGCATCGCCCACGCCCTGTGGGTCCTGGAGGTGGAAAAATTCGGTCCCTTCATCGTCGAGAGCGACGTCGAAGGAAACAGCCTTTTCGATCGCGAGAACGCCAAGATCGCCAAAGGCCTGCCCGACCTCTACCGGGACAGCAAACCGGCCATCCTGGGCCGTTATGGCGAGACCGACGATCGCAGCGACGAAGTGATCTGAACGGCTTTACAAGGCCATCGTCCTCTGGACCACTTCGCCCGGCGTTCTCCTCAATGGTCGATTTGCGTCACGATGTCGTGGCGCATGGCGTCGGGCAGGGGGGTGGAGGCACGGGCGGCCATATCGAAACACACGTTGACGCATTGGGCGGTGGCGATGCAGCGATCCTGGAAGAACACGCCATAACCGGTCACCAGGGATTTGGTGCCCGCACCCACAACCCGCGACCCGACCTCGACGGTGCCGGGGTAGAAAATCTCATGGTGGTAGTCGATGGCGACCCGGGCCAACACGAAATCGACGGCCGGGCTGGGAAATCGATCCATCAGGTCCTTGAGGAACATGGTGCGGCCGGCCTCGATATAGGCGGCCAGGGCGACGTTGTTGACGTGTCCCATCTCATCTTGATCGGAATAGCGTATCGTGACCGAGGTCCAGCGCGGGAAGGTCTCGCGCGCCGTAAGATCTATTTCGCCGTCATGTTTTGACATCCGCCTCGACTCCTTGCTGCAATAAAACAGGCACGGCTGTTCAATCGGTTGCCGGGCGAGACCGCTTTTCACGAAGCTCGCCGGTGCCCTCGCCGTCCACGGTCATGGACACCGGGTCGACAACGACACCATAGACATCCCGGGCCCGCTCCAGGCTGAGCAGTCCCTCCACAACGTCCCAACGGATTTTCTCTGGATCGCGTCGGAACGGATCGCCCCATCCCCCGCCGCCGCGTGTGCGCAGCACGAAACGCGCCCCGGCTTCGACCTCGCACTGACATTTGCCGCCCACGTCCTCGGCGCTGCCGTCGGCATGGACGACGCGATAGACTCCCTTGCCGGGGGGCTTGCCGCCGTCGAGGCCCCAAGGATCAATGACTGCCCGGTCGGTCGCAAAGGTGAAGGCGGCGGCGCTGTTGAAGGTGTATTCGCG
>JASLZL010000056.1 GCA_030754885.1 Rhodospirillales bacterium | reverse complement strand
ACGTTTCCGTCGTCCATCACGTCAACCAGGCGCTTCGGGCGCACAAGCTGTTTGCCGCCGACACCGATTACATCGTCAAGAACGACAAGGTCGTGATCGTCGACGAGTTCACCGGCCGGATGATGGAAGGACGGCGCTATTCCGAGGGCCTGCACCAGGCGCTGGAAGCGAAAGAAGGCGTCACCATCGAGAACGAGAACCAGACCCTGGCCTCGATCACCTTCCAGAACTATTTCCGCCTCTATCCGAAACTCGCCGGGATGACCGGCACGGCGATGACCGAGGCCGGCGAATTCGCGGAAATCTACAACCTCGACGTGATCGAGATCCCGACCAACCTGGACTGCATCCGCGACGACGTGGACGACGAGGTCTACCGGACGACGCGGGAAAAGGACGAGGCCATCATTGAGCAGATCATCATCTGCCGCAAACGCAAACAACCGGTCCTGGTCGGCACCGTCAGCATCGAAAAATCCGAGCATTTGTCTCGCTTGCTGAAGAAGAAAAAGGTCGGCCACCAAGTGTTGAACGCTCGCTATCATGGACAGGAGGCTTTGATCATCGCTCAGGCGGGGACGCCGGGAACGGTGACCATCGCCACCAACATGGCCGGCCGCGGCACCGATATCCAGCTCGGCGGCAACGCCGATATGCGCGTCGATCAGGAACTCAACGATCCCGGCGACAAGGCGGGCACGAAGCGCATCCTCGCCGATGTGGAAGCCAAGAAAGCGGTGGTGATCGAGGCCGGCGGCGTCATGATCATCGGCACCGAACGTCACGAGAGCCGCCGCATCGACAACCAATTGCGCGGCCGCTCGGGACGCCAGGGCGATCCAGGGGCGTCCAAGTTCTTCTTGTCGCTGGAAGATGACCTGATGCGCATCTTCGGCTCCGAACGTATCGAGGGCATGCTTTCGAAGCTGGGCCTGGAAGAGGGCGAGGCCATCGTCCACCCGTGGGTCAACAAGGCACTTGAGAAGGCGCAAGAGAAGGTCGAGGCGCGCAACTTCGAAATTCGCAAAAACCTTTTGAAGTTCGACGACGTCATGAACGACCAGCGCAAGGTCATCTACGAACAACGCAAGGAACTGATGGATGTCGAGGACGTATCGGACACCATCGCCGATATGCGCAAAGAGGTCATCGATGACCTTGTGGAGCGCTTCATCCCCGAGAAAGCCTATGCCGAGCAGTGGAACGCAGCCGGGCTGCACACCGAGGCGATGCGCGTCTTAGGCGTCGATCTGCCGATCGAAGACTGGGCCAAGGAGGAAGGCATCGCGGACGCCGAAATCCGCGAAAGATTGGCCGACGCGGGCATCCGCAAGGCAGCCGAGAAGGTGGCCAACTTCGGCCCCGATATCATCCGTAATGTCGAAAAAAGCGTGCTGCTGCAGATTCTCGACCAAGTGTGGAAGGAACACCTGCTGACCCTCGACCATCTGCGCCAGGGTATCGGCCTGCGCGCTTACGGTCAGCGCGACCCGCTAAACGAATACAAGCGCGAAGCCTTCAACCTGTTCGAAGAGATGCTGACCAACCTGCGCGAGCGCGTGATCTCGGTCCTGTCCCACGTTGAGTTGCAGATCATGCCGAACGAAGAGATGTTACAGCCGCGCCTGTCCCAAGACTTGGTGGAAACCCGCGACGACCCGGCCTTCGCCATGGAAGGCGCGGTGGCGGAGCCGGCCGTCGCCGAGCCGCCGCCCGAGCCGCTGCGCCGCCGCCAGGCCGCGGCGACCCTCGACCCCGACGACCCCGCCACTTGGGGCCGGGTGCCGCGCAACGCGCCGTGCCCATGCCGCTCGGGACGCAAGTACAAGCACTGCCACGGCAAGGTGGCTTAAGGACGAGCCCAGTCGCTAGTATTGTGGAAGCGGCGAAGTGCCGATGGCCCACTCGTGGCCGACCACCAGAACGACGAACACGACCAGCCCGAGAACCAAGCGCAGATAGCCGATTTCACCCAGACCGACCCGCGCCCGCCCCGCCATGATCGCCGCGAAGGGAACGTTCGACGACCCGTTCGCATAGGTCTCCCAGGTGGCGCCTAGCAAGCGCTTTTTCTTGGCGTCGATCAGCGCCGTGCCGGCCAGGGCGAGGACGGCGAAACTGCCGAACAGAATCGCCGAAGCGCCATCTCCTCGCACCGCACCATGCGCCAGCCCCCACAAACCGATGGCCCACATCAGGGGATGGCGGGTGACCTTGAAAATACCAACCGGGCCGGCGGCGGTTGTCGTTTCCGGAACCAGGGGCCCAAGCGTCGGGTTGTGCGGGCTAAGCCCGGTGGCGAGCAACAGGCACGAGACCAGGCTGACGACAAAGGCAAGCCAGCGCAGCGGCGCACCCATCTCCCACAACACCAAGTCGGGCGCCCTGCCATAGGCCACAATCATCCAGCCCATGGTGGCAAAAGTGACCAGGGAATAGATCGCAAAAAAACCCTTCTCGCTTAGCACGCCGACCAGGGCGGCGCGTATGGGCGTGCTCGACATGCCGACGTGAGTGGCGAGGAAGAACACAGCGGCGAGTGCCAGTTCGGCCAAAGTATCTTCCATCGCTCCCTCCGTTCGGTTTCACGCCAAGTATGGCCGTTGATCTGTACTCCACTTCCTTCGACCTGCCCATAGGTTATGATGGACTCGACAGCATTGTCATCGTTGGCGCTGACCTTGATTGTGGTGTGAGCGGCGTCCGGGGAGCAAAAGAATGGCCATTCTCAACATCGCCCTGATGGGGAACGAAGGACTGAAACGGGTCGCAGATCCGATCGATGATCCGCAAGCGCCGGAAATCGCCAAGCTCGCCGACGACATGCGCGATACGCTGGAAAACATCGCCAGTACCGGGATCGCCGCGCCCCAAGTCTTCGTTTCCAAGCGGATCTTCGTCTATCGTCTTCCCGAGCATTTGATTCCGTCCGGCTCCAAGATGAAGCCGATTCCTTGGCGGGTGCTGATCAATCCGGTGCTCAAGCCGCTCTCGGACGAGAAAAGGCCGGTCGGTTTCGAGAAATGCCTGTCGATTCCTGGATTGCATGGTGAAGTCCCCCGATTCACGCGGGTCAGTGTCACGGCGCAACAGCTCGACGGCTCGTCGATCGAGATCACCGCCTCCGGCTACCACGCCCGGCTGTTGCAGCACGAATATGACCACCTGGACGGCATCCTCTATCCCCAAAGGATGACGAACATCTCGGATCTGGCCTACAACTCAGAGCTCGGCGACCGCTTCTATATTCCCCGCTACCCGGCGCTGTTCGTCGAATAAGCGCGGACGACCGGACGTGCCGGCAAGGTGGAGACCAGGTGACGGAGTTCGGAAAACAAATGCGCCGGCACCTTGGAATTGTTACAATGTTTGAGGATGAAGGCGGTGTCTTCATCGCCGAGGACGGCTTTGGAACAGGGGGCGAGACTTAGGGAAACGGGTCGCTTGTCATGATGACATTATCAAGAATGACGATTCTGGCGGCATTGCTCTTAACCGCTATCTCCATTTCACCGGCAAAAGCGGATCGCATTGACGGGAGTTGGTGCCGAGTACTGAAGCATCTTTCCATCGACGGTCCAAATATCGTTACACCGGGTGGCGTCAAGATGACCGGCGAATATGACCGGCATGGTTTTCAATATATCGTTCCCAACGGCGAACCGGACTCGGGGGCGACAATCACCATGACGCAGATGCACGACGAACTGATGCGGCTTTCTTCGAGCGCTAGACCCGGAGAGGTCGAGAATTGGACCAGGTGCAAAAGGCAGATAAGCTGAATCGTCCCAGCGGTGCCATGGCCTAAACCCTTCTAACCCCTGTTTTCGAGCAAGACACCTGACGTATGCCGTTCCGCACCGATTTTCAATCAAATGTTTGACTTAATCAATCGTTTGATTTATGTTTATAGCTACACCTCTATTCATACCAAGGGTACGAGACAGGCATGGCTGCGTCACGAACCTCCAAGCGCGCCGCTTCCGGCGGCGAGACCCGCGAACGCCTCTTGGAAGCAGGGCTGAGGCTGTTCGCGGACCACGGCTACGAAAGTGTCAGCACACGCCAGTTGAGCCGCGCCGCCGACGCCAACATCGCCGCCATCGCCTATCACTTCGGCGGCAAGCAGGAACTCTACCAAGCGGTCGCCGAACGCCTGGTGGCCGAGACCGAGCCTTTGTTCGGCCCCGTCCTCGCCGCCCTTACCGATGGTGTTGGCAAGGCACGGGGCGATCGCCGGGCCCTGGCTCGCATTGCCGCCGCCTTCACCCGGGGCATGTTGATGGGATTCGTCGGTGACGAGCGCATGCGCAGGCGGGCGGCCCTGGTAACCCGCGAATACGCCCAACCGTCGGAGGCCTTCGCCATCGTGTACAAGGGCCGGATCGAACCCATGCACAAGGCGCTAACCGAACTTTCGGCGGCGGCTCTTGGGCGCCCCGCCGACGATCCCGAGATGGTGATCCGCGCCCATGCCGTCGCCGGCCAAATCATTATGTTCTTCCTTGCCCGTATCGTGCTGTGGGCACGCCTGGATTGGGAATCCTACACGCCCGACCGGTTGGCCCAGGTGATGCAGGGCGTGACCGCCTCGGTGCTCGGCTCCCTCGAATTACCGGCCATCGAACGGGAGGAGACAAGGCCATGAAGACATGGTTGAAAGCCCACGCCGGCAAGGCCCTCTTCTTGCCCCCGATCCTGATCGCCGCCGCCGTGCTGGTCATAGCCATCCAGGCCCGCGAAGTGGCCGAGCGAACCCCACCCCGCGAGACAGCGACCGCGGTGCGGGTGGTGGTGGCACCGTCGGTGGCGGTAGTGCCCAGGGTGCTGGGCTATGGCAACGTACAGCCGGAAACGGTGTGGGAGGCGGTGGCCGAGGTGGACGGGCGCATCGTCGAGGTCCACCCCCAATTAAAAAAGGGTGCCATCCTGCCCGCCGGTGCGGTGCTGCTGCGCATCGACCCCACCAAATACCGCCTTGCTGTCTCGCAGATCAGGGCCAACATGGGCGCCGTCGAAGCCAAGCTGGCCGAGCTCGCCGTCAAGGCCACCAACACACGCGCCTCGCTGGCTATAGAAGAACGCAGCCTGGCCCTCGGCGGCAAGGATCTGGAGCGCAAGCGCAGCCTGCTCGCTACTAAGAACATCTCCCAGGCCGCCGTCGACCAGGAGGAACGCGATCTGCTGGCCGGCCAGCAGAACGCGCAGTCGCTGCGCAACACCCTCAACCTGATCCCCGCCGAGCGTCGCACCCTGGCGGCGGAACTGGCGCTTTACAAGGCACAGTTGGAGAGCGCCCGGCTCGACCTGGCACGCACCACCCTCACCGCCCCCTTCGATTGCCGCGTCGCCGAGGTCAAGGTCCAACGCACCCAATACGCCAATCCGGGACAGGTGCTGGCGGTGATTGACGGCATCGATGTTTCCGAGGTCTCCGCCCAGGTGCCCATGGACAAGTTGATGAGCATCATTGGCGACGCCGGCGACGCCGCCATATCGCCCGCGACTGCTATGACGGAGCTGCCCAGGCTCCTCGGCCTCACGCCCCTGGTGCGCCTGCGCGCCGGCGCCTACACCGTGGAGTGGCCGGCGCGGCTGGCGCGCATCAGTGACACCGTTGATCCGGCGACGCGCACGGTAGGGGTCATCGTGGCGGTGGACGATCCCTACCGTCAGGCGCGGCCCGGGCGGCGTCCGCCGCTAGCCAAAAACATGTTCGTCGAGGTTGAGCTTAGGGGGCGGCCCCGGCCGGGCCGGGTCGTCGTTCCCCGGGCCGCGCTCCACGACGGGCGCCTCTTGGTCGCCGACAATGACAACCGCCTATCCATCCGCAAAGTGGACATCGCCTTTCGGCAGACTAACTTCGCCGTTGTCGGGACGGGCCTGGCGGCCGGTGAGCGAGTGGTCGTCTCCGATCTGATCCCGGCGGTCAATGGCATGCTGCTCGCCCCCGAGGTCGATGAGGACGCAACCGACGCCCTGATCGCCGAGGCGAAAGGCCAGGGATCGGTCCGTTGATTCGCTACTTCGCCTCTCATCCGACGGCGGCCAACCTGATCATGGCCGGCCTCATGATCATGGGCCTGGTGGCAGCGCCTTACGTCAAGCGCGAAACTTTCCCCGACATCCCCGCCGACAAGGTGGAAGTGCGCATCCCCTACCCTGGCGCCGCCGCTGAAGAGGTGGAAAATGCCATTTGCCAGCGCATCGAGGAGGCGGTGGACGGTGTCGAGGCCTTGCAGGAGACGGGCTGCGAGGCGCGCGAGGGTCTTGCCATTGCCGTTATCCAGATGCGCGAAGGCGCCTCGATCGACCGCTTCCTCGATGACGTCAAAACCGAAGTCGAAGCCATCGACAATTTTCCCGACAACGCCGAGACGCCCGTTACCCGCCAGCTTGGGATCACCGACTTCATCGCTACGGTCGCCGTTTCGGGCCCCATGGCGCCACCCGACCTCAAGGCCTATAGCGAGACAGTCAAGGATTCGCTGTTGCGCATCCCCGGCGTCTCGAAGGTCACCATGGGAGGATTTTCGGAGCACCAAATCCGCATTGAGGTTCCGGCCACCACGCTGCGTCAATACGGCCTGAGCGTCGAGGCCATCTCCGACGCTATTGCCCGCCAAAGTATCGACCTGCCGACCGGTGCCATCGAGACCCGCGACGACACGCTCCTCGTCCGCTTCGCCGACGAGCGCCGCTCGCCCCGCGCGTTCGAGGACCTGGTCGTGGTGGCCACCGCCAGCGGCGCTCAAATCAGACTCGGTGATATCGCCACCATCACCGACCGCTTCGAGCTTGACGAGGCCAAGACCCTGTTCAACGGCACGCGCGCCGCCTATCTGGTAGTCGAGAAAAGTAAGGACGACGATACCCTGGACATCATCGACGCGGTCAAGGCTTTCCTCGAAAGCCATCGCGCCACGGCACCGCCTAGCCTGACCCTGGCAATTACCCAGGATATCACGTCCATCGTGCGCGACCGACTGACCATGCTGTTGCGCAACGGCGCCCAAGGTCTGACCCTGGTCTTTCTTACCATGTGGCTGTTTTTCAGCCTGCGCCACTCGTTTTGGGTGGCGCTGGGCTTGCCGGTTTCGTTCCTTGGCACCATCGCCGTGATGTCGGCGATAGGCTATTCCTTCGACATGATCACCATGGTCGGACTGCTCATCGCCGTCGGCCTGATCATGGACGACGCCATTGTTATCTCGGAAAACATCGCCAGCCACTGGCAGAGTGGCAAGACGCCCATCGAGGCGGCAGTTGACGGCGTCCGGGAAGTGGCGCCCGGCGTTATCTCGTCTTTTCTCACCACGGTCTGCATTTTCGGTTCCCTGGCCTTCCTCACGGGCCACCTCGGCAGCATTTTGAAGGTGATGCCAGTGATCGTTCTCGCGACGCTTGGCGTTAGCCTCGTCGAGGCATTCCTCATCCTTCCTCATCATCTCCGCCACTCCGTCGCCAAGGGTCGGGATGGCCTTGGCGCGGAATTCCGCCGGCGCATCGACGGCGCATTGGAGTGGACGCGCGAGGCCGTGGTTGGCCGTGTCGCCGATTGGGCGGTGCGTCGACGCTATCTCACCGCCGGATTGGTCATCGCGCTTTTGCTACTCTCCGTCAGCGCCATCGCCGGCGGCATACTCAAATTCCGGGCCTTTCCCGATCTCGACGGCGACGTGATCGAGGCCCGCATCCTATTGCCCCAAGGCACTCCCTTGGAGCGCACGGAACACGTGGTCACCCGGGTCACCCAAGCGCTGAAACTGCTGGACGCTGAGTTCGCGCCGCGCCAGCCCGGCGGGCAGTCCTTGGTCCGCAACGTCGGCATACAGTACAACAAGAACATCGACGCCTTCGAGACCGGCGCCCACGTAGCAACCGTTTCCGTTGATCTGTTGAAGGCGGAGGTCCGCGACGCCACCCTGGACGAAGTACTGAGCCGTTGGCGCGCCCTCACCGGACCTCTTCCCGATGTCATCGCCGTCAAGTTCACCGAACGCCAACTGGGGCCCGCCGGTCGGGCCATCGATATCCGCCTCCAGGGACACGACCTAGGTGAACTCAAGGCCGCCTCGCGCGAGCTTTTGGCTTGGCTCGGCGCGTACCGGGGCGTCCACGACCTTTCCGACGACTTGAGGCCGGGCAAGCCGGAACTGCGTCTACGCCTGCGCGACGGCGCGTTCGCGCTCGGCCTTGACGCCGCCGCCATCGCCACCCAGCTCCGTTCGGCCTTCCAGGGCAAGACGACGGGCGAGGTCCAGGTCGGGCCGGAATCCTACGAGATCGACATCCGCCTGCCGGAGAGCGACCGCGACAGCATCGCCGATTTGGAGTACTTCGCCGTTACCGCGCCGGGCGGTGAACAGGTTCCGCTAAGCACCGTCGCCGTCATTGAAGACGGCCGCGGCTGGGCGCGCATCGCCCGCGTCAATGGCCGGCGCACGGTCACCGTGCAAGGCGATGTGGACACCAATGTCGCTAACGTCAGCGAAGTCATCGATGATACACGGCGGCGCTTCCTACCTGAGCTTGCCGACCGCTACCGGGAACTCGCCTTCTCTCTTGAAGGACAGGCGGCGGAATCCCAAGACACCGGCAGTTCGCTCAGGCGCAACTTCCTCATCGGGCTGTTGGGCGTGTTCTTGTTGCTCAGCTTTCAGTTCCGCAGCTATATCGAGCCGATCGTCGTGATGATCGCCATCCCCTTGGGCCTGATCGGCGCCGTTTCAGGCCACCTGCTGATGGGGCTCGACCTTTCCATGCCCAGCATGGTGGGCATGGCTTCTTTAGCCGGCATCGTGGTCAACAACTCGATCTTGCTGGTATTGTTCATCCGCAAGCGCCGGCGCGCCGGCGAGACCGTTGCCGATGCCGCCGCCGGGGCGGTCCGCCAGCGCTTCCGCGCCATCGCGTTGACCACCATGACAACCGTCGCCGGCATGCTGCCGCTGTTGACCGAACAGAGCCTTCAGGCCCAGGTGCTGATTCCGCTTGTCACCAGCCTCGTCTTCGGCCTCATCTCGGCCGCTCTGCTGGTCTTGTTGGCGGTACCGTCGCTCTACGCCATTCTCGACGATTTCGGCCTGACGGCGAGGTTGGAAGAAGACATCGGGGCGCCCGAATCGGCGCCCGTGGCAAGTTGATGGGATCGCTTACCCCAGTCCCTTTTTGCCCATTTCCAAATATTTTTCGCGCCGCTGCTCTCTGATCACGCCGCCGTCGATCTCCGCCATTGCCCCCAGGGCTTCTTCGAGGGCGTCTCCCGCGGCGGTGATGGTGCCTTCCGAATCGCGATGCGCCCCGCCCAGGGGTTCCGGAATAACACGGTCGATGATGCCAAGCGCGTGCAAGTCCTGGGCCGTCAATTTGAGCGCCGCCGCGGCGTCCTCCACCGGCTCACCATTGCGCCACAAGATCGAGGCGCAGCCCTCGGGCGAAATTACAGAATAGACGGCATGTTCCAGCATCATCACCCGATCGGCCGTGGCCAGCGCAATGGCGCCGCCCGACCCGCCCTCGCCGACAACGACGCTGATCAGGGGCACGCGAACGTCCAGGCAGACCTCTATCGATCGCGCGATGGCCTCGGCCTGGCCACGCGCCTCGGCATCGACGCCGGGATAGGCGCCAGCGGTGTCGATCAGGGTTATGACCGGAAGGCCGAATCGGTCGGCAAGGCGCATCAGACGCTGCGCTTTGCGATAGCCCTCGGGCCGCGCCATGCCGAAGTTATGGCGCAGACGGCTCTCGGTGTCGGTCCCTTTCTCATGGCCGATGATCAGGACCGAAAGGCCACGGAATCGGCCAAGACCGCCGACGATGGCGCGGTCTTCGGCGAAGGCCCGGTCGCCGGCGAGCGGCGTGAAGTCCTCGATCAACGCCTGGATATAATCCAAGGTGTGAGGGCGGTCGGGATGACGGGCGACCTGGGTCTTCTGCCAGGCCGTCAATTTGGCATAAGTCTGGCGCAGAAGCCGGTCCAGCTTCGACTGCAGTTTCGCCACCTCATCGGCGATATTGACATCACCCGAGCCAGACAAGTGGCGCAATTCTTCGATCTTGCCCTCGAGCGCGGCAATCGGTTTTTCGAATTCCAGGAAGTTGTGCATGGCGGTTCTCTACCACAGTGCGCCTTAAAAGGAGAAGGAGAAACGAAGCCTGCTAAGCCCGCATTGCCCATATGACCGTGTAATTTGACGACAGCGCACCCGGATTCTGGTATAAGAATCATAACGTTATAGGCGGATTTGGGGTGCTGACATGGCTCACCCGATGGGTGAAAGGGAAGCAGGGGTTCTGAGGCTCGGTTTTGACCGTCGATTGAAGCTGGAGTTTCATGGCACCAAGGTCTCTTCCGACGCCGGGATGTTGCCGTACCGAGAACTCGATGATGCGGTTGAACTGAGCGAGATTGCCGGGGACGCACTCACGGACAGCCGTCGTGGGAAGAACGGTCGTCACGGTCTTTCCGGGCAGTTCCGCCAGTCCGTTTTCGGGCGCCTTGGCGGGTACGACGACGTGAACGATGCCGACCGGCTCAGCCTCGACCCGGTCATGCGATAGATCGTCGGCGGCCATGCTGTCACGAAACAGGCAGCCTCGACCAGCCAGATGGGGCGTTTCGAGACGGAGGTTCTG
>JASLZL010000055.1 GCA_030754885.1 Rhodospirillales bacterium | reverse complement strand
AAAGCGCCTAGCGGGCAGCCGGGGCCTATATAAATATAGTGTCCCTTTTTATCCAACACGCGCCCCGCAATTCCATGACGTGCTATCTTGTCCGGTGCCGATTAGGGGGGCGCCGGAGAAAATAGATAACATGGCCCGTTTCACGGATTGCATTACCCCCGCAGGCTTTGCCGACTTGCAGGCCGAGCACACTCAATTGTGGGAAAAAGAGCGTCCCGAAGTGGTGCAAACGGTGCAATGGGCGGCCAGCAATGGGGACCGTTCCGAAAACGGCGATTATATTTACGGTAAAATGCGTTTGCGCCAAATTGACCGCCGTGTGCGCTATCTGCGCAAACGTCTACAAAATCTGACTGTCGTCGATCCCCGTCATCAGAAAAATCTGGGGCAAGTTTTTTTTGGCGCCACTGTGAACTACGAACGTGAAAACGGCACGCTTCAGACCGTCACCATCGTTGGAAAAGACGAGACGGAACCAAGCCTTGGTCGCATCAGCATGGATTCGCCAATTGGCCGGGCGCTGATGAACATGGCTGTCGGCGATCTGGTCAACGTTCATATGCCTGGTGGGGAGGAGGAGATTGAAGTCATGAGTATTTCCTACCCAGACCAATTGGGGAAGAATACCCCCGCGAGTTAAATTAGGCTAAACCTTACCCAAATGAGCAAGAAAGGCACTTTTGGGGGATTCCACGGCGCTCCCACCCCTGCAACCAACTCCAGTGTCTCGACCATGCGATTGTCTCTTCTCTCACTAGTTCTCAGTTTGAACTTGGTGAATTTGCCAGCTACCGCCACCGAGCTGGAAATTATTGTCAACGCCCTGGCCAGCAACCGGGGAGATGTCCATGTGGCCATCTATAATACGCCCGAATTATTCCCCGACAGTGACGGCATGACCACCAAGCTTGAGGTTCCCATCGAAGGCAATGCCGCCCGCGCCCTATTCACGGGCCTGATGCCCGGATTCTACGCTATCGCCGTCTACCACGACGAAAACATGAACGATGAATTTGATCAAGGTTTCTTGGGAATCCCACTAGAGGATTTTGCCTTTTCCAATAGCGCTAAGGCGTTTCTGGGACCGCCGTCCTTCGCCGACGCCGCTGTCAATGTTCCGCTCGAAGGTCGGCGCATCGAGATTCCCATGAACGATTAGCCAGTAGAAAGCGAAGATGGCGACGCGGACGTACATTCGGACCGGATGGGTGGAGCGATTGTTGGAATTCTTGGTCTAGGAACAATTGCTCGAACTTTCTTTAAGGATCAGGAATAACAATCATGCTTGCCCTCAAGAAAAATTATTCCGAGGTAAGTTGGCTCTGCCATTTACTCTACAAACGTCCGCACATAGCCAGAACCGGACGATGCACCGAGGTGTTTTTCCCGTCGATTTGAACACTTGCAGACGTTCGTGTTAGGCTCGTTCAAACAAATCCGCACAACTACTTATTGCCTCGCGTCGTATTCACGCGGCGAGGGAGTATTGGGCGTCTCGTAGGCCGGATAGTGATCGAAGGTCGCGGTGCCGCGTTCGCGGACAATCAAAAGGCGATAGTCAGGAAGACCACGGGGGAGGGAACAATGACGCGCGATGACGACTTTGAGGAGATTAATGAAGCCAAGGCCAACTTGGATCACATTTATGATCAGCCCGATCCAAGAGCCTATTTCCGCGAACTGAAAAAGCTCCGCTACGCCATACCCGGTGCCGCCAAACCGATCTTCCAGAAGTTGATCTCCTCTCTGCAGCAGCGCCGAGATGATACGGTTTGCGTTCTCGACCTTGGCTGTTCTTACGGCGTCAACGCGGCGCTACTAAAGCACGACCTGTCGATGTCCGAACTCTACCACCATTGGGGACAGGAGGGACTGGCAGACGCCTCACCGGAGAAAATCGTTGATTGCGACCGGCGCTTTTTTGACAACCTCGACGAACCCGAAGACATTGAGGTGATAGGGCTTGATCAGGCGGAAAATGCCGTTGAGTACGCCAAAGAGGTCGGCTTATTGGATGAGGGCTTCGTCGTCAATCTTGAGAAAGAGCCGCTGTCCGAGCCGGCGAAAGAGGGACTGGCCCCGGTCGACTTGGTGGTTTCGACCGGATGCGTCGGCTATGTGACCGAGGATACCTTCGACCAGCTACTCCCGGCCATCACACCAGATCGGTTGCCTTGGCTAGCCAATTTCGTGCTGCGGATTTTCCCGTTCGACGCGATCGAGGAGACTCTGAACGAGCGGGGTTATGTGACGGAGAAGCTCGAGGACCGAACCTTCGTTCAGCGTCGGTTCGCATCGGCGAACGAGCAGGAGCAAGTGCTCGAACAACTGCACGAGCAGGGTGTCGAGCCGACCGACAAGGAGGCGGCAGGTCATCTTCACGCCGAGTTCTACCTGTCCCGCCCGAAGCAAGACGTGACGGATGTGCCGATCGAGCAGTTGCTAGCCGGTTGAATCCGGGGCTCGGCGTTTTCCGCCCACCACTTCAGACGCGGCGCGCCGCCCAATGCGCGACGAGAGGCAATGCCTGCTCGGCCTTGGGAAACACATCCATGAAGACGGCGCGATACCACGCCTCCTCGGGCGATGCGTCGGACCGAGCCATTTGCGAGCGTTGTGGCATCGACGCCGCGAGAGCCACGTCGGAACCGCTGCCCTGGTCGAACTGCGCCTTGTCGCGCCACACGATGTCGGAGGGCAGAAGATCCTCGAAGGCGCGGCGCAAAATCCATTTCTCGATGTTTGCCCCGTGCGTCCGGCGTATCTTGAGCGCCGGATCGATGCGCATTGCCAGATCGATCATCTCGAGATCGAGAAAAGGTACCCGCGCCTCTAGCCCGTGCGCCATCGTCATTCTGTCGACGCGCTGCAGATTGATGTTGTGCATTGTCGTGATGGATCGGTGCAATTCCCTCGGCAGCTCGCTTTGGTCGGCATAGTTCTTGTAATACGCATATCCGGCGAACAATTCGTCCGCGCCCTCGCCGGTCAGCACAACCTTGACGGTTTGGCTTGCGATCCGGGCCACGAACCAGGTTGGCGCGGCGCTCCGGACGAGGTCCTGATCGTAAGATTCGAGATGGTAAAGAATGGTCGGCAATTGGCGCACAAGTTCATCCGGCCGAATGATGGTTTCGTGATGTTTCGCGCCGATATGTTCGGCAACACGGCGCGCGGCATCGAGGTCTTCGCTCCCTTCAAGACCAACCGCAAAAGTATGCAGCGTGTCGAGATGGCGTTTCGCAATGGCCGCGATGATGCTGGAATCAAGGCCGCCTGAGAGGAATGCGCCAAGCGGGACATCGCTACGCAACCGTTTGACGACAGCGCGTTCCAAGGTGTCGCGGACCAGCGCGGCGGTCTCCTCGGGGTCCATGAGTTCGCATCTTGGCTCGGGCACGGTGTAGTAGCGTTCCATGGCGGCGCGGTCGTCGAATAGATGCCCGGGCGGAAACTCCTCGAGTGTGTCCACGTGCCCGACCAGGGCCTTGATCTCCGAGGCCAGATCGCGCGCGTCGCCGCGGCGGCCGATGTAGTGTGGCTTGATGCCGATGGGGTCGCGGGCCGCGACGACACGACCGCCGTCTGTAAGCACGAAGGCGAACATGCCGTCCAGATGCCGGACGATCTTCGTCCCGTGGGCGCGATATCCGTGCAGGATGGGCTCGGAGTCGCTTCCTGTCCGAAAAATAACCGCGGGCTCATGGGCCGAGAGATCCCCCCGCAGCCCCGTGTCGTTGTAGATCATGCCGTTGGCGATGAGGGCTCCGTCACCATCCGGCGCGATGATCGGCTGTGCACCGCCCTTGGGATCGATGATCGCCAGACGCTTGTGGCCCAGCACGGCGTCGGCTCCTTCGTCCACGTAGCGGCCCTCGCCATCGGGCCCGCGATAAGCCAGCCGATCGAGCATCTCGCAGACGATCTTGTCCGCGTCTCTCTCGCCCTGCACGAAGACGATGCCGCACATCACAAGCTGCCCTTGTTAGCGGAAGCAAGACCGGTGCTTGCAGGAGTAAAGACTTCTCACCTTGGAGCTTGCAGCGTTCTCTTTGACGTTAGCAATGCTTCCCAATGTTAGCACCTCTAATTCGATTGAGGGTGGCCCGTCCAGCAGAGAACGAGGGAAAGCTGGATGGACAAATTTCCTAGCGTTCAAACTCCACGATGTCGAAGCCGTCGTAGCGGTCGGTCATGTAGATCAGGCCGCGTTCGTCGACGTCGACGTCGTTGGTGCCCGGGCGTTCCTGGCCGGTGCCGGGTTCGGGGATGTAGTGGCCGACCTCCTCGGGGTTGAGGGGGTCCTTGATGTCGATGATGCGTAAACCACCGGCGAACCAGGCGGCATAGACCAAGGTATCGCGGAAGTGCTCTTGGAACTGGTGACAGCCGAACCAGGCGGGTGGCGCACTCCACGGTGAATCCAGCTCCGAGACGGTGAACACCGAAAGTGGCTGCATGTTGTCCAAATCGCCGACGTCGAAGACCCACAAGGGCGCGTGGGGTTGGCCGTGACGATGAACCTGGCTCTCGTCGGCGACCACCGCGATGTCACGCCCGGCCACCGGGAAAGGCAGCGGCAGGATCGTGTGGGTGGGTTCGGGAAAGGGCGGGTGGTAATTGTAGTGCCCGACCGTCCGGGGCTGTGTGATATCCGAGACATCGACGACGTAAAGGCCGCCCCACAATGCCCCTACCCAGATTTTGTCACCGTGGCGCATCCCGTGATGGACCCTGTTGTCGTCGGCATTCCAGGTCGGCGTTTCGCCGCCCGCCACGTGCTGGCCGGGCAGTGCCCAGTGAGAGACGTATTCGGGCCGGGCCGGATCGCGGATGTCGTAGATGAC
Organism: Rhodospirillales bacterium; assembly: GCA_030754885.1. GTDB lineage: Bacteria > Pseudomonadota > Alphaproteobacteria > Rhodospirillales > JASLLZ01 > JASLLZ01. The sequence continues at coordinate 13,908 of JASLZL010000055.1, read as the reverse complement.
CAAGATGTTTCCGACGTAGCCTTCCCATTCGGTGGAGACGTAGATGTAGTTCTCATCGACGTCGAAACGGTGGCTGCCCCAAGTATGGGTCCTTTGGTGCTTGATCAGTTTGGGCTCGGTCTTGTCCGATATATCATAGATCTTGAAGCCGCCGTCGTGGTAGCCGCGCTCGCAGGCCTGGCGCAGGATCGGGATGTCGTCGGCGGTCAACACCTTCTTCTTGCCGCCGACATAGAGGTCCTCGGTCAGGGCATGGGCAAGTTCGGCGTCGCTCGGCGCCCGGCCTAGCTCACCTTTCAGCCTGGCCGTGTATTCGGGAATATTGTCGCCGCGGCGGAAATAGTAGCGGTTGTACATCTCGAAGTTGGTGAACATCAGATCGCCGATGACGCGCACCTTGTGGGTATGGGTGTCCTCGCCGTCCAGTGTGATGCGTGAGACGATGCGGGGATTCGTGGGATCGGAGACATCGACGATGGTGGTCCCATAGGGGGGATTGAGATGACCAACGTAGGCGTAGTCTCCTTCCACCACGACCTGGCCGCCGCCCGGCATGTCGAGGCGGCCCAGCCGCCGTACGTTGCGCGCCAACCGGGGATCGTCACTTGCCACCATCGCCCATCCTCCCATTATTCGCCCCTGTCGCCGCCAATCGGTGAATTGCGCGCGACGAGGGGAAACGGCTAGACTTCTCCCATAGGCGACATGGGATATCAAGGCTCGGGCACGGTTGTGGCGCACGCATCCGTGCCGGACAAAGGGGAACGACATGCCAGCGACCGCCACCACCGACGACGTGAAACTGGAACCCTTTTGGTGGGAAGCGGCGCCGCGCCCCACTGGGGCGGCGCCCGACGTTCCCGAACGCGCCGACGTGGCCATCGTCGGGTCGGGCTATACCGGGTTATCGGCGGCCCTGACCTTGGCGCGCGGTGGGGCCAGCGTTGTCGTTTTCGAGGCCGGACCGATCGGCCAGGGCGCCAGTTCGCGCAACGGCGGCGGCTATGGCCACGGTCTCATGGTCCCGTTCAGTGAATTGACGCGCCGGGTCGGGCTTGAGCCGGCCAAGGCGATATTTAACGAGCTTAGCGTATCCGAGAAGCACCTGATCGACTTTGTCCGCGACGAGGGCATCGAGTGCCACTTTGTAGCCCGGGGACGGTTCACCGGCGCCTATGCTCCGGCCAAGTACGATTCCATGGCGCGCGAATTGGAGCTGCAGCAAAAGCACCTGGACGTGGACGCCGAGATGGTGCCGAGGGCCAACCAATCCTCGTTCGTCGGCACCGAACTTTACCACGGGGGCTTATGGCAGCGCTTCGGCGGCCATCTTCATCCCGCACTCTACCACCAGGGCCTTCTGGACCGCGTCCTGGACGCCGGTGTGGCGGTGGTGCCCGAAACCCGGGTGACAAAGATCGAGCGCGCGGGAGGTGAGTTCACCCTCACCGCCGGCAATCATACCATCAAGGCCGGCAACGTCGTCATCGCCACCAACGGATACTCAGGCCCGGTCAACGGATGGCTGCGCCGACGCTTGATTCCCATTCAAAGCCAGATGATCGCGACCGAGCCCCTGGACCCCGCCGTCGTCGCGCGGCTGTTGCCTGAAAAGCGCATGGTCGGCGATACCTATAAATTGAAGCACTATTACCGGGCGTCGCCCGATGGGACGCGCATCTTGTTTGGCGGGCGCGCCGGCGGGGAGGAAATCAACGACCCCAAACGCAGCGGCATCCACCTTCACCGCCGCTTGACCCGGCTGTTCCCCGAACTGGCGGGCGTCGGCCTCACCCATTCGTGGGCCGGATTCGTCGCCTTCAGTTTCGATTATCTGCCCCATATGGGGGTTCGTGACGGCATCCACTATGCCATGGGCTACTGCGGCAGCGGAGTGATGCTTTCGACCTACTTCGGGCACAAGCTGGGACGGCGCATCCTGGGCGCTCCGGACGCGGGAAGCCCGTTCGAAAACCGCCGTTTCTCGACCCGGCCGTTCTATACTGGCAAGCCGTGGTTTTTGTCGGCCGTCATGGCCTATTATGCCTGGCGCGATTCGCGATACCTGTGAGGGACTGATCCATGGGCAAGGAAACCGTTCAACTGGATCCGATTCTTCTTGAGATCCTCAACCGCAAAGTGGCGGCGGCGGCCGACGAGATGGCGGTCACCTTGCAGCGCACGTCGCGTTCGACCTACGTCAAGGAGGCGGCAGACTACGGCACCGGGATCGCCGATCTAAACGGCAATATTTTTGGCTATCCGGCGCGCAACAGCGTCAACCACATCAACCGTTTTTGCGGGCCTTCCATTCGTGCCATTCCCGATCTGAAGCCGGGCGACGTCATCGTCACCAACGACCCCTATCTGTCGGGCGGCCTGGCAACCCACCTGCCCGATCTGCACATGATCAAGCCCTTTATCCACGCCGGTAAGATCGTTTGTTACGGCTGGTGCTTTATTCACTTTTCCGACATGGGCGGACGGGTGCCGTCCTCGATCTCGCCGTCGAACCACGAGATATTTCAAGAAGGGCTGCGCGTGCCGCCCATGAAACTGGTGCGCAAGGGCGTCTTGAACGAAGATTTCGTCAAAATATTTACCGCCAACTGCCGCACGCCCGACGCCAATATGGGCGACGTTCAGGCCATGTTGGGGGCGCTCCATACCGGGTCCGAGCGCGTCGCCGACATCATCGAGCGTCACGGGGTGGCGACCTTCGTAGCCTGCCAAAAGGCGCTTCAGGATTACACGGCGGAAAAGACGCGCGCCGTCCTGCGCCGCATTCCCGAAGGAACCTACGCGTTCTGGGACTATATGGACGACGATCTGGTGACGCGCATTCCGCTACGCTTTCGCATCGCGATGACAGTCGCCGACGGCAAAATCCACATCGATCTGAGCGGTTCCGATCCCCAGGTCCGGGCGGCCTACAACGTGCCGACCTTAGGCATCGCCCATCCGTGGCTCATGATGCGCCTGATCAGCTTTATTTTGACCAACGACAGCTCAATGGCGCTCAACGCCGGCATCTATCGCCACATATCGGTGACCAACCCGGCGGGCACCATCATGAACGCCGAATTCCCCGACGCCGTCGGTATCCGCCACGCCGCCGCCCGGCGTCTGTCGGACGCCATGACCGGGGCCATCTTAAAGGCATCGCCCGATATCATGGCGGCGCCCAGTTGCGGCGCCAGCGTGCCCTTCGTCGTTGCCGAACAGAGCCCCGAGGGCGGCAAGCCGGCGGTCCAAGTCATCGAGCCCCTGCGCGGCGGCATGGGCGCGTGGAAGGGCCACGACGGTGCCGACAACCGCGAAAATACCATGAACAATATGAACAACCATCCCGTCGAGACCGTCGAGGCCGACGCCGGCGTCGTCATCCTTTCTTACGACATCCACCCCGATTCAGGCGGTCCCGGCCGGTGGCGGGGCGGCGTCGGGCAACGGATCACCACTGAGGTCCTGCGTGACGGCTGCACCATCTTGGCGCGCGGCATGGAGCGCCTGCGCTTTTCCGCCTGGGGGGTCGCTGGCGGCAAGCCTGGCCGGCCGTTTCGGGCCATCCTGAATGAAGGCCGGACGGACGAGACGGAGCTCAGCAAGATCGATCAGTTGAGCGTCAAGGCGGGGGATACGGTGACCTTCATGATGCCGGGTGCCGGCGGCTTCGGCGATCCGTATCTGCGGGCGCCCGAATCGGTACGAACCGACGTCGAGAGGGGTTTCGTCACGCGCGAGGCTACAGCCGACGACTACGGCGTGGTCATAACCCGGGACGGGCAGGTTGACGATAAGGCGACGAAAAAGTTGCGTTCCGGGCGTGTCCGGGACAATATTCGGGCAGACTTCGATTTTGGGCCCGAACGCGAGGCCTGGGAAGCAGTGTTCGACGACAAGACTATGGAGGTTCTTAACACGGGGCTGTACAGCTTGCCCAAATCGGTACGTCAGGAGAAGCGCCGCTGGATTGTTAGCCAAGCGGTACCCGATCTGCCGGTGGCCGGTACCCGCTCTTTGGCCGAGACCATGGCTGACCCGGACGCTATCCGGGCGCGCCTGGTAAAAGCCATGGCAGAGGTCTTCGGTGACGAACGAGCGGCGAACTAGGTAGGATAAGACGGCGGGAGGATACGGAGCGATTTCACGGGGAAGTCCAACGTAAAATAGTGGCGAAGCGGGCCGGTTTTTCCGTCGGGGCAGCCTGAACGGCGGGTGTCGGTCGCGGTCGCCGGAAGATAATGGGTCGAGGTCCATTTCGGGCATCGGTCGAAAATGGGAAGGAAACGGAAAAATGGCGAAACATAGGTGTCGGATAGGAATTGACGTCGGTGGCACGTTTACCGATTTCGTGCTGGCCAACATGGCGACCGGCGAGCTCACCCGCTACAAGGAGCCAAGCGTTCCGGCGGACCCGTCCAAATCTGTCGAGCGCGGCCTGCCGCCGCTGATGGAACTTGCCGGCGTCGAGCCCGAGAACGTCGAGCTGATCGTTCACGGCACCACGCTTCTGGTCAACGCCATCATTCAGCGCAAAGGGGCCAAGGTGGCCCTGGTGGTTTCCAAAGGGCACCGCGGCATCCTTGAGATCGGGCGGGCGCGCCTGGCCAACTCCTACGACTTCACGGTCCAGAAGGAAGAGCCCCTGGTCAAGCGCAACCTGATCTATGAGACCGAATCGCGCACCATGGCCGACGGCACCATCATCGGCCGTCCGGCGCGGGGCGAGCTCAAGGCCGTTGCCGAGCAGATCAAGGCCCAAGACATCGAGGCGGTCACCATCTTGCTCCTCCATTCCTATGCCCATCCCGAGATGGAACAGCTTGTGGCGGCGGATTTGCGCAAGCGATTGGGAAAAATTCCGGTCACCGAATCAGCCCATATTTGGCCCGAGCGGCGCGAGTTCGAGCGTTCTTTGATTGCCATCATGAACGCCTACGTCAATCCCCTGATGACCGCCTACTTGAATTTGCTGACCAAGCGGGTGGAAGGCCTGAATATCAAGGCACCCATTTACATCACGGCCAACAACGGCGGCACGCTCAGCATCGATACGGCGCGCGACCGCCCCATCGACACCATTCTTTCGGGTCCCGCCTCCGGCGTCGTGGCCGCGACCGAGGCAGCGGCGGTGACCGGGAACAAGCGCCTGATCACGGTCGACATGGGCGGCACCAGTTGCGACATGGCGGTGACCCAGGGCGGCGAGCCCGAATACACCACCCAAACCCACGTCGGTGACTTCCCGCTGGTCCTTCCGGTGGTCAATGTCTCGGCCATCGGCGCCGGTGGCGGCTCCATCGTCTGGGTCGATCCCCAGGGTGTTCTCAAGGTCGGACCGCAAAGCGCCGGCGCCGACCCGGGGCCGGTCTGTTACGACCAGGGCGGTACCCAGCCGACGGTCACCGACTGTTACTTGCTGACCGGATTCATCCACCCCGATCACTTCCTCGGCGGGCGCATGCATCTGGACCGCAAAGGGGCGAACAAGGCATTGGAAGAGATCGCCAAGAAGATCGGTATCAAAGGCCCGGACCGCGCGGTCAAGGCCGCCGAGGCGGCGCTTCAGGTGACGACGGCAATCATGTCGACAGAGCTATACAAAGGCCTGGCGCAGCGCGGCGAGGACCCGCGTGACTTCGCCCTTATGGCTTACGGCGGTGCCGGCCCGACCCAAGGCAACTTGCTGGCCCAGGAGGCGCGGCTGACCCAGATCATCGTGCCGCCGGCGCCCAGCGTGTTTTGTGCCATGGGGGCGATCCTGGCCGACGTCAAGCGCGACTACGTGCGCTCCAACCACCTCAAGTTCGCCGAAGGCAAGCAGGCGATCAAGGACTTGGCCACCATCTTCCGCACCTTGGAGAAGGATGCCAAGGCTTGGATCAAGACCGAGGGTAAACTTCTCGGCAAGGCGGAATTCACGGCGACGGTCGACATGCGTTATGCCGGCCAGGCCTTTGACCTGCAGGTGATCATTGACGACAAACTGCGCAGCAAGCCCACCGTCGAGGGCCTGTCGGAGCTGTTCCATATCGAGCACGAGAAGATCTACGGCTTCCGCGATCTGGAAAGCGGCGTCGAAGTGACCACTGAACGGGTGCAGGTCACGGGTAAAATTCCGCCCATCACCTTGCCCAAACTCAAAAGAAAGAAAGGCACCAAGGCGGCGGAACGGCGCAAGGTCTTCTACGAAGGCAAGTTCCGCAACGTGCCGATCTACCATCGCAACGAGCTCGGCGCCGGCGAGGTCATCAAGGGTCCCGCCATTATCGAACAGTCGGACTGCACCATCGTGATCATTCCCAAGTGGTCGGCGAAGGTCGATGGCATCGGCAACCTGTTGATCACGGCGGACGGCAAGAAGACGAAAAAGAAGAAGTAGGCGGCACGGCGGGGGCGGCCCATGGCGCGGATTGCGATCGGCGGCATTCGCCACGAGACCAACACTTTCGCCCCTGCCAGCCACAAGGCCGATCTTGAAGACTATCTGAAAGGCGGCGCCTATCCGGCGCTGTGCCGCGGGCCGGCGATTTCGGACGCCGTGGCCGGCATGAATCTGTGCGTGTCTGGGTTCATGGACGAAGCCCGCGCACGCGGCCACGAGATAGTGCCGCTGTTGTGGTGTCACGCCACACCCTCGGCCCACACCACGGAACGCGCCTTCGAGACCATCGCGGGTTGGCTCTTTGACGACTTGGCGTCGGCCGGACCAATTGATGCGTTTTTCCTGGATTTGCACGGGGCCATGGTGACCGAACACCTTGAAGACGGCGATGGCGAGTTGTTGCGCCGTGCCCGCGCCGCCGTCGGCCCCCGGGTGCCCGTGGTCTCGGCCATCGACTTCCACGCCATCGTGACGCCGGCGATGATAGAGAACGCCACCGCCATGCACGCCCTGCGCACCTACCCCCACGTCGATCGGGCGGAGACCGGATGGCGCACGGCACGCCATCTGCACGACTTGCTTCAGGGCGGCGATGCACCTTTCAAGGCGTGGCGCAAGATCCCTTTCCTCATCTCCGCACCCTGCCAGTGCACCTTGGCCGAGCCTACGCGCTCCATCATGGCGATCCTTGAGGAGTTGGAAGGCGGCGACGTGGAAGCGCTCAACTTCACGCCGGGCTTTCCCAGTGCCGACGTCCATGACCTTGGCCCGACGGTCTTCGGTTGCGGGCGCGACCGGGCCGCCGTCGAGGCTGCCGTCGCGGCCCTGGCCGAGGAGGTCGAGGGCCGCGAGGCAGAGTTCGCCGGTGCCTGGTACTCGGCCGAAGAAGGGGTGCGCCGGGCCATGCGGACCGGGTCCCAAGCGGCGGGTCCGGTGCTTTTGGCGGATACCCAGGACAACCCGGGCGGCGGCGGTACTTCCGATACCACGGGCCTGCTCAAGGCCCTGGTCGAACAGGAGGCCACGGACGCGGTGCTGGCCATGATGTTCGATGGCGAAGCGGCCCAGCGCGCCCATGAAGCCGGGCAAGGGGCCGAGATTGAACTGGCGCTCGGCGGCCGGTCCGGCATTCCCGGCGATACGCCGTTGCGCGCCCGCTTTACCGTCGAGCGCCTGGGCGACGGCACCTTCGAGGCCCACGGGCCCATGATGGCCGGTATGACCTATCGGCTGGGACCCATGGCGCTTTTGCGCATCGGCGGCGTTGGCGTCGTCGTCTCGGGGACCAAGTCCCAGGCCCTGGATCAGGGCATCTTGCGCCACCTTGGCGTCGATCCGGCGGCGCAAAAGATCGTCGCGTTGAAAAGCTCGGTCCACTTCCGCGCCGACTTCGCCAAAATGGCGAGCGACATCCTGGTCGTCCTGGCGCCGGGCGCCGTCATTGCCGATACCAGCCTCAAGGACTACCGCAAGCTACGCCCTGGCGTCCGCCTGGCTCCCCTGGGGCCAGTATCCGGCGGCGGCTGACGTGGGCGTTCACCCGATCGCCAAAGGATCGATACCCTGCCGTTTTTGCCATGAATAGACGGGCGGTAGGCGCTCGGCGATCGACTCGACGACAATGTCGATCAGGCATGGACCCTTCTCCTTGAAGGCATTGTCGATGGCGGTGTCGAATTCGTCCGGTTTCGTTACGCGCCACGCCTTCATTCCAAAGGCCTCCGCAACTTTCTTGGCGTCGATTGGGTTAAAATCGACCGAGAAGGCCCGGTTGTGCCCATGCACCCGTTGCAGGGCCTTGATCCAGCCGAAGCAACCATTGTTGAAGTGGAGCAGGACCGCCGGCACCCGCAAGCGCACGAGGGATTCCAATTCGCCGGCTGTCATGCCCAGCGAGCCGTCGCCAAAGACCCCGATCGGCCGCTTGTCCGGCGCCGCATACCATGCGCCGACAACCGCCGATACCGCGTAACCGAGACCCCCATAGCCGCGCGGGATGATCAATTGGGATCCAGGATCGCCGAGCTTTAGGAACCGGGTCAGATAGGGCGTCGCCGTCCCGGCGTCGGCAATAACATTGACCGGGCCGGTCAGCCGCTCATTGAGCGATTGAACGACATATTCGGGCCGCAAGGGCACGGACGGATCGTCGAGCGTCGGCTTGACGCTTTCCCAAAAATCCTTGCGATACGCGTTCAGGTGATCGACCCAGGCCGTATCGACGACCGGATCGGCCGGCGCGATTTCGATCAATTGTTCAAAAAGCAGGTGCGCGCCGGTGGCGATGCTCAACGTGGCTTCATAGTTGTTGGCCAACACTTCGGGGTCGATGTCGATGTGGACTATTTTGCGTTCGGGATTGACCTCGGGAAAGGTCCCGCCGATGGTCACCACGGACCCGACCTTGGAACCGGCGTAGATGACGAGGTCCGCCTCCTTGAGGGCGAGGTTGGCGTGTGGGTGATATCCGTTGTCCCCGATAACGCCGATGGCCAAGGGATGATCGTCGACGATGGTGGCCTGGCCCGTCATCGAGTTGACGATCGGCAGTCCATAGCGCTCGGCGAATTCGGTCAGCAGCAAACCGACCTGTGCCCGGTTGATCCCGCCGCCGGCAACGAACAACGGCCGCTGGGCGTTCTGAATCAATTCCACAAGCGCCTCGACCTTGCCGGGCGCCGGGCACATGGGAAAGGATGGGAACGTTTTGCATTCGTCTTCCACATGAAGGGAAATCCGGTCCGGGTCGATCTCGGCCTGAAGCATGTCTTCGGGGATGGCGAGGTGAACCGCGCCGGGAATGCCGCTGGTTGCAACGCGAAAGGCGCGGCGGATGATCTCGGGAAGTTTCTCCGCCACCTTGACCTGGATAGAGGCCTTGGTGATCGGTTCCATCATCTTGGCGCAGTCCAGTTCGGTGAGCACGCCCCGGCCCTCACCGGGAAGGGGAATGTCACTCGTGATCAATATGACAGGAAGGCGCGAGGTATAGGCTTCCGCCGCGCCGGGTAGGGCATAGAGAAGGCCGGCGCCGCTCGGGCACTCGAAGACACCCGGCTTGTCGTTGGTGCGCGCATAGGCATCCGCCATGAAACCCGATGAGCGCTCGTCGCGTGCCATGACGTGGCGGATACGGTCAGAGGAGTCGTTCAGGGCCTCGTAAAACGGGACGTTGGTATCACCCGGCACGCCGAAAACGACTTCGACGCCATACCCGATCAGCATCTCGACGAGAACTTCAGCTCCGCGCATTTTCTTGGCTCCAATTTCTTGTCCTGGGGTGAACCGCTGGAACGCCGGCGCCGGACAGGGTGCCCGTATCTTGTCCCGCCCGAAATTTATGCCACGTCGGTGTCTCTAAACAAGTCACCATCGGTAATCCGTGATTTTTTTGCCCTCCAGGGGACGTCGTCGGGGTCGGCCATGCGGGACTTGACGTCGTCGCCGCGAGGCGCGAGGCTTCCTTTGCACGGTAGGTCTTCAAGACCTTAGAGGAAGCGGCAAGCCAATGAACAAGACCGGGAAGATAGGGCGCCGCCTCGGCGGCCGGACGGGCGAGCCCTTCACCTTTATTTTCGACGACAGCACCATTGAGGCATGGCCCGGCGAAAGCGTCGCCGCGGCGTTGTTGGCCGCCGGTCAAGTCGTGCTTCGCATAGCCGAGGACGGCGGCGCGCGCGGTGTCGTCTGCGGCATCGGGTTGTGCTGGGAATGCCGCTGCGTCATCGACGGACGGCCCAATGTCCGCGCCTGCATGACCGAGGCCAGGGCCGGCATGCGGGTGCGCCGCCAACAGGGCCTGGAATGACGGCGCCCCGCATCGTCGTCGTCGGTGCCGGGCCGGCCGGCATCATGGCGGCCCGCGAGGCCAAGAGGCGCGGCGCGGCCGTTACCCTTATTGATGAAGCGCTGCGTCCCGGCGGACAGATTTACCGCCAAGGCGACGCGGCGCTGGCCTCCTCGGGCGTCGGACTGCCCGAGGAACTGGCGCACAAACGGACGGTCCTGGAGGCCTTTGCCGAGGTCGCCGAGGCCGCCGAGGCCGTCGACTACCATTCCGGCGCCACCGCCTACGCCGTTTTTCCCGGGCCCCAGCTGCACGTTGCCTTGGCCGACAGCTCACGAGTCTTCGAGGCCGATGCCCTGATCCTTGCCACCGGCGTCGGCGAAAGGGCCGTTCCCTTCCCCGGCTGGACCCTGCCCGGTGTTCTTTATGCCGGTGGCGTCCAGGCAATCATGAAGGCTCATGGCGTGCGGGCCGGCGACCGGGTCGCCGTCGTCGGCGCCGGGCCGCTCATCATCGCCGTCGCCGCTCAGCTTGCCGAAGCGGGTGCCGAAATCGCCTGCGTCACTTTGTTGACGCCGCTTCGTGTCATGGCGCGCCGCCCCCTCGGCCTGTGGGCCGGGCGCGGCGTGGTGCGCGAGGGCATGGCCTATCTGCGCCAACTGCGCCGGGCCGGCGCCCCGGTGCTGGAGGGCTGGGTGCCGGTACATGCCGAGGGCGCGCCGGCGGTCGAAAGCTTATGCGTTGCGCGCCACGACGGCGCCGGACGACCCCTTATGGGCAGTGAAAGGCGCTTCGACGTCGATATGGTGGCGATGAACTTCGGTTTCACCGCCAACAGCGAACTGGCCCGCATGGCTGGCGCCGAGGTCCGATTTGATTCGGTGCGCGGCGGCTGGGTGCCAGTCAGAAACGAATTCGGGGCGACCGCCGTGCCCGGAGTGTTCGTTGCCGGCGACGGCGCCGCATTGCGCGGCGCCTTCGTCGCCGCCGCCGAGGGCCGCATCGTCGGCGCCGCCGCGGTGCTAACCGCCGGGGGCAAAGGAACCGCGGAGTTACACCAAGAACTTGCCGCCGAATTCACCGAACGCCGCAGCCATCAAGCCTTTCAAGATGCGCTTCGTCCCACCCTCGATCTGCCTTCCGGCGTGTGGTCGTGGGCTACCGACGATACCGTCGTCTGCCGCTGCGAGGGCATCACCCAGGGCCGCCTGCGCCAAGCCGTCGATGAAGGCCATGTGACTGTCAACGGCATCAAGCGCAACACCCGCGCCGGCATGGGATGGTGCGGCGGACGCACCTGCCTGGCATCGGTTGCCGCCCTTGCCGCGCAAGGCCAGGCGGGGCCGCCCGCCGAAACACCGCCCATGCGTCCCAGGCCCTTGGCCCGGCCGGTGCCGGCGGGCATCTTGGCACGGCGTGAGCCATGAGCACCGAGACCACCGATATCCTGATTATCGGGGCCGGTGCCTATGGGTTGTCCGCCGCCTGGTGGATTGGCGAGCGCGACACAGGGGCGCGCGTCATGGTCCTCGATGCGGGTGATTTTGCCGCCAATGGAACGGGAAGCTGCGGTGCCGGCGTGCGGATGCAGTGGGGTTTGGAACTCAGCATCGGTTTGATGACCGAAAGCATCGCCTTTTTCGAAGACGCCGAAAAGCGGCTGGATTTCCCGGGCGGCATCGAGTTCAAGCAAGAGGGCTATATGATGCTGGCCCGCGACGCAGACATGCTGGGCGACTTCCAGGCTAATGTTGAGCGTCAGAACGCCCTTGGCGTGCCGAGCCGAATCCTGAGCCCCGAAGAGGCCCTGAAGATGGTCCCCGAACTCAACCCGGACCTTCTGGTCGGTGCTGCCTTCTGCCCCAAGGACGGTACCGTCTCGCCGTTCCTGTGGCTCGACGCATTGCTCCGCGCCATTCGCCGCGCCGGCGCCGAAGTCCGTTTCGGAACCACCGTTACCCGTCTCGAACAAAAGGGCGGCACCATCGTCGCCCAGACCACCAAGGGTCCCGTGGAGGCGGCCAAAGTTCTGGTCTGCACCGATTGGGCGGCACCTCAGCTTCTGGCACCCCTGGGTATTGACCTACCGATTGAGGCAATGCCCAACGAGGCCATGGTGACAGAACCCTGGCAGCCCGTGTTCGGCCCGTGTCTGGTGCGTATCGAGCACGGCCTTTTCATCAATCAACTGCCGCGCGGTTCCATCGTTGCCGTCGTCACCCGTGAGCTGCCCAAGGACGAATCATCGTCCAACCACGCCGACTGGCTGCCCTTGGGCGCCGGGTTGTTCGTCGAGACCCTGCCCGCCTTCGCTCACCTAAACATCGTCCGCAATTGGTGCCACCCGGTCAGTATCACGCCGGACATGCAGCCCATTCTGGGCGAGATGGCGGTGCCCGGCTTGTTTCTCGCCGTCTCCGCCTACAAGGGCTTTATGACCTCGCCGGCAGTAGGCCGTCTCATGGCCGACGTAGTACTTGACGGGCGGTCCAATCATCCCGCCCTGGCTGCTTTCAACCTCAAGCGCTTTGAGACCGGCGACCTGATACCGGAACCGTTGGTTATCTGATCCAGGGGACTATTCGATCGCTTCGTGTTTCTGGATCGCGAGTTGCAGTGATTTGAGCAATGCGCGGCCCACCGCACCCCCGTCGCCGGCAACCTTGTCGCGGATCACGGCACGCATGGAATCGACGTGGGCCCTGACGATCTCTACCCCTTTGTTGTCTTCGCGGCAGCCTTTGTGGGTGGTGTCGTAGAGCATTTTGCCGAGGACGGTGATCAAGGGGTAGCCGAAGGTGCCGCCTTGGCCCCTCAATTCGTGGGCGAGGAGGTTGATTTCCTCGAAATGCTTGCGCCGCGAGCCAGGTTTTTTCATGGCCACGTCGCACAACCCCACTAGGTTTTTCAGATATGTTTGCGCCCACTCGGTAAAATCCAGGGCCGATCGTTGCAGTTTCTCTTCCGCTTGTTCAAGAAGCGCGGTCGGCATCTCGTCCGGTTCAGACGACTCCTTTCCGCCCACTTTTTGTTTGAGATGATTGGGCAGGCGTTTGTAGATTGAATGGGCGGAGAACGGCTTGGCCAAAAACTCGGTCATCCCAAGATCGCGCCCCGCCGTGACGTAATTGCTATCGGCGGCCCCCGACAGCATGACGGAGGGCATGAAGCGATTAGGGGATTCGGGGGCCTCCCTCAACCAACGCAATAGCAGCATGCCATTGACAGGCGCCATCAGAAGGTCGGAGATCACGATATCCGGCGTTGGGGAGGCGGCTCCGGCGCTCCTCCATCGGTCTTGACGCCTTGAGGGCCTCGACCGCTTCCTGGCCGTTGGCGGCGGTGGTTACGTTGCCGACTCTGAAGGCCCTCAAAAGGTTTTCGACAACGTTACGGACGTACCGGTTGTCCTCAACAAGGAGTACGGTGCAGCGATCCAAGTCATAGACGGCCAATTGTCCGCTCCTTCCTCAGTAGCAGGCTATGTTCCCCGTTCCGCCATCCCAGTCAATGGGTTTGTTGGCGATATATTGGCGGTCGAGACCGCAAATGAGTCTGGTTGGGAGCGATTTTCCTTACCGTCGACACGGGAAGCAGGTAGACTTCACCCCGTGTCTGACGTCAGCGCCCTTGGGACACATTGAGGGGTTTGCGTAAGGGAGGATTTCTGGCTCATCGTAGTGACCGAAGGGAACGAAGATGAGGCAGAAATTGATGAGCAAGAAGGCTCCGG
>JASLZL010000054.1 GCA_030754885.1 Rhodospirillales bacterium | reverse complement strand
GTTGACATGGGGGTGCTGGCCCGGCAGGAAGGCGCTCGACATAAAATCGACGTCGCCGGTCGCCAGGGCCTGGTAGATGAGCCCCGTCGCCATCTTCTTTTCATCGACTTCGTAACCGATGCGCTGCAACATCTTGCTGGTCACCTGTAACATGACTTGAGCAGACCCTCCCCCAGGTTGGGGATAAATGATCTTTTTCTTGCCCAGCGGCGGCGCTTCCGCCCACGACGGTGCCGCCGACCCGACGACGGTTGCCAGGGCGAAAACCAAGGCAGCCGTCCCGTACGCGACGCTTTGTCCAAATCCTTTACGATGTCTCATGGAACCCTCCTTGTTGATTCGTTTGCGCGGTATTTTATGGCCCGCCTTCCCCCGTGGGATGCGGGTTACTTGTTTATCTTACGGCGAAAAACATAACATCCATCTTGAATTGGAGTCTATCTCAGCTGATCGTCCGGTACTCTTCGAGGCGTTGATCCGGACGTCCCGCGAGGGAAGATTGCCATATAACTCCGATAAAAAAATCATAATTATCTTGGCTAATTTATCAATTTAATTGATCAATTGCCGTCGTGGCGGTCGAAGCGTCGGTTTAGTCCAAGGGGACTTCGTCATTGAGCGTGGGAGAATCGGAGAACGTGCTAACGCATTTGGCGAGCTTGGCGACAAGGCTGGGGAAGAAGATATCGGGGCCGGGGGTGTAAACGGAATAATGGTGCATCAGTGGAAAGGTCGGGGTCGTCGCGATGATCCGGATTTCGCCGCGCGCGATCCGATCCTCGAATACCGCGGCGGGAATAAGCCCAACGCCCAGGTTTGCGCTCACCAGAGATGCGATCATGGATATATCGTCGCAGCGAATTGTTTTTTGTATCCGCGCGCCGTTCTGTCGAAACCAGGTTTCCATGTGATCGTTCAGGTAGGATCGCTCCGTATAGGCAATAATGCGCAGGGCTTGTAAATCTATCGGTCTCAAAGGCTCGTCGCCGGGCGGCAAGAGATCGTCATCGGTTCCCGCCATCCAGAAATATTCCTGACATCCAAGTTCCCCGATCACGCAGTGCCGGGTCGCGGTCCCCGCCGGAATGCCGCCACACAACAGGACCTCGAAGTCACCGGCGGTGAACTTTTCGAAAAGCGATTTGGTAGCATTCGCTTCGAAATCAACCTCCAGGAGCGGATATTCTCGGCTCAATCGGGCCATAAGCTCGGGCAACCATGTCATGGCAATGGTATGGCTGACACCAATCGTGACCGAGCCCGTCAGGTGGTCCTTCGAGCCGACCGTCGTCTCGATATCCTTCGTCAACTCAAGAATATGCTTCGCCATTTCCAGACATTTCTTGCCCTCTTGCGTGATGCGGACGGAACGGGTGGTTCGTTCGAACAGGCTGACGCCGAGTTCGTCCTCGAGACTCCGAATCCGGTTGGACACGCCGGGCTGCGTGGTATTCAGTTTTTCGGCCGCCGCCCCAAAGCCATTCAGCCGCGCGACCCACACCAGGGCTTTTAGCTGCTCCAAGGTCATGAAGGGCCAAAGCTCCTTATTCATTAACTAGTTCTATTAATAAACCGAAGAATTAGTAATTTGCCGCAATTGATCAATTCGTGCAACGGTGCAACGTTCGCGACGTGTCGCATGGGCAAGATTGATCGCGGTTCGATTGTGTCTTGTTGTGGGCGGGATTCGGTGTTTGTCTTTTCGAACGGGCGCTCTAAGCGGAGGCCGGTTCATGATTGCCGCCACCAGGGTTCGCTGTCCGGGATCGTGGGTTGAACGCCACCCGTCCCGTAACAGGGCGTCCCGAGGGTTTTGTTTACCGCCGGACGAAGACAGAAAAAAATGGACGCTTACAAGATTCCCATCGGTCAGTTCGGCGAGTGGGTCATGGTCTATACCTATGACAACCTGAAGCCCATTTTCACGGCGTTCAAGGTCACCGCCGAGCTGACAGTGGATGGCTTCGAACTTCTTTTCTCGGCGTTGCCGGCATTGGCCTGGATCGCGATCGTGGCGGTGGTCGTGTGGCGACTGAAGGGTTGGCCTTTGGCCGTTTTTGCCATCGTCTCGCTTCTCATAGTTGACAACCAGGGCCTTTGGGATGCGACGACGCTAACCGCCAGCATCGTACTGACCTCGACGATCTTCTCGCTCGCCGTGGCGATGCCACTGGGGATCCTGATGGCGGAATACAGGCCGGCCGAGGTGATCGTGGAGCCCTTCTTGGACTTCCTGATAACCATACCGAGGTTCGTCATCCTGATTCCCGCCGTCGTTCTCCTTGGCATCGGCGTGGGCCCCGCCATTTTCGCGACCATGACCCTGGCCGTTGCCCCGCCGGCCCGCATCACGGCCGTCGGCCTCAAGCAAGTAGACGCGCACATCGTCGAGGCGGCGCACGCCTTTGGCGCCAACCGTTTGCAGATATTGACAAAAGTAAAGCTGCCGCTGGCGCTCCCATCGCTGGTGCTGGCGGTGAATCAATGCCTCTTGATGTCGCTGGTCATGGCGGTCATCGCGGCGTTCATTGGCGCCGGTGGTCTGGGTGAAAATATTCTGAGCGGCATCATGTTGCTGAACTCCGGCCAAGGATTTGTCGCCGGATTCGGAGTTTTCGCGCTAGCCATTCTCCTCGACCGGACGATGCGGGCCATCGTCGACAAAATGTCGGCGTCCCCCGTGCAGCCCGCCGCGGAGAAAGGGTGAGGGTCCCATGGATATTCCCGAAATTCCGTTTAAGTTATGGATTGGGTCGGGAATTGACTGGATGTCGCTCAATCTCGATTTCCTTTTCGAACCGATCGCACACGTGCTGAGCGAGATGCGATCGGGTCTAGGGGAGGTCCTTGCATATCTCCCGCCCTATGTCTTCATTGCCTGCCTGTGCGCCATCCTCGTCTGGCGGCGCAAGAACCAGCTGGCCGTGGGTTCCGCCTTGGCTCTCCTGCTGATCTGGAATCTCGGGTTCTGGGACGACACCATCATAACCTTATCCCTAGCCCTCATCGGTGGCGGGTTCGCTCTACTCGTCGCGATTCCTCTTGGCGTGCTGATTGCCGAGAACAAACGGGCTCACACCGTCGTGCTGCCAATCCTCGATTACATGCAATCGACCCCGGCTTTCGTCTATCTCATTCCGTGGGTCCTGTTCTTCGGTGTCGGTGACGCCGCCGGCATCGTCTCGATTATCGTGTGGTCGATGCCGCCGGCCGTTCGAGCGACCGAGGTCGGCCTGAACGGTGTCGATGCGCACCTCATCGAAGCGGCGAATGCCTATGGCGCGAGTCGCCGGCAATTACTTTTGAAGGTCAAACTGCCCTTGGCGGTTCCCCATATCGTTGTCGGCGTCAACCACTGCATAATGTTTGCGATGTCGATGGCCGTATTCGCCTCGCTGATTGGCGCCGGAGGTCTCGGTCAGCGGGTCGTGGCATCGATGCAGACCGTCGACATGTCCATGGGCATCGAATCGGGCCTTTGCGTGGTCCTGATCGCCATCGTTCTCGACCGCCTGACCAAAAGCAGCGTTCAGAAGGGTGCCCCATGAGCGGCGATCAATCCGAGGTACCGACAAAATCCAAGGTGTCACGCAGGCGCAGGAGCGGCGGTCGCGCTACCCGGCGTGAGGCACGACTGCACGCTCCCATCATTCACCGCCCGACCCTGGTTCGCGAGATCCCGGTCTACGAACTATTGGACGCCGAGGGGGTCGCCCTGGTCCATGAGACCGCGATGACGATCCTGGAAGAAATCGGCATCGATTTCATCGATGACGAGGCATTGGATCTGTGGAAGGACGCGGGCGCCGACGTCAGCGGCACTCTCGTCCGGATACCGCGCGAGCTCGTAATGTCCCTGATCGAACAGGCGCCGCCCGAGTTTACGCTGCACGCCAGAAACCCGGACCGCACGGTCAGGATCGGCGGCCGCAACATGATCTTTCATCCAAACGGCGGCGCCTATCTCTGCGACCTTGAAGGCGTGCGCCGGCGGGCGGTCAAGGCCGATCTGCCGACCATCGTCAAGCTCGTCCACTGCCTTGCCCCGATCCACGTGACCACCGGCTGGCCGTCGATCGATCTGAGCGACATCCCCGTGCCCCTTCAGCACCTCGATCAAATCTATTGTCCGCTTCGTTATTCGGACAAGCCGATCTGTTCCAATCTCTACTCAAGAGACGCCTCCGAGGACGCGATCGAGATGTGCCGCATCGTGTTCGGCACCGACTTCGTCGATAGCAATACGGTCACCACGGGGCTCGCCAACTGCAACTCACCCTTGAAATGGGACGGCACGATGCTGGAGGGCGCGAAGATCTTTGCCCGGGCGGGTCAGGCGGTCATCTTCTGTCCGTTCGTCATTTACGGTGCCAGCACGCCGCCCCACCAACTCGGGGCCGTGGCTCAAGTGACTGCGGAGTCCCTGGCCGGCGTCGCGTTTGCCCAACTCGTCCGCCCCGGTGCACCGGCTCTCTTCGCCAACGCACCGATGGGCGTTTCGATGAAAAGCGGGGCGCCGACCCTGGGTGTGCCCGAGACCTCGCAGCTGATCTATCTGACCGGACAGATGGCCCGCCATTACAAGCTGCCTTGGCGTGTTTTGGGTCCCGTGTCCGGATCCAAGATCGTCGATTATTGCGCCGGCAACGACGCCGCGCTCCGGGCCTATTCGGCAACCCTGAGTGGGGCGAACTGGATCTCCCATAGCTGCGGATCGTTGGAAGGCGCGATGCAGTTTAATTTTGCAAAGATGGTCCACGACGCGGAGCTGATGGAGGCCTGTACCGTTTTCGCCAAGGGTCTCAACTACTCGGATATCGACGTCGTGGTGCAGATGTTGCGGGACCGCGGCGACGACAGCCATTTCCTCGGCGCCGACTACACGCGAGAGAACCTGCCATTCCTGCCCGAACTGCAAGACAACGAAACCCATGACACCTGGGTTGCCAATGGAAGCAAGGACGGCTACGCGCGAGGCCTGGAGGCGGCGCGTAGACTGCTCGATCGATATGCGGACATCGAGCCGGCCCTCGACCCCGCGATCGATGAGGCCCTGCTCGCCCACATGAAAAAACGCGAACGCGAGCTGGTTTAAGAATGGGCCGGCCCGAAGCGGCCAATAACCGAGAGGCGCGCAAACCTCGACCCCGAACCCGCGAGGAGCACGACGATGGCTGATGACGATATTGACCTCCAAGCACTCAATGACGAAGACCTCGTCGCGCAGATGCACGACGACCTCTACGACGGTCTCAAGGACGAGATCGAGGAAGGGGTCCGCATCCTGCTGGAGCGGGGTTGGGAATCTTACGACATCTTGACCAAAGCCCTGGTCGAGGGCATGCGCATCGTCGGCATCGACTTCCGTGAGGGCATCCTCTTCGTTCCCGAGGTCCTGATGTCGGCCAACGCCATGAAAGGGGGCATGGCCATCCTGCGCCCGTTGCTGGCCGAGAGCAACGCGCCGCCCATGGGAAAGATGGTGATCGGCACGGTCAAGGGCGACATCCACGACATCGGCAAGAACCTGGTCGCCATGATGATGGAAGGCGCCGGTTTCGAGGTCATCGACATCGGCATCAACATTCCGGCGGAGGACTATCTAGCGGCCCTCGAAGAACACCAGCCCGACATTCTCGGTATGTCGGCGCTTTTGACCACTACCATGCCCTACATGAAAGTGGTCATCGATACGCTGCAGGAGAAAGGCGTCCGCAGCGATTACGTAGTCCTGGTCGGTGGCGCGCCGCTCAACGAGGCCTTCGCCGAGAGCGTCGGCGCCGATGCCTACTGCCGCGACGCCGCCACCACCGTCGAGATCGCCAAGGAGTTCATGGCGCGGCGCCAGGGCTCGGCGGAATCCCGGATACGGGAGAAAGTGGGCTAATGGAAGCAACCCCGGAACTGGGACGAATTCGGCGCGGTGGACGCTCAGCCCGCCGGGTGCTGCGACAGACGCCTAGGGCCGCCCCGGCCGTCGGCCTCAAGCGAAGCATCCCCACTTATGAACTGCTAAGCGACGAGGGCCTTACCCAGATCGAGGAGGCGGCCGACACCATCCTTCAGGAGATCGGGATGGAGTTCCGCGGCGATCCCGAGGTCCTTGAGATCTGGCGCCAGGCCGGCGCCGACGTGAAGGGCGAACGGGTGCGTTTCGAACGCGGCATGCTGCGCAAAATCATCCAGGCGACGGCGCCCGGCGAGTTTGTGCAACACGCCCGCAACCCCGAACGCTCCGTCACCTTCGGCGGCGACAACATCGTGTTCGCCCCGGCGATGCTGCTGCCCAGCGTTCGCGACCTCGACCAGGGGCGGCGCAGTGCCTCCCTCGAGGATCTAATCAAGCTCATCAAACTCACCTATGTCTCGCCCTGGATGCACCATTCCGCCGGGGCCATTTGCGAGCCGGTGGATCTTCCGGTGACCAAGCGGCATCTCGACATCGTCTATAACCAGATCCGCCATACCGACAAACCCTTCATGGGCGCCACCACAACGGGCGCACGGGCCGAGGATTCGCTGGCCCAGGTGCGGATCCTGTTTGGCGACGAGTTCGTCGACAACAACTGCGTGCTGATCAACATCATCAACGTCAACTCGCCCCTGGTCTTCGATTCGACCATGGGGGAGGCTCTCAAGGTCTACGCCCGGGCCAATCAGGCAACCATCATCACGCCGTTTATCCTGGGCGGCGCCATGGGCCCGGTGACCATGGCGGGCGCGGTGGCACAAACCCTGGCCGAGGCGATGCCCGGCATCGCCTTGACCCAGCTCATTCGCCCCGGCTGTCCGGTCATCTTCGGCACCATTACCAGCTCGCTGTCGCTGCGCACCGGCACACCCACCTACGGGACGCCGGAACCGGCGCTGGGCTACCTGGCGACGGGTCAGCTGGCGCGCCGCCTTGGCGTGCCCCTGCGCGGCAACGGCTCGCTCACCTCGTCCAAGGTTGCCGACTATCAAGACGGGCAGGAAAGCGCCGATACGCTCATGCCCAGCGTTCTCGCCGGGGTCAACCTCGTCCTGCATTCGGCCGGACGCAGCGAAGGCGGGCTTTGCCTCAATTATGAGAAGTTCGTCCTCGACATGGAACACGTCGGAATGATGCATACCTTGGTCCGCGGCATGGCCCTCGACGACAACGGGTTCGCCCTTGACGCCTTCCGCGAGGTCGAACCAGGTAAGAACTTCTTCGTCTGCAAACACACTCTCGCCAATTACGAGACGGCATTTCACGAATCCGAACTGGCGGACCACCGGACCGTCGAAGACTGGACGGAGGCGGGTTCTCCGGACGCGGCCCAGCGCGCCAACGCCAAAATGAAGAGCATGCTCGAGGAATACGAGGCCCCGCCGCTTGATCCCGCCTTGGACGAGGAGCTGATGGCGTTCATGGAAAAGCGCAAGACCCAGCTGCCGGACACACTTACGTAGGCTCCGATCGGAACCGTGCCATGGCTGAAAAAACCAAGACCCTGCTTATCGCCTGTGGCGCCCTGGCCCGCGAGGTCACGACGTTGATCCGCACGCAGGGGTGGGACCACTACAAGGTTACCTGCCTGCCGGCCCACCTCCATAATCGACCCGAGAAAATTCCGGAAGCGGTGCGCGCCAAGATCCGTACCGGGCGCCACTACCATGATCGGATATTCGTACTTTATGGCGATTGCGGCACGGGGGGCATGCTGGACAAAATCCTGGCGGAAGAAGAGGTTGAGCGCATTCCGGGCCCCCATTGCTACGAATTCTATACCGGAGTCGCCGATTTCGCGGTCCTGTCGGAGGCCGAGCCGGGCACCTTCTTCCTGACCGACTATTTGGTCCGCCATTTCAATCGCCTGATCATCAAGGGGCTGGGTCTCGACCGCCACCCGCAACTGCTGGGCGATTACTTCGGCAACTACCGGCTTCTCGTGCACTTGGCGCAGACCGAGGACGCGGCGCTGCGGGTCAGGGCGGAAGCGGCGGCAAAGCGACTGGGGCTCGGCTTCGAATACCGTTTCACCGGTTTGCAGGGGCTCGGCCAATTTCTCGGGGAGCCCGGAGTATCGGAGGACAAAGATGGCCAACCTCGGCATCGTTTATTGGCGTGATATCCCGGCCCAGGTGGTGGTGAAGGAAGGCCGCCAAACGGCCAAACGGCAACTTGACGATCGCTTCCAAGAAGCCATCGACGACGCAGCCATGCGTTCGGGCGCGCACGGCACCGATGCCTACCTGGAAGCGTGGCGGAAGAGCGGACCCGAACCCTGCGGCGACGACCTGGAAGCCGAGGCCGAGGCCGCCCAGGCCCGCATCGAGACCGACTACGACGATGCGCGACTGGCCCGCCTCGCCGCCGCCGGCGGAACGGAGGCTGGATAACATGGACCGCCCAGAGCCACCGCACGGATGGCCGGCGCGATCGTGAGGTGCGAGGATGTATGCAGTCCGCAGATGGTCGGTGCGCCATTCGGCGTTCATGGAGAGGCTCTACGAAGGCTTCACGCGGCTGTTCCTGGGGCTTGGCCCGCTGTGGCGTTTGATCGGGCATCGGCGTCTGGAAACGCCCCTTGCCGCGGTCGAGCGGCGGGCCAAGGGGTTCCTCTTCGACTGCCGCATGTGCGGCCAATGCGTGCTGTCGTCGACTGGCATGGCGTGTCCGATGAACTGCCCAAAAGACTTACGCAACGGCCCCTGTGGGGGCGTCGCTCCCGACGGCGGTTGCGAAGTCCATCCCACCATGCGTTGCGTTTGGGTGGAAGCCTGGGAGGGCAGCCGAACCATGCGTCGGAGCGACGCCATCACCACCCTCGGCGTTTCGCCCTTGGACAACCGCCTGCAGGGCACGTCGTCGTGGCTGAGAGAGGCCCGCGAAGCCCAGCGGCAGCCCGAAGACGATTCCGGGACGCAAGCGTGATGGTGGGTCCGACGACCTTGACGGTGCCGCCCGGCCATTCTTCGCCCGGCCGGCTGGAACGCGTGCTGAGGGCCGGACGGTTCGCCGTCACCGCCGAGCTCAACCCGCCGGACTCGGCCGATCCCAATGAAGTCTACGAGCGCGCCCTGGTGCTATCCGAGGTCTGCGACGCGATCAACGCTACCGATGCCTCGGGCGCCAATGTGCACATGTCGAGCATCGGCATTTGCGCCCTTCTCAGCTACGCCGGCTACGCGCCTGTGCTGCAGATATCGTGCCGCGACCGCAACCGCATCGCCATCCAGGGCGACGTTCTGGCGGCGGCGGCCATGAGGGTGGCGAATATCCTTTGTCTCACCGGCGACGGAGTCGAGGTCGGGGACCAACCCGAGGCTAAGCCGGTCTTCGATCTGGGCTCGATCTCGCTCCTGAAAACGATCCGCACCATGCGCGACGAGGGCCGCTTTCTCTCAGGCCGTCCGATAACGGTGCCGCCCAAGGTCTTTCTTGGCGCCGCCGCCAACCCCTTCGCACCGCCCTTGGACTTCCGGCCCCTGCGCCTTGCCAAGAAGATCGAGGCCGGGGCCCAGTTCATCCAGACCCAATATTGTTTCGACCTCCCCGTGCTTGAGCGCTACATGGAACGCGTGCGCGAATTGGGCCTTCACGAACGATGCTTCATCCTCGCCGGCGTCGGTCCGCTGGCCTCGTCGCGGACGGCACGCTGGCTACGCGCCCGGGTTCCGGGGGTGCATATTCCCGACGCCCTCATCGCCCGCCTCGAAGGAGCCAAGGATCAGAAACGGGAGGGACGCGACATCTGCATCGAGATCATCCAACGACTGCGTGAAATTCCCGGCATCGCGGGGGTCCATGTGATGGCCTACCGCCAAGAGGAGTTGGTCTCCGACATCATCACGGCGTCGGGGGTGCTTAAGGGACGGCGCCGCCAACCGACCACCGCGAACACTTCAAAGATAGGGACTCCTTCATGACGGACACCGTCGTCGCTTCGGCTACCCGCGAGGTGGTAATCGGATTTGAACGCCCGTTCGTCATCATCGGTGAGCGCATCAATCCGACGGGGCGCAAGCTCTTGTCTGCCGAGATGGCAGCAGGCGATTACTCCCGGGTGGAGAGCGACGCCGTCGCCCAGGTCGAGGCCGGGGCCCACTTGCTCGACGTCAATGCCGGCATTCCCCTGGCCGACGAGCCGGCGATCCTGGCCGAGACGGTGCGCCGGGTGCAGGCCCTGACCGACGCGCCGCTATCAATCGATTCGTCGATTGTCGAGGCCCTGGAAGCGGGGCTCGCGGCTTACCAGGGCAAGGCGCTGGTCAACTCGGTGACCGGCGAGGAGGAACGCCTGGAATCGGTGTTGCCGCTGATCAAGAAGCACGGTGCTGCGGTGATCGCTATCTCCAACGACGAGACGGGTATCTCGGAGGACCCGGACGTGCGCTTCGGTGTGGCGAAGAAGATTGTCGAGCGTGCCGCCGACCACGGGATCGCGGCCGCCGACGTGGTGGTCGATCCCCTGATCATGCCGATCGGTGCCGTCGCTGCCGCCGGCACCACGGCCTTCCGTCTCATCCGTCGCCTGCGCGAAGAGCTCAAGGTCAACACCACGGGCGGCGCGTCGAACGTCAGCTTCGGACTGCCCCACCGAGAAGGGCTGAATGGCGCCTTCCTCTCCATGGCCATCGGCGCCGGCATGACGTCGGCGATCACCAATCCGCTCAAGACCGAGATCATGGGCGCCGTCATGGGCGCCGACGTCATGATGGGACGCGACCCCAACTGCGCCGCCTGGATCACAAGGTTCCGTGATCCCGCAGCGGCTGGCGGTGAGGGCCGACGCCGAGGCCGCCGGCGCCGCGAGGGACGCAGCGTTGGCTGACCCAGCGAAGGACGAGGCCGCCGTTGTCTTCACGCCGAGCGGCAAGCGCGGCCGCTTCGCTGTCGGCACGCCGCTTCTCGAGGCGGCGCGGAGCCTCGGCGTTGATCTGGACTCGGTCTGCGGCGGCCGGGGATTGTGCGGCCGCTGCCAGGTTACCCTCAGCGAGGGGTTATTCGCCAAGCACGCCATCGAGTCCCATGCCGCGCACCTGAGCGTGGTGGACGCCACCGAAAAGCGTTACGCCGAGAAACACGCCCTGGCCGCCGACCGGCGCTTGGGTTGCGCGGCACGGCTGCTGGGCGACGTCGTCATCGACGTACCGGCCGAAAGCCAGGTCCACAGGCAGGTGGTGCGCAAGCGCGCCGAGGCGCGCGCCATCAAGATCGACCCGGTGGTGCGCCTGCACTACGTGGAAGTGGCGGAACCTGACATGGCGC
>JASLZL010000053.1 GCA_030754885.1 Rhodospirillales bacterium | reverse complement strand
GGAGTATGGAAGGCCAGGCTTTAAAGATTGGTAAAGTTGAACCCCGGTTGCAAGGGGCGGCGGCTCCCGGCGCCGAACGGACGACGAAACTTGAAATTTCACCGCCTTGGATTTACTGTTAAAAATCGTTAACAAAGCGATCGGGGAATGGCCATGCGCGTCCTTCTTGTCGAGGATGATCCGACGACGGCACAAAGTATCGAAATGATGCTCAAGTCGGCGGGAATGGTGGTCGATGCGACCGACCTGGGTGAAGATGGGCTGGAGATCAGCAAGCTCTACGATTACGACATTATTATCCTTGATCTCATGCTGCCCGATATCGGTGGCTTGGAAGTGCTTCGCCGGTTGCGCGACGCGCGGGTGGAAACACCGGTTCTGATCCTGTCGGGGCTGACCGAGGCCGGACAAAAGGTCAAGGGATTGGGGACCGGCGCCGACGATTATCTGACCAAGCCATTCAACAAAGACGAACTCATCGCCCGCATTCAGACCATCGTAAGAAGGTCCAAGGGGCACTCTCAGTCGGTCATCGATACCGGTCAGCTATCGGTGAACCTGGGCGCCCGTACCGTCGAGGTCGACGGCCACTCGGTCCACTTGACCGGCAAGGAATATGGCATTCTTGAGTTGCTCAGCCTACGCAAGGGGACAACCTTGACCAAGGCGATGTTCCTCAACCATCTCTACGGGGGCATGGACGAGCCGGAATTGAAGATCATCGACGTCTTCATCTGCAAACTGCGCAAGAAGCTTGTCGCGGCGACGAAGGGCGAACATTACATTGAGACCGTTTGGGGACGAGGCTACGTCCTGCGCGATCCCGAGCCGGCCACCAAGGAATCGGCCGAGGCTTAACTACGGCTGGGGCGGTTTATACCAAGGAGCGGTATTAGTTGGCCGAGGCGCCGAGGCTCCGGGTGGCGATGCTTGGCGCGGCGCCGACGGCTTCGCTAGCCAGGCAATAAACACCGCGCTGACCAGCCATAGGCTGGAAGCGGTCGGATATGCCCAACACCGTTTCGGCGCCGCCAAGGAACAGAACTCCGTCGCTCGGAATAAGATCCGCGATGCGGCCAAGGACCACATCCTTAGTCGCCTGATCGAGGTAAATCAGCACATTGCGACAGAACACCACGTCAAACTGCCCGAGCAACTTCGGACTGTCGAGCAGGTTGAATTCCTTGTATTGCACCATGCCCCGCAACGCGGCATCGATCTGCCACAAATCGCCCTGCTTCATAAAGTACTTCATCAGCAATTGGACGGGCAGACCTCATTGCACCTCGAACTGGGAGTAAAGACCCACTTTGGCCTTGTCTAACATCTCGGTCGATATGTCCGTTGCCACGATTTCGTAACGCCATCCGGCAAGCTTGGCCGCTTCCTCCTTGAGCACCATGGCGAGGGTGTAGGGCTCTTGGCCACTGGAGGACGCGGCACACCGGATACGGAACGACTTCTTGTCGGCCCGGTTTTTAAGCAGTTCGGGCAGCACGTTGACGCGGAATAGTTCAAACGGCTTGATGTCGCGGAAAAAGAAGGACTCGTTGGTGGTCATGGCCTCCGTGACATCGCGGGCAAGCTCTTCGTCACGATTGGCGCGCAGGGCCGCGATCAAATCCTCCAACCCCTTCATGCCCTTCTTGCGGGCCACCGCCATCAAACGGCTTTCCGGCAGGGACAGCTTGTCCTGGCTCAGGACCAGCCCCGAACGCTCCTTGATCAATTGGCTAATGAACTGAAAATCCTGGGGTTTCAACTCGATCCCCTGGCCACGGATGAGATCACGCGAAGGGGCCGTTGGCAACGTTCTTGGTTCCCGTTGACACGCTCATGGCCCTGTCGATATCCACTATTTCCCCGTCAGCCTACAACAACCCCACCTGGGAAAACTTGGCCTGGATGATCTCGCTGTCGAACGGCTTCATGATGTATTCGTCGGCTCCCGCCTCGATAGCCTGCTCGATGTGCTCCATTTTGTTTTCCGTGGTACAGAAAAGGACCCGCGGCGCGCTTCCACCGGGCAGCTTGCGAAGCTCGCGCAGAAACTCGATCCCGTCCATCGCCGGCATATACCAGTCGACAAAAACCGCCTCCGGCATCTTGCGCTTACAGGCTTCCAAGGCAACCTTGCCGTCCACCGCTTCTTCGGTTTCGAAGCCCAATTCCTGTAGAATTTTTCGGGCCACCATGCGGATGACCTTCGAATCATCGACTATAAGACAAGACTTCATACCGTCCCTTGCCTATTCGAGACACCGCAACCCCGCTGGCCAGGACGGCGCAGGGACCTAGGCCAAGCTTGGAAAAGCGAGTCTAGAGGGCGCCTCGTCAGCCCGCAACCGACAAACCTGCCGATCCGTCAATCCTGGGGTTCCGCCGGTTGCCGGACCATCGACCCGATGGTCCGGGTCAGGGTTGAAACCAGGGCTTCGCGATCGAACTTGGCGACACAACCGCCGAAACCGGCGATCTTTCCCCGTTCGACGTCCTTTTCGGAGGCCTGCGACAACAGCCCGACCATCGGCACCCGCCGCCAGCGCGCTTCGCCGCGCACCGCCTCGGCAAACTCGAAGCCATTCATCCCCGGCATCTCAATGTCGCTGACGATAGCGTCAAAGTGCTGCCCCGCCTCGCGCATGCCAAGCGCCTCGTCCGCCGTTTCTGCCGTTGTCACCTCGTAACCGGCGACCGATAGAACCGGCCGCAACAAGTCACGGAAAAAGGGGCTGTCATCGACCAGCAGAACGCGCTTTGTGGCCACTCCGTTGTCGCCGCTTGCCTTCTCCGTTCCGAACCAATCGGCAAATCCCTGGGTCAAGTAATGGCCCGCATCGATCACGTCCGTCACCTTATCGTCGATCACCGCGCTGCCAACGACCCCCGGCTGTTCGGACTTCAATTCGATCTTCAGGATATCCTCGACTGTGTCCACGATTTCGTCTACCGCCAGACCCATGGAGCGGTCGCGGTCGGTGAAGACCAGAATTTGCTGGCGGCCCTCGGTCTTCCACTGGTGAGATGGATCGAACGGGACCAGCGGCATCAGATGACCCCGGTACCGTACCAGGAACTGGCCATGTGCCCTCTCCACCGTCGACATATCAATCTCCTCGAGACGCGCAACAAGGCCCAGAGGCACCGCCTTTAGCGCGTCACCACCGGCACGGAACACCAACAGGCTGGTCTTTTGCTCGCCTAGTTCCTGGGCCTGCACACCGGCGTCCGCCCCTTTGGCTCCCGCCACCTCGCCCATGGTCGATGCTATGCCGTTCGGATCCAAAATCATGATCACGCTGCCGTCACCCAAGATGGTGTTGCCCGAGAAAAATGAGATGTCCCTGAGGATAGGCGTCACCGGCTGGACGACGATTTCCTCGGTGTCGAAAACCCGATCGACGATAATACCGAAGGTATAGGTCCCGACCTGCGCTACGACGATAAACGGCTCGTCCGCCAATCCCTCCTTCTTCTCGCCAAGCTTCAACAGATCGTAAAGTGATACCAAGGGAAGCAACCGGTTG
This sequence comes from Rhodospirillales bacterium, assembly GCA_030754885.1. Classification (GTDB taxonomy): domain Bacteria; phylum Pseudomonadota; class Alphaproteobacteria; order Rhodospirillales; family JASLLZ01; genus JASLLZ01. The sequence continues at coordinate 23,886 of JASLZL010000053.1, read as the reverse complement.
CGTAGGCGCAAGACCGGCGCGCCGTTAATCATTACGATAGCGTTGTCGGACTGTGCCGAGGCCCGCACCAGTTCCAGAACGCTGATCTGCGGGATGGCGAACCGCTCGCCTCCACACTCTACGACCAGCGCCGAGACGATCGCCAACGGCAACGGAATCTTGATGGTAAACGTCGAGCCCTGGCCCTCGATCGATTTCAGCTCAATGGTGCCGCCGACCTTCTCGATGCTCGTCCGCACTACGTCCATACCGGCGCCGCGGCCCGAAACGCCGGTCACCGTCTCTGCGGCCGAGAACCCCGCTTCGAAAATATATTGCTGGATTTGTTGGTCATCCATCCCTTCAAGCTCGCCATCCGTCGCCAGGCCGTTGTCCAGGATCTTCATTCGGATGCGATCCATGTTTAGCCCGCGGCCGTCGTCCGCAATTTCGATGATGATGTGCCCACCCTCGTGAAAAGCCTTCAGCGTCACCACGCCCTTCTCCGCCTTGCCCGCCGCCTTTTGCTCATCTGGCATCTCGACACTATGATCGGCCGAATTGCGGACCATGTGGATTAGCGGATCCTTGATCAACTCCAGAACCTGGCGGTCCAGTTCCGTCTCCGCGCCTTGCATATTAAGATCGATCGTCTTACCCGCTTCGACAGACAGGTCGCGGACAATCCTCGGAAGCTTTGTCCAGGCATTACCGATCGGCTGCATGCGCGTTTTCATCACGCCTTCCTGGAGGTCCGTCGTGATGTGGCTCAGACGCTGCAGCGGAACATGAAACTCGCTGTCATCTTGGCCGCACACCATCTGAAGCAACTGATTGCGAGTCAGCACAAGTTCGCTCACCAGCGTCATGAGGTTTTCCAAAAGCTCGACGTTGACGCCGATTGACTGCGCCGCCACCGATGATTCCTTGGGCGTCCACTCCTCGCTTTTTGCAGCTACGCCGTCGCTTTTCCTTACCACCGGCACCTGGCCCGGCGTTGCGGCCGGGACCGACTTGGCCTCATTTCCCGCTGTCAGATCGGCCGCCAATTCTTCATCTGTCGGCGCCTTCTTGCCCGCCGCCGTGGCCCCTTCGACCTCGTCCAACAACTCCCTGGCCACCGGGAATCCTTCTTCTTCGGTCACCGTCGCCTCGATCCCCTCACCTTCCGGTGGTGCGAGCGCCGCCTTTGCGGAAGAATCATCGTCTCCGGCCGCCAACGCCTCCAATTCCGCAATCAATGCGCTGTCATCGCCGTCCGGTTCCGTTCCACCTTCCTCAAGCCCCGTCAGAAGACCCTTAATCGCGTCGATGGCCTTCAAGATTAGCGTCGCCGCGTTCGGCGTGACCTCCAACTCCCCGTCCCGGAACTTGCCAAGCACGTCCTCACCCGCGTGAGCGACCGATTCAAGGCGCGGCAGTCCCAGAAAGCAGCTCGTCCCCTTGATCGTATGAACCAGCCGGAAAATATCCTTTAGGATCTCCGTGTCGTTCGGATCTTGCTCGAACTTCACCAACTCGGCATCTACCACGGACATACTCTCCGACGTCTCCTTCAGAAACTCTTTCAAAAGATCATCCATCGTCCGTCATCCGTCGATTGAGGAGTTAGAAAAGATCCTACGCCAATCCTTCTTGTCACCGGGCGCGGTTGCGGCAATCAACGCCCTGTCTGCCTCGATTTCAAAACATATAGGCAGTCGAGGTTCCGACTGCCACCAGATTAAGATATAGACCCGAAAAGCGAATCTTAGAGCTGGCTTCGAACTCCTCCGCCCGGTGGCGGCAGGATAGCGGCCAACTGGACTTTATCCCCTTCGATGTCCGACGCCTCGACGGCGGTTCCCAGGCGCTCGGCCAGGCGCGCCGCGAAGTAACCCTGCACCGTGCGTGCCGAGAGATCTCCGACCGGAAAGTTCGGCGTCATGGCGGTGCGCAGTTCGTCGCGGAAACGAGCCCCCATGCCGGCCGCTGTGATGGCCACGCCGGTACCATCCTCCAAATCGGCCACCCCAACCGCCAGCGTCCCGCCGCGCGGCAAGCTTTCGATGCCTAAGAGAACCATGTTGAGAAGCAGCTTCATGCCGTCCGCGCAGATTGGTTTCCCTGGTCCAGCCGCCGCCGGGTTGGGCCACTCAAGTGTAACGGCCCCCTCGCTCAGCAATTCCCCGGCCAGCATCCTGGCATCGGCGACCGAGGCGCGCGCACCCGCCCCAAGTCCGAAGGCCAGGCGGTAATAGATCACGCGGCGATTGAGTTGCTGGCCGCTGCTCGCCACCAGGGCCATGGCTTCGTCCACGTCGCCCGGACCGTCGCTCATCAATTCCATGCCGGCATTAACCGCGCCAATGGGACCAACCAAGTCGTGGCATAGCCGCGAACACAGCAATTGAGCGACCTTTAGATCGACAAGCATCTAGGTCCCAACCATATGGCTTCGCAAGTTTGGCAGCTTAGCGCAAAGAAGGGATACGTCCTACCGCATCCTTGCCTTGGCGCCAAAAAAGAACTATCGCATAGCCTCGCCAACGGCGGTACGCATGGGAAATTTGGCTTATGGCCATACATACCGAATTTTCTTCTGATCGAACGGCCAAGCGGGGTCGGCGCAAGTCTCATCCCAAGGGCCGCCAACTGAATACGGAAGCACTCGACGAAGTCCGCATGGCGCTCGGCGACGTGGCACCCGAGCGCGACCTGTTGATTGAGTTCTTGCACCGCCTCCAAGATCGCTTCGACTTTCTGTCGGCGCGCCACCTCAACGCCCTCGCCAACCACATGGGATTGGCCGAGGCGGAGGTCTACGAGGTCGCTACCTTCTATGCCCATTTCAACGTGGTCAAGGAGAACGAGGAGCCGCCACCACCACTGACGCTACGCGTCTGCAACGGCATAGCCTGCGAAATGGCGGGCTGCGGGGAGTTGTTCGATACCGTGGCGAAACGGCTTGGAAAAGACGTACGCGTGGTGTCGGCGCCTTGCGTCGGAGCGTGCGACAAGGCGCCCGTGGCGGTGCTCGGACACGCCCAAATCTGCAAGGCCACGCCCGATTCGGTGGCCGCTGCCGTCGCCCAGGGCAAAGCGCCCGTCATCGAATACGACACAACGGATTTTGAAACCTATGTCGCGGATGGTGGGTATCAGACCTTGCGCGCCCTCCTCGACGGCGGGCGGGCGCGCGACGATGTCCTTTCCACCATCGAAAAGTCGGAGCTGCGTGGACTGGGGGGTGCGGGCTTTCCACCGGCCCGCAAGTGGCGCTTCGTTCTCGCCGAGCCGAAACCGCGCTACCTGGCCGTCAACGCCGACGAAGGCGAACCCGGAACGTTCAAGGACCGTCACTGCCTTGAGAGCGATCCCCACCGAGTGCTGGAAGGTGCCTTGATCGCCGCGTGGACGATCGAGGCCAAGGCCGTCTACATCTATCTGCGCGACGAATACCCCGTTCTGCACGATGCTCTGCACCGGGAAATTGCCCGGTTAAAAACGGCTGGACTGACCAAGGGTGTGGAGGTGTACCTGAGACGGGGCGCCGGCGCTTACGTTTGCGGCGAGGAATCGGCCATGCTGGAAAGCCTGGAGGGCAAGCGCGGGCTGCCTCGCAACCGGCCGCCCTATCCGGCCCAGGCGGGCCTTTTCGGGCGCCCGACCCTGATCAACAATGTTGAGACCCTGTTCTGGCTGCGCGATATCCTAGAAAAGGGGGCCGATTGGTACCGCGATGCCGGGCGCCCGCATTTTTACTCGGTCTCGGGCCGGGTCAAGGAGCCCGGAGTCAAACTGGCTCCGGCCACGGTCACCGCCCGCCAGCTCATTGAGAACTATGCGGGTGGCATGGCCGACGGCCATACTTTCAAGGGTTATCTGCCGGGCGGCGCTTCGGGCGGCATATTGCCAGCCCGCTTGGCGGATCTGCCGCTTGATTTCAGAGCGCTGGAAGAACACGGCTGCTTCATCGGCTCGGCGGCGGTGGTTATTCTCTCGGACTCCGACGACATCCGGTCCGTGGTCCTCAACTTGCTGCGCTTCTTCGAGGACGAGAGCTGCGGACAGTGTTCGCCGTGCCGGCTGGGGACCGAAAAGATGATCGGGATGTTGGAAAAGCGCTCGTGGGACGCGGGTCTGCTCGCCGAACTCGGCGCCGCCATGCGCGACGCATCTATCTGCGGCCTCGGGCAGGCGGCCCCCAATCCGGTGGAAAGCGCGCTTCGTTTCTTCGCCGACGAGGCGACGGGAGACGGCAAATGAGCAAGTCCATCGACTTTGTCCTTGATGGTAAAGCCGTGGAAGCGGCGCCCGACGAGACCATCTGGCAGGTGGCCAAGCGGCGGGGCACGGTGATCCCCCACCTCTGTCACCGCGATGCGCCCGGCTATCGGCCCGATGGCAACTGCCGGGCCTGCATGGTGGAAGTCGAGGGCGAGCGGGTCCTGGCGCCATCGTGCCTGCGCCAACCGACAGCGGGCATGAAGGTAACGACGTCGTCGGAGCGGGCGGTCAAGGCGCGGGCCATGGTGTTGGAATTGCTGCTTGCCGACCAGCCCGAGCGCCGCCAGTCCCACCATCCGAACTCGCTGTTGTGGCATTGGGCCGACGACGCCGGCCTCACGAGCAGCCGGTTCGAACGCCACGCCGCGCCGACGCCTGATTCTAGCCACCCCGCGATGGCGGTCAATCTCGACGCCTGTATACATTGCAATCTCTGTGTCCGGGCCTGCCGCGAGGTCCAGGTCAACGACGTGATCGGCATGGCGGGACGGGGCGCCCAGGCTCGCATCGTCTTCGACTTGGGCGATCCCATGGGCGACAGCACCTGCGTCGCCTGTGGCGAGTGCGTTCAGGCCTGCCCGACCGGCGCGCTGATGCCGGCCAGCATCCTCGACGATGCCGGCGTCCACACCGGCGCGGCCGACAAAACGGTGGATTCGCTTTGCCCCTATTGTGGCGTCGGCTGCCAGGTCACCTACCACGTCCGCGACAACAAGATCTTGTACGTCGATGGCCGCGACGGCCCGGCCAACCAAAACCGGCTCTGCGTCAAGGGCCGCTTCGGCCTTGATTACGCCGGCCATCCCCACCGCCTGACCGTGCCCCTGGTGCGCATCGACGGCGTCGCCAAGAACGCCACCGATAGCGTCGATCCGGCGGACCCATTCACCCACTTCCGCGAGGCCACCTGGGAAGAGGCGCTGGACCGGGCGGCCGAGGGGCTCAAGCGCATCCGCGACCGCGATGGACGCCATGCGCTTGCCGGCTTCGGCTCCGCCAAGGGGTCCAATGAAGAGGCCTATTTGGTGCAAAAGATGGTGCGCACCGGTTTCGGCACCAACAACGTCGATCATTGCACGCGGCTGTGCCACGCGTCGTCGGTGGCGGCGCTCATGGAAGGCATCGGGTCGGGTGCGGTGACGGCACCCTTCACCGCGGCCCTCGATTCCGACGTCATCATCGTCATCGGGGCGCGGCCGGCCCAGAACCACCCGGTCGCCGCCACCTTCATCAAGAACGCTCAAAAGCGGGGCGCCAAGCTGATCGTCATCGACCCCCGGCGCCAGGCCCTGTCGCGCCACGCCGATACCATGTTGCAGTTCAAGCCAGGCAGCGACGTGGCACTGTTAAACGCCATGATCCACACCATTATCGACGAGGGTCTGACGGACGAGCAGTACATCCAGGGCTATACCGAGAATTTCGAGGCCGTGAAGAAAGGGGTGGCCGACTTCACCCCGGAGAAGATGTCGGACGTCTGCGGCATCGCGCCCGAGACCATTCGCGCCGTGGCGCGCGCCTATGCTACCGCTGAACGATCCATCATTTTCTGGGGCATGGGTATCTCACAGCACGTTCATGGGACCGACAACGCACGCTGCCTGATTGCCCTGGCGCTAATCACCGGACAGGTCGGACGGCCGGGTACCGGCCTGCACCCCTTGCGCGGCCAGAACAACGTTCAGGGCGCCTCCGACGTCGGCCTGATCCCCATGCTTTATCCCGACTACTCGCCAGTGACCGACCCCGATGTGCGCCGGCGCTTTGAGGAATTTTGGGGCGCCGAACTGGACCCCGAGCGTGGTCTTACCGTGGTTGAGATCATGAACGCCGTGAGTGAGGGAACCATCAAGGGCCTCTATATCATGGGCGAAAACCCGGCCATGTCCGATCCCGACGTCACCCACGTCCGCCAGGCCCTGGCGACGCTGGAACATCTGGTGGTGCAGGACATCTTCCTTACCGAGACCGCCTTCCACGCCGATGTGATCTTGCCAGCGACGGCGTTTCCCGAAAAGACGGGGACATTCTCCAACACCAACCGCCAGGTTCAGTTGGGTCGCCAGGCGTTGGAACCGCCCGGCGAGGTGCGCCAAGATTGGTGGATCATCCAGGAGATCGCCAAGCGCATTGGACTTGAATGGAGCTACACCCATCCGCGGGACGTGTTCGCCGAGATGCGCAAGATCATGCCGTCGATCAAGGGCATCACCTGGGACCGCCTGGAGCGCGAAGATTCCGTGACCTACCCCTGCGATTCGGAGGACGAGCCCGGCCAGGCCATCATCTTTGGCGACGGCTACCCGACGCCCAGCGGTCGGGGCAAGCTGGTGCCCACCGAACTGGTGCCGCCCGACGAGCTACCCGACGACACCTATCCCATGGTGCTAACCACTGGACGAATGTTGGAACACTGGCATACCGGCGCCATGACGCGGCGCACCCAGGTCCTTGATGCCCTTGAGCCCGAGGCCGTGGCGAGCCTCAACCCCCGTCAGCTTGCCGACATGGGACTGGAACCCGGTGAAAGCCTTAGGGTGACCAGCCGCCGGGGAGAAATCGAGATCACGGCACGGGCCGACCGCGATGTCCCCGACGGCATGATCTTCATTCCGTTTTGCTTCACCGAAGCGGCGGCTAACATTCTCACCAACCCACAGCTAGATCCCATCGGGAAAATCCCCGAGTTCAAGTTCTGTGCCGTACGCGTAGAAAAAGCGCAGCCCTGAGCAGTGGGCCCGGGTGCTCCTGAATCTTGAGGTCAGCCGCTGGCGTCAGACAGGATGCCCTCGGCGATGGCCAGTACTTTTGGATTGCCTTCTCCGTTGCCGGGAGACGTGTTAGTGGTCTCTTTGATCAAGGAACCGACCGCTTCGGAATTAATCGGGTTCGCCCTCAACATAACGGTGAGGATAGTCTCGATTGCGAGCACATGGGCGACAAGGTTCTCGGATTCTTGAACGCGCTCTATGGTGCCCTCGCTGAGCGCCTTGAGAGCGCCGGCAATGCTCTGCAGGTTTCCTTCCAAGTCTTTGATTTGGTTGAAAAACCCAGTCTTCTCCAAGTGCTCAAGAAAGGCCTGCGAGGCGCCAGCCAGGTCGTCTTCGCTGTCTTCGGCCATGCTGTTCATTCCTTTCGTAAATCCACCGCCCGGCCGCACCGTCGCCCGAAGCGCTGGGTGCCGTCAACCCCGCCGTCGAGGCCCCGCCATCAGCCCGGCGAAGGCCGCCACGTCTTCCGCGACGGCGGCCGATGCCTTGGCCTCCGTTCGCCGATATCGGGCCAGAATATCCAAGCCGAAGGGTGTTACCCGACTGCCGCCGCCGCCGCGCCCGCCGGTCGCGGTGACCACCAGATCTTGGCGGAAGCTTCGGTTCATGGTGTCCACCAGCATCCAGGCGCGCCGATAGGACATGCCCATGGCGCGCGCTGCGGCGGAGATCGATCCAGACTGGGCAATGGCCTCCAGAAGGTCGGCCTTGCCAGGCCCCAGCGACGTGGCGGCACCGATGAGGATGCGCAGCCGAGCCACATTCGTCTTCGCTTTCGCCATCCCTGTCTCCGCCCTCAAGCCCCCTCACCGGTCATGGCGAGCAGCCGCTCCGCCTCGGCCAGATCCTCGGGCCGGTTGATGTTGAAGAAAGGATCGCTGGGAAGGCAGGGAAAGTCCACATGAACGATGCGGTAGCGCGCCGTCCAGGCGTCGATCTTGCGCTCCCCCTCTTCGACCAGGGCACGGCGCAGGTCCTTTGCCAGACGAACCGGCCACAAACCAAACACGGGATGCGCCCGCCCGCCTGAGGTAGCGCAGGCAAGATCCGCCGCGTTTTCATCGACCGCCTGCGCCAGACGTGCCACCAAATTTCGGGCAAGAAATGGCGCATCGCCGGTAAAGGATGCTATCCAGGCAGTATCTGAGGCGTTCTCAATCGCCCATTCCAGCCCCGTCAGGACGCCGGCCAGGGGACCGGCGAAGTCCTCGACCACGTCGGCCACCACCGGCAGGCCGAAGGGTGTAAATCGCCCCGGATCACCGTTCGCGTTGAGGATAAGCCGGCCGACCTGGGGCTCTGCGCGCTCGATAACATGAGCCATCAGGGGTCGCCCCGCCAACGCCAGGAGACACTTGTCCCCGCCCCCCATACGCCGTGCCAAACCACCAGCCAGCACCACGCCAACGCAGTTGCCCGCAATTTCGACCATGGGTCCACTATGAGGGGAGCGGCAACCCTGGGCAAGGGTGCCTGTTGTGGTAGGATGGCGCCACTGCCCATGGAGACATCCCACCGATGCGCCGCTCCTGTCCCGTTCTTTCGATTGCCGCCGTCCTTTCCCTCGGCATGACAATCGACGGCGGCTAAGGTGAGGCCCCTTTATATTTTGATTACGCCACTCCATGTCATAATCAGGCCATAACGGGAGAGTCCAAAGCCGATGGCGGACGAGTTCATACACCGCCGGGTTTGGCGGCTGGCCGGCCCGATCATCTTGGCCAATATTTCGGTGCCGCTTCTCGGCCTGGTCGATACCGCCGTGGTCGGTCATCTGCCGGGTCCCCATTACGTCGGCGCCGTGGCCGTCGGTGCCCTGGTTTTCAATGTCCTTTACTTTGGTCTTGGCTTCCTGCGCATGGGAACCACGGGGCTTGCCGCCCAGGCCCTTGGGTCGGGCAACGCCGATGAGGTACGGGCCACCCTTGCGCGTGCGGTGCTGGTAGCGGTGGCTCTGGGAACCGTCATGGTAGTGGTCCGCGAGCCGGTGACCTGGGCGGCGCTTGCCATCGTCGGGCCAAGCGATGCGGTCCTCCCACTCGCCGATGTCTATATCTCGGTGCGCATCTGGGGGGCGCCGGCGGCCCTTGCCAACGCCGCCCTGCTGGGTTGGTTCATCGGTGTCCACAACACCCGCGCCGTCCTTGCCCAGCAACTGGTTATGAACGGCCTCAACATCGTTCTCGACCTGGTCTTCGTCATCGGCCTCGATTTCGGCGTCGCCGGGGTCGCGGCGGCGAGCCTGATCGCCCAGGTCGCCGCCCCGCTCTTCGGCCTGTGGCTGGTGCGCCGCGACCTGGCGCGCATCGGCGGGCGCTGGCGCCGCGAGCTGATCTTCGAGGGCACCCGCTTCCGGCGCATGCTGGCCGTTAACCGTGATATCTTTCTACGCTCTATCATCTTGATCTCGACCAACGTGGTTTTTATCTCGGTCGGGGCCAAGATGGGCGACGTTGTGTTGGCCGCCAACGCCATCTTGTTTCAGTTCCACCATCTGGCGGCCTGGACCCTGGACGGTTTCGCATACGCCGCCGAGGCCCTGACCGGAAGCGCCGTCGGTGCGGGAGACCGCCCGCGGTTCCGTGAGGCGGTCCGGGTAACGGGCATTTGGGCGCTGGCCCTGGCAAGCGGCTTTACCGTGGCTTACCTGGTCTTCGGCACGCTCTTGATCGACATCATTACCGACGTGGCGGCGGTCCGCGAGACGGCGCGGGTCTTCCTGCCCTGGGCCGTGATCATTCCCATCGTCAGCGTTTGGGGGTTCATGCTCGACGGCATCTTCGTCGGCGCCACGCGGGTCGCCGAGATGCGCAACGCCATGGTGGTCACGGTAATCCTCTACTTTGGCGCTGTGACGCTCCTTGTGCCCGCCATGGCCAACCACGGCCTATGGCTCGCCGTAACCTTCCTCAGCATCACGCGGGCGGTAACCATGGGATCCATGTACCCACGCATCGAACGCGCCGTTGGCGAGGCGACGTAGGACGATCTACGCACCCGCGCGCAGCGGCTTGACCACTTCGTCCATCATCTGGCGGCAGGTCGCTTGTAGGACGCCGATGTCGCTGCGTAGAAGGACGGCATTGACGCCTTGTCCGTAGAGTTTTCGGGCTTCCTCCAAGGTCGGCGGAATGACCAAGGACATGATCGACGTATCATGCTGGCGCGCCTTGGCGAGCAGGGTCTGGAAGGCCTCCTGGATGGGCGGCGCCTCCATGTCATAGACCAGCGGCAGGCCCAGTGACATGGCCAGGTCCGTGGGACCAAAGCTGATCATGTCGAGGCCGTCAACGGACATGATGTCGTCGATGTTGTCGAAAAACACCTTGTCCTCGGCGAGGCCGATAACGACGGTATCCTCGTTGCAGCTCTTGACATATTCCACCCAGTCGAAATCGCCGGCGCCATAGCTTGCGGCGCGCACCTCGGTCGCCGATCCGCGCCCGCCGAGAGGGGGGAACCGGGCGGCGCTCAGCGCTTGTTCGGCCTCGGCCCGCGTCTTCAGGCGCGGGATGACGACGCCTTCCGCTCCACACTCAAGCGCGTTGCGGATCTGGTTCTCATCATTGCCCTTGAGGCGTACGACAACCGAGAGCCCCGCCGCGTCGGCGGCCAGGATCATGTGCTCCAAGTCGGCACCCGACGCCAGCGGCGAATGCTCGGTATCAAGAAAGATGAAATCAAATCCGGAATAACCGATGACTTCGACCACCGCCGGGCTGCGGGTAAAGACCACCATACCGGCAATGGGCCGGCCGTCGCGCATGGCGGCTCTGAGCTTGTTCCGTTTCATCGGGCCAACCCTCCTCAAGCGTTTTGGGAAATCTATCGCTTCTCCATCGTTTGGCGCGCCTTTTCGCCGATCTCCAAGATGTTGCCAGCGATGACGGCACCGGCACCGCGCAGCGCCTCGGTCTTCGATTCCCAGTTCTCGTCGTCCTCGCCAAGGAGCGCACCGGCATGGCCCATACGCTTGCCGGGGACCGCGGCGCGCCCAAGGATGAGAGAGACGACCGGCGTCTTCATGGTCGCCACGAACTTGGACGCGGCAAGTTCAGAACGCCCGCCGATCTCACCCAGCATGACCACCAGCTCGGTTTCCGCGTCGGCCTCGAAGCGCTCCAAGATATCGCGGTGGTAGGTGGCCAATACCGGGTCGCCGCCCAGGCATACCACGGTGCTCACACCCAGACCGGACTTGCGTAAGGACTCCGCCACCTCGTAGGTGATGGCGCCGCTCTTGGCGACGACGCCGACCGGACCCCGCATCAGGTAACGATCATTGAGGTCCGAGATGTTTGTCATGTCGACGCTGACGCAGCCAGCGGCGTTGGTGCCCAGAACCACGCTGCCGCGGGCACGGGCGTAGGCCGCCATGGTGATGCCGTCGGCGATGGGGATTTCCTCGGTATAAACCGTAATCGTCTTGATACCGGCATCGACGGCCTCAAGACAGGCCTCCATGGCGAACGGCGCCGGTACGGCCATGAAGCTGCAATCGGCGCCGGTTTCGGCGACCGCCTCATGACATGAATTGAATACCGGCAGACCGTGGACCTCCTGGCCGCCCCGGCCGGGGGTGACGCCCCCGACCACGGTGGTGACACCTTCAACCATAAGCCCGGCGACGTTTCTGCCGACGGTGCCGGTAATGCCCTGAACGATAGCGCGCGATGAGTCATCAACCAAGATTGCCATGGCGCGCTCCTAACCCGATTTCCGCTGGGCGGCGATGACCGCCTTGAGTGCCGCTTCCAGATCGCCGTGCGCCTCGAATCCCAGCGGCGTAAGCAGCGCCCGGCCCTCCTCGGCATTGCGCCCGACGAGGCGTAGAACGATGCGTCCGCCAAGGGGTGCCTTGGCGTAGGCATTGGCCATGCTGCGCGCCACGTTATCGGCCAGCGCGGTGTGGAAATAGGCATTGATGAACGTCACCCTTGGCTTCAGGGTGGCCACCGCCTGGAAAACCCCGACCAATCCAGGGGCCTCGCCGAAGGGGGTTCCCGCCATGTCGACGACACAGCGCATGCGCGCTCCCATGTCGACCAGGGCATCAAGGGACGCCATCATCAACCCGGCCCCGCTTACCACGGCCACCACGTCTCCGTCAGGATCCATCTCCGCCGCCACGCCCCCGGCGGCGGCGACCGCGCGTTCAAACTCGGTGCCCTCGGCCGGCGCCGACAAGTCTCCCCATTCCGGGTGGCGATGCCTCGCGCGTCCGTCAAGCACCACCTTGGCATCGGCCGCCACCGCGGTGCCGGCGGCGGTCACGGCCAGGGGATTGATCTCGGCCAATTCCGCATCCTCGCTGATCGCCATGTCATGGAGGGCCCGCACCGTCGCGGCGAGGGCTTTCTTGGCCTCGGGTGGGGGGGCCAGGAAGCGCACGACCCGGTCAATGACGAATGACCGGATTCCCAACAAGGGGTCCACGGGCACCTTGAGGATCCGTTCTTGGGGTACTGACTCCACATCGACGCCACCGTCGGGCGAGGCGACGATAGTCCGGCACCGCCGGTCGCGGTCAATAACCACGGCCAGATAAAGCTCATGCGCGATATCGAGGCGCTGTTCGACATAGACGCTATCGACCGTATGGTCACCGATGGTCGAGCCTTCCAGAGCCTCTGCCGCGGTACGGGCTTCCGCCGCCGTCTCGGCAAAGTGAATGCCACCGCTCTTGCCGCGCCCACCAGCCGGGACCTGCGCTTTAACAACGTAACTCTCAACGCTGTCGGGCAGGTCCGGCCAGGTCGCCCCCTTGGGCACGGCGATGCCATGGCGCGCAAACAGGCCCTTGGCTTGGAATTCAAGAAGATTCATGATTACGCCGGGTTAGGATTTTTGCTTGCGTTTGGCGCGCTCAGCAAAGAATTTCGCCATGTACTCCTGCGGTTCGCCCGTGGCATAGGACTCTTTTTGGATCGGCTCCCCGGCCTGCATCGCCTCGTCAAATCCGGCCTGGGTGATCGCACGAAATCGCTTCTTGTTCAGCTTCATCGCAATGGGCGGCTTGCCGGCCAGCAGTTGCGCAATTTCCTTGGCCTTAGCCAACACCTGATCGGCGGGCACCAGATAGTGGATGAGGCCGATATCGTGACATTCGCGCCCCTCCATCATGCGCCCGGTCAGGGTCAGTTCGATGGTACGGGACAGGCCTATCCGATCGTTCATCAGCCATGACCCAAGCACGGTGGGAATGGCCGAGTTGATCTCTGGCTGGCCCATGCGGGTCCCTTCGTGGCCGATCCGGACGTCGGTCTGCATGGCGACCTGAAAGGCGGAGCCCGCGGCGACCCCGTTAAGCGCTCCGATCAGGGGCTTATCCATGTTGCGCAGTGACGAATAGAAATCCTTCCAGCTCTTGAACCAATCGAGGCCTTCGTCGCCCGAGGAAATTTTCTGCGTCTCCTCAAGGTCCTGGCCGGCGCTGAACGCCCTGTCACCAGCACCGGTGAGGATGACGGCGCGAACGCTTTCATCGGCATTGAGTTCGCCCAACGCCGCCTTGATTTCTTCGCGCATCGGTGTGTCCCATGCGTTAAGTTTTTGCGGCCGGTTCAACGTTACCACCGCGATCGCGTCTTCGATCTCGACCAGAATGCTTTTGTACACGTCACTTTCCTCCATGAGATAAGTCCTTACCGTTCAGTTCTTGCGCGCTGCCCGCTTGGCTAGGAATTCAGCCATCACTCTTTGCGGTTCACCCGATGCTATGGCCTCACCTTGATAGGTTTCCAGGGCCTCGAATACGTTGTTGTACTCCATCGCCTGCCGTCGCATATGGCGAAAGCGCTGGATGTTCAAGCGCATGGCGTGTGGCGGCTTGGCCGCCAACTCGCGGGCCAATGCCAGGCCACGGGCGGCAAGCTTATCGGGTTCCACGATATCGTGGACGATGCCCATGTGTTTGGCCTCCCGCGCCTCTATATCGCGGCCGCTGAGTACCATCTCCTTTGCCCTGGACCAGAACAACTCCTGGGCTAGCAGGAAGCTTCCCAACATGCAGGGCAGGCCGATATTGATTTCGAGCATGATGAGCCGCGCCCCCGGCACCGCCAAGCGGATATCGCACAAAAGTGCTGTCACGAATCCACCGCCGGCGGCAACACCATTGACCGCCGCCACCAGAGGCTTGGGAAACTGCAGGAAGCCAAGGAGATAATCTTTCCACGCGCCTTGCCACTCGTGCCCCTCGCCGGCGTCGAGTTCGGCACTTTCATTGAGATCCTGTCCAGAGCAAAAACCCCGATCCCCGGCACCGGTGATCATAACCGCGCGGACGGTGTCATCGTCCTTCGCCTGGTTAAGGACGCTGACGATTGAATGGCGCATTTCACCGCTGAGGGCGTTCAATTGCCGAGGACGATTGAGGGTAAGAATCCGCACTGGACCCTCGTCCGAAACCATGAGGGAGGTCGACATGGGACGCGCCTCATTCGGTCGCCGTTTGGGTGCGGCGCCGCACAATATTTATATGCAATATCTAGAATTGCAGTATGAATTCTAGTGTAGGCCGCCCCCCGAAACCGTGTCAACGCTCAGGCTGGCGGACCCAGTTTACAGGGGGAGAACGGTTCCCCGTCCCTCTTCCCGCGCTCTCTGGTAAATCATTGCCGCCACCGCCATGTCGGGAAGCGCCATACCGGGATGAAGGAAGATCGTCCGATCACCGGCCGACCGGCGCCCGGGATGGATACCACCGACCAATTCCGCAAGATCGGCATGGAACGGGCCGCTATAAGGGAACCCACGATCCGCCGGCAGGTGATCCGCCTGTCCATAACTGTCGACAGCGATACATTCCACGGTTTCAAATCCCGCCGCCTTCCACGAACGGCCAAGATCAACCATGGTGACGAAGGCACCCAAGCCAAGCCAGGCCACCTCCAGAAAGGGCTTCAAATCGGGAGCCGCCGGGATGGTGGTGACGACAATATCCATGCCCTCGACCGCCAGGCGCGCCTCATCGACGACACGTGCCTCAAGGCCGTCGGAGGCGGCGGCAAATGCACGGGCGCTGTCGGGAAACCGGTCGAACACAGCGATCTCTTCTATCGGAAAGGCGTCCAGGAGAGCCGCCAGATGGCCGGTGGCTTGGACGCCGCTTCCAATAAAGCCAATCCGCTTGCTGTCGGGCCGCGCCAAGCGCCGTGCCGCCACCGTGCTCATTGCCGCCGTCCGCGCCGCCGTAATCCAGGTGCCGTCCAAAAACGCCACCGGCATGCCGCTGGCCAGGTCGCTAAGGACAATCAAGCTGCCCAGATGGGGCAGCTTGCGCGCCGCATTGGCGTCGGAAAGGCCGACCCATTTATGCATCGCGAGAGGCGGATGGCCGAGGGCGCCGGGCATGGAGAGAAAGTGGGCTGCGTCCGGGGTCGGACGAAAGCTGGTCTTGGGAACCGGGTCTACGCCACCCCGGGCCTGGCCGGTGAAGACCCCTTCGACCGCTTCTTCAATTTCGGCCAGGGTGACGCCGGTGGCCTCCACCTCGGCGCGCGACAGATACAGAAGTTCCTCGCCCAACCGCATGACTATGGTGTTTCCTCCGTCCCGCCGACCTATGCCTTAGGCCGCTCTTTCGCCTGAATCCTTGCCCATGTATCGCGCAGGGCGACGGTCCTGTTGAAGACCGGGCGGTCCGCTGACGCATCCGGATCGAGACAGAAATAGCCTTGGCGCTCGAACTGCACCGGATCTCCGGGACGCACGTCCAATAATGCCGGTTCAAGGCAGCATTCATTGAGTACGGTTAGAGATTCACTATTGATATCGTCGAGAATATCACCTTCGGCACCCGGATCCGGGCGCGCAAACAGGTGATCGTACAGCCGCACCTCGGCGGACACCCCATGGTCGGCCGACACCCAATGAAGGGTTGCCTTGACCTTGCGCCCATCGGGCGCGTCGCCACCTTTGGTGGCGGGATCATAAGTGCAGCGCAACTCGACCACCTCGCCGGCATCGTTCTTGACGACTTCGCGGCATGTGATGAAATAGGCGTAGCGCAGCCGCACTTCGCGTCCCGGTGCCAATCGGAAAAACTTTCTAGGGGGGTCCTCCATGAAATCGCCGCGCTCGATGTAGAGTTCGCGCGAGAACGGGACCTTGCGCGTACCGGCGGCGGCGTCTTCGGGATTGTTAATTGCCTCTAGTTCCTCGGTCTGGCCTTCGGGGTAGTTCTCAATGACCACCTTCAGCGGTCTAAGGACGGCCAGACGGCGGGGCGCGGTTTTATTTAATAGCTCGCGGGCGCAATGCTCCAGCAACGCCATTTCAACCACGTTATCGCTTTTGGTGATACCGACACGGCCCACGAAGTCTCTGATCGCGGCGGACGGAAAGCCGCGCCGCCTCAGACCCGAGAGCGTCGGCATGCGAGGATCATCCCAGCCTGCTACGTGGCCATCTTCAACGAGTTGGATGAGCCGGCGTTTGGAGAGCACCGTATGGGTCAGGTTTAGGCGCGAGAATTCGTACTGCCGCGGCCGCGAAGGCACCGGAAGGTTATCGGTCAACCAGTCATAGAGCGGGCGGTGGTCCTCAAATTCAAGGGTGCAGAGAGAGTGGGTCACGCCCTCAATGGCATCCGACTGGCCATGAGCAAAATCATAAGTGGGATAGAGGCACCAGTCCTCTCCGGTACGCGGATGCGAGGCATGAAGAATGCGGTAGAGCACCGAGTCGCGCATATTGATGTTGCCCGAAGCCATGTCGATCTTGGCGCGCAGCACCCGTGCGCCGTCTTCGAATTCGCCGGCCCGCATGCGGCGAAAAAGGTCCAGGTTTTCATCCGCTGGCCGATCGCGATAGGGGCTGTCGCGGCCCGGCTCGGTCAAGGTGCCGCGATAGGTGCGGATCTCTTCGGCCGAATGATCATCGATATAAGCCTTGCCGGCGCCGATCAGATGTTCGGCCCAGCTATAGAGCTGCTCAAAATAATCGGAGGCAAAATAGAGATGTTCCCCCCAGTCGAAGCCGAGCCAGCGCACATCTTCTTGGATGCTGTCGATATACTCGCGCTCTTCCTTGGTCGGGTTGGTGTCGTCGAAGCGCAGATTGCAGCGCCCCCCGAACTCCCGGGCAACGCCAAAGTTCAAGCACATTGACTTGGCGTGGCCAATGTGGAGGTAGCCGTTGGGTTCCGGCGGAAAGCGGGTGACGACGGTGTCTACCCGCCCGTCGTCAAGGTCGCTCCGCACCACATCGCGGATAAAGTCGCGGATGCCTTCGCCAGTCGGGGGAATATCTTCGCTCATCGGATTTGTCATGAACCACGAACAATGGCTGGGGCGCAGGGATTCGAACCCCGATTACTCGGTCCAGAGCCGAGCGTAATACCTTTATACGACGCCCCATTGGACTTGCGGCGGCTATGATTACCCGACTTGCCAGGCGATGAACAGAACCTTTCGCGGTGGGTGCCTCCTGGGGTATCCTATGTTGAAATCAAAGAAACGTAGAAATCGCGATCGGGGAGGATTGGTGCCGTGGGCCAGAGTAGGGTCAAGGAGAGTCGTCGACCTTGCCGGCCGCACCGTCGGTCGAAGCCTCGCCTTCCCGTTTACGGCGCCATTGATCTTGGCACCAACAACTGCCGCATGCTGATGGCTCGCCCGACAGTCGATGGCTTCCGAGTCGTCGGATCGTTCTCGCGTATCGTACGCCTGGGCGAGGGACTGACCACCACCGGCCACCTGGACGACAGCGCCATTGAACGCACCATTGCGGCCCTTGGGATCTGCGCCGAGAGGATGCGCGATCGTTCCGCCAGCCGCATCCGAGGTGTCGCCACGGAGGCCTGCCGTGTCGCCCTCAACGGCGATGCCTTCTTGGACCGGGTAAAGGCCGAAACAGGGCTCCACCTCGAAACCATCTCAGCCAGCGAGGAGGCCGACTTGACCCTCGCCGGTTGCTCCGCCCTACTCAATAAACAGCGACCTCGCGCCGTTGTCTTCGATATTGGCGGCGGCAGCACCGAAGTCATGTGGACTGAATGTTCGAAAGGCGGAAAGACGAAGATTCTCGACATGCTGTCCCTTCCCTACGGTGTCGTGAGCCTGGCTGAACAGTACGGCGGCGGATCCCTGACCGTCCCGGATTACGAAAAGATCGCCGAACGCGTCACCAACGATCTGGCATCCTTCGATGCCCACAACGGCATCACCGGTCAAGTATCCGGCGACAATGTGCAGATGCTGGGAACGTCGGGCACCGTGACCACGGTGGGGGCGTTTCATCTTGGCCTGACGCGCTATGAGCGGGCACGAGTGGACGGCCTCGCCGTCGATCGGAAAAGGATCGCCGAGGTCTGCCGTCGGCTCGCCGCGATGGACTACGACGCCCGCGTCGATCATTCCTGCATCGGCCCGCAGAGGGCCGATCTGGTGGTTGTCGGCTGCGCCGTCCTCGAGGCCATCTGCCGGCTTTGGCCGGTGAACAGTGTGCGTGTCGCCGATCGCGGCATCCGCGAGGGACTGTTGACCGGCATGATGGCCGAAGAAACCGTCCAGGAACGAAATTCGTGAGCCGGGGCCGGGGCCAAGGTCGGGGCCAGCGTACATCAAAGCCCGGTGGGCGGCGGATGAGCCAGCGCGTGAAGACGGCCAAGGGTCGCAAGATTTCTTCCACCCGCTGGCTGCAACGTCAGCTCAATGACCCTTACGTCGCCGAGGCGCGGCGCGTGGGTTATCGTTCGCGTGCCGCTTTCAAGCTCATCGAACTCGACGACCGTTTTCATTTCCTGGCCGCCGGTGGACGCGTGGTCGACCTGGGCGCCGCGCCGGGGGGCTGGACCCAGGTGGCGGTCGAGCGTACCCGAGCCGGGCACAGCGGCGGCGGCCGGGTGGTATCCATCGACGTCACCGAATTTGACCCCGTGGCGGGCGCCATCGTCCTCCACCACGATTTCCTCGACGCCGAGGCACCGACGGCGCTACGCGACGCGCTGGCCGGGACAGCCGACGTGGTGCTGAGTGACATGGCGGCGCCCGCCACCGGCCACGCAGCTACCGATCATCTACGCGTTATCGGGCTGGTGGAATCAGCATTGGCCTTCGCCGCCGAAGTCCTGGCGCCGGGCGGTACCTTTGTCGCCAAAGTACTGCAAGGCGGCACCGAACAGGTGATTTTGGCCCAGATCAAACGCTTGTTCGCGACCGTCAAGCACGCCAAGCCACCCTCCAGCCGTTCCGGCTCGGCGGAAATGTATGTCGTCGCCCAGGGGTTTCGGGGCACCACCAAGTAAGACCGACGAATGGCTACGGCGATGCGCCTTGGCATGGGGCTCGGGATGTGTAAGATACGCCTCCTGACTGTGCGGGCGAGGGCGGCATGAACATACCTGAGGCCTTTACTTTCGACGATGTGCTTCTGGTTCCCGCCCACTCGAACGTCTTGCCTTCGGAAACCTCCACCCAGGCGCGCCTGACCCGAACCATAGAGCTTGGCATTCCAGTACTGTCGGCCGCCATGGACACGGTGACCGAGGGACGCCTGGCCATCGTCATGGCCCAACTGGGCGGTATCGGGGTGATTCACAAGAACCTTGAGCCCGAGGCACAGGCAGCCGAGGTGCGCAAGGTGAAGAAGTTCGAATCGGGCATGGTGGTCAACCCTTTGACCATCCATCCCGGCGCCAGCCTAGCCGAAGCCCTGAGTCTCATGCAGTCCCATCAGATTTCAGGCGTACCGGTGGTCGAAGCGGGCAATGGCCGCTTGGTCGGCATCCTCACCAACCGCGACGTGCGCTTCGCCACCGACCCCGCGGAGCCGGTCAGCGAATTGATGACCCGCCACAGCGACGACAAACCCTTAATCACCGTCAGCGAAGCGGTTGACCGCGACGAAGCCAAACGCCTGTTGCACCAATACCGGATTGAGAAGCTCTTGGTAGTGGACGACGAATTCCGCTGCATCGGCTTGGTGACGGTGAAGGACATCGAAAAGGCACAACGCTTTCCCAACGCCAGCAAGGACGACAAGGGCCGGCTTAGAGCAGCGGCGGCCACGGGTGTGGACGACGCCGGATTTGCACGCACCGAAGCTCTGATCGATGCCGAAGTTGACGTCATCGTCGTCGATACCGCCCACGGCCACTCCGAGGGCGTCCTAAAATCGGTGGAACGCGTCAAAAAACTGAGCAACTCCGTCCAGGTAATGGCCGGGAACGTCGCCACCGCCGACGGTGCGAAGGCCCTGATCGACGCCGGCGCCGACGCCGTCAAGGTCGGCATTGGTCCGGGCTCCATCTGCACGACAAGGGTCGTCGCCGGCGTTGGCGTTCCTCAGTTCACCGCCATCCGCGACGCGGCCGAGGCCTGCCGAGCGAAGGATATTCCCCTGATCGCCGACGGCGGCATCAAGTATTCGGGCGATGTCGCCAAGGCCGTCGCGGCGGGCGCCGACTGCGTCATGATCGGTTCCTTGCTCGCCGGCACCGACGAGAGCCCGGGCGAGGTCTTCCTCTTTCAGGGGCGGTCGTACAAGGCCTATCGTGGAATGGGGTCGATTGGCGCCATGGCGCGGGGCTCCGCCGACCGCTACTTCCAACAAGAGGTGGCCGATAACCTGAAGCTGGTGCCCGAAGGCGTCGAGGGCCGCGTCCCCTATAAGGGACCCGCCGCCAACGTCGTCCACCAGTTGGTTGGCGGACTTCAGGCGGCCATGGGGTACACGGGCAACCGCGCCATCGCCGACATGCAAACCAACTGCGTGTTCCGCCGCGCCACCGCTGCGGGCCTGCGCGAAGGTCACGTCCACGATGTCACGGTGATGCGTGAGCCGCCCAACTACAGGGTCGATACCTAGTACCAACGGTCTTCGATAATGACTCCAGGCGCCCGATTACAGGCGGCAATCGAGCTTTATCAGCACATCGAGACAGCGACGGAACCAGCCGATGCTGTCCGCGACCGCTATTTCCGACACCGGCGCTACGTCGGCGCCAAGGACCGCCGGGCCATTACCGAGCGCGTCTTCAACCTTGTCCGCCGCCGCGCCCGCCTAAACTGGTGGATCACCCGAGCAGCACCTAATCTGGCGCCTTCGCACCGCCACCGGATCGTCGCTGACCTGGCCCTTGGCGACAGCGCCACGGCAGACGACATCGCCGAGCTATTCGACGGAAACCGCTATTGTCCCGCCGCCCTTGATGCTCAAGATTTTGCCCTGGCCGTTGACCTTGCCGGACAGCCCCTGAACCACCCCGAGATGCCAGACTGGGTAGGCTTGGAATACCCCGAGTGGCTGGATTTCACCCTGCGCCAGCTTTGGGGCGGACGATTGGACACCGAGATGAAGGCCTTCAACCGGCCGGCAGCACTCGACCTTCGCGTCAACACGGGCCTGGCAACCGCCGATGAGGCACGGAAGGCCCTGGCGGCGGGCGGCGTCGAGGCCTCGTTGACACCCTTTTCTCCAATCGGCCTCCGTCTTTCCGCCCGCCCCAACCTGGGCGGTATGGCGGCCTTCCGCGAGGGACTGATCGAGGTTCAGGACGAAGGCTCGCAATTGATCTCCTTGCTGGTCAATGCCGAGCCCGGCATGACCGTCGTCGATTACTGCGCCGGTGCCGGCGGCAAGACCCTGGCGCTGGCCGCCGCAATGACCCGAAACGGACAGTTGGACGGCCGTCTTACCGCCTGCGACGTCGCCGCCGGCCGGCTCCGACGCATGGAGGGCCGCTTGAAACGTGCCCGGGTAAAAGGTGTCGAATGCCGCGTGCTGGATGACGACAGTGACGCTTGGCTCGAAGAGAAAGCGGCGTCGGCCGACCGGGTGCTCCTCGACGTGCCGTGTAGTGCCACCGGCACCTGGCGGCGGCGCCCCGACACCCGCTGGCGGCTCACGGCGGATGACGTCGAGGCCCAGACCGAACGCCAACGCCGATTGTTGGACGATGCCCAAGGCCTGGTCATGCCGGGTGGTCGGCTGATCTACGCCACTTGTTCCGTGCTCGCTCAGGAAAATGAGCTGCCCGTCGCCGATTTCCTCAACCGCCACCCCGATTTCGCCGCCCTCGATTGTGCCCAGGTGTGGCGCCAAATCCTCGCCACCCCCTGCCCCGTGGACGGGCCGTCCCTCAGGCTCAGCCCGGCGGCGACGGATACCGATGGATATTTTTGCGCCGTCCTCGAACGTCGGGCTTGAGGCCTTGGCGAGAGTTCCGCCGATGGGGTATGGTCGCGCTCCCATGACCGAGCGCATCCTCATCATCGATTTCGGCTCCCAGGTGACCCAGCTTATCGCTCGGCGGTTGCGCGAAAGCGGCGTCTATTGCGAGATCCATCCCTTCAACCTCGTGACCGACACCTTCCTCGACGATTTCGCGCCCAAGGCCGTTATTTTGTCTGGCGGCCCGGCCTCGGTGATTGAGGCCGGAAGCGCCCGCGCGCCCGATCAGGTGTTCAAGATGGGAGTACCGGTATTGGGCATCTGCTATGGCCAGCAGGCGATGGTGTCGCAACTCGGCGGCGAGGTGGAGTCTTCGGACCACCGAGAATTTGGCCGCGCCTTCGTCGACGTGACTGACGACTGTGCGCTATTCCACGACGCCTGGCAGGTCGGCCAACGCGAACAAGTGTGGATGAGCCACGGCGACCGTGTGAACGCCCTGCCCGACGGATTTCGGGTCGTCGGGACTTCCGATGGCTCGCCCTTCGCCGCCATCGCCGATGACGAGCGGCAGTTCTATGGCCTCATGTTCCATCCCGAGGTCGTGCACACCCCCGAAGGGGCGCGGCTGTTGAAGAACTTCACCCACCGGGTGGCGGGCTGCACGGGTGATTGGACAATGGCCGCCTTCCTGGAGCAAGAGACCGAAAAAGTGCGCACCCAAGTCGGTAAGGGCCGGGTTATCTGCGGGCTTTCGGGCGGCGTCGATTCGTCGGTCGTGGCGGCGCTGTTACACCACGCCATTGGCGAGCAGCTTCTTTGCGTCTTCGTCGACACCGGGCTCTTGCGCCTGGGCGAGGCCGCCGAGGTGGTGACGCTGTTCCGCGACCATTACAACATCCCCTTGGTCCACCGCGACGCATCGGCGCTTTTCCTCGACCGCCTGGCCGGAGTGACGGACCCCGAGGACAAACGCAAGATCATCGGCGCCACCTTCATCGACGTCTTTGACGAAGAGGCGAAGAAGGCCGGCGGCGCGGACTTCCTGGCCCAGGGCACGCTTTATCCCGATGTCATCGAATCGGTCTCGTTCGCCGGCGGGCCTTCGGTGACCATCAAGTCCCACCACAACGTCGGCGGCCTGCCCGAGCGCATGAACCTCAAGCTGGTCGAACCATTGCGCGAGCTTTTCAAGGACGAAGTGCGGGTGCTGGGCCGCGCGTTGGGCCTACCGGCCAGTGCCGTCGGCCGCCATCCCTTCCCGGGACCGGGGCTGGCCATCCGCATTCCCGGCGACGTGACGCAAGACAAGCTCGACATCTTGCGCCGCGCCGACGCAATTTTTCTCGACGAAATCCGTATCGCCGGCCTCTACGACACGATCTGGCAGGCGTTCTGCGTGTTGTTACCGGTGCGCTCGGTGGGGGTGATGGGCGATGCGCGCACCTATGATTACGTCTGCGCCATGCGTGCCGTCACTTCGGTCGACGGCATGACCGCTGATTACTATCCCTTCGACCACGAATTTCTGAGCCGCGTGGCGGGGCGCATCATCAACGAGGGAAAAGGCATCAACCGGGTGGTCTACGACGTCACCTCAAAACCCCCCGGCACCATCGAGTGGGAGTAATCCGTAGTTTGGAATAGTCAATAAAAACAGTTGCTTAATAGTTTTTATAGACATTCAAAGTAGATTCAAAGTATATTAGAATCAATGGTTTAGGTTTGAAGGTTTCAAAGTAGATTCAAA
>JASLZL010000052.1 GCA_030754885.1 Rhodospirillales bacterium | reverse complement strand
ATTCAGGGAGCCGATTGGGGAGAGCCTTTCACGCAATGTCGCCGGGCCACAACGTGATGACCCTGTCGGTCACGAAGTGAAGCTTGCCGACCGACTGCCCGAGGGCGATCGGACTCACCTATCGGAACGCTCGGTGGCTGGTTTCGGTTTTGTATTCGAGGACCTGAAAAGAAACCTCGGCCAACAGGCCAAGATAAGCCAGACCATGGCAATCCCCGTCTTCCACATCCCGGTCCAAGACCCGGTGATCTTCGACTCCCCTGTTCGGCCCTTATAGGAAACCGGAATTTCGATGAAATCGACCCCGTTCATCTTGGCGGCGATGATCATGTTGGGGAGAAAATGGGACGCCCCGACAAACAAGTCGCCGTCGATGCGCCGGGCGGCGTCTTTGCGGATGAGACGGAACGTGCAACCGCAGTCCGACAGCGACCGGGTTTTGTAGAGGATCTCAAGCCCCTTTGCGACGAAGTAGTTTCCCAGTCTCAAAAACCACTTCATGTTGGCCTCGTCCCAGATCATGCCGGGATTGGTCCGTGTTCCGCAGACCATCTCGAAATCCTCCGAATAGGCCAGCAACTTGACGATGTCCTTGGAAGCGAACGTCCCGTCCGGTTCGCAGAGCACGATGAGGTCGGTATCGATTTCGCGGAGACCGCGCTGAAGGGCGTTTCCATACCCTTGCGTGGTTTCAACGACGACCTCGGCGCCGGCGCCCCGGGCCAAGTCCCCGGTGCCATCGGTTGAATTGTTATCGACCACGACCACTCGATCGACGAGGGGCGCGCCGTCGGCCCCCGCCAGGGCCCGAAACTCGGCGACGGCAATGGCGATGTTCTGGGCCTCGTTATAGGCCGGGAAGACGATACCGACGCTTTGGCCGTTCCACATCGTCATTCGTCTCCATGCGTCTCGTGGCCTAGTGGATCAGAGCAGCCGTTCGGACCAGGTCTTCGGAGTCTTGTCGTTAATGATTTCAAGGTCCAGGTGATACTTGAACGGCGTCGTGCCGCGCATTTGGATGTAGTCGATCATGTGTTGGAGCCCGTCGCGAAGCGGCACCGTCGTCTCGTAGCTCAGAAGACGGCGCGCCTTGTCGGCCGAGCACGTGGCCATCTTCACCTCTTGCGGCCGGTCCGCCATGTGAACGGGGTTTAGATTGAAACCAACCAGATTGGCGATGATTTCGGCGAGCTCGATAATTTCCGTGAACTCTTCGTCGGGTCCGATGTTTATGACCTGGCCGATCACTGAGTCGCGGAACGCCATCTCCTTGAGGCAGTAAACGCAGTCGTCGATGAACGAGAAACAGCGTTTCTGACGCCCATCGCCATAAATGATGGGTTGGCGGCCCTGGAGCATCAGGTTGATCATGATGGCGGCGACGTTGCGATAGGGATCGTCGTATTTCTGTCTGGGCCCGATGATGTTGTGGGGCACCGCGATGACCCAATCGACACCGTGCACCGAGCACAGGTTTTTGAGGATATCCTCGACCGCCACCTTGCCGATCCCGTAGGGGTCTTCGGGCTGTGTGGCATAGGTCTCCAGAAACGGCACCTTGTTTTTTCCGTAGCGCGCCATCGACGAGCAGTACACAAACCTGCCGACCCGGTTCTGGATCGCGGCGCTGAGAACCGAAACCGAGGCATCGACGATGTTGCGGGTCACGAGGTGGGGCGAGAACATGGAAAGCCCCTCGTAGGCCGTTGCGGCGCAGTGATACACCACGTCGCAGCCTTCCGTGAGACGCGACATGGTGTCGAACTGGCAGCAATCCACTTGGTGGAAGTCCACCTTGTCCGGGACATTGTCCAAGTGTCCGCCGATCATGTTATCGACGCCGATCACCTGATGCCCATCGGCAAGGAACACATCGGCCAGATGGCTTCCCAGGAATCCGGCAACACCGGTAACGAAAATCTTCACGCTCTCGGTCCTCGATTCTCGTGGGAACGTGGATCGGCGGGCGCCGACCACGACGAAGGCCGGAAAAAAATCAAATCGTGCCGCCACCGGCTCGGCGTTGATTTACCATTTTCGCTCCCGAAGTCCAATGCCCAAATATTTTCCCCGGCGGCGTTTAGGTTTTCCCAATCGGTGTGCCCGGCGGCGGCGATGCCCCGATCGGGCAATCTATTATCGCCTTGATCCGTGTGCTACAACCGCCTCATTCCTAACGTAGAATCGGCGTTGGGCCAGGCTGGATATTGGGAAGGCTTGGGTGCCCGGGATTAACGAAGTCTCGCGAAATAACACCAAGGATCAGCGATAATGACCACCAAGGGCAACGCCCGTTCCATGGTCGAGGTATCCGTCCTCGGTTTCCCCTTGATCTGCCTGACCCTCCTGGCCTTCGCCCTGCGGGACGCCGAAGTGCTACGATTTGTCAGCGAGGGAAAGGTGGTTAGCACGTCCGATTACAGCTGGCGGGCGGGACTGTGCGGCCACTTGCCGATTTGCCTTAGGGTTGCCGACGCGTGGGTGGGTTTGGCGTTGGAGCAGACCCTGGTCC
The DNA here is from genome assembly GCA_030754885.1 of Rhodospirillales bacterium. Classification (GTDB taxonomy): domain Bacteria; phylum Pseudomonadota; class Alphaproteobacteria; order Rhodospirillales; family JASLLZ01; genus JASLLZ01. Next base: position 13,806 of record JASLZL010000052.1, on the reverse strand, counting down.
AAGCATCGCGGGTCCTCGACATGCTTCCCGACCGCCACAGGGCCGAAGCTCTGTCGATACCGGTCACGGAAAGCTATCTGGTCGTCGTCAGCGTCATTGTCACCAGAATGCTGGGATTTGTTCCCATCTTGGTCGCGGCCTTCTTCGCCTACAGGGGCGCCACCCTGCGGCTTTTGCTGATGGTCGCGGTGTTCATGAGTATCTTCGGATGGGCGCGAAGCGGTCCCCTATTCGTGGAACAAGACATGGGCGCCTCCGATTTTTCGACCATCGGCTTCTTGTTTCTCTTGTTCGTCCTCATCAGCGGCGGTTATATGCGGTCGTTCGTCGCCCAGGCGGCAACACTCATCGCGGGCCAACTCATATTCGAGAACCTGGGCATCGTAACCGGAGTGGCGGTCGTCGTTTACGGCTTCGCCATGAACCGCGAGACGCCATCCGGCCCAAGGGCGGTGGCGGTGACGCGTCTGCTTGGCCTGGCGGGGGTTTCGCTTGTCACGCTCGGGACGCTCTACCTGGCGGACCAGTGCCGGAAATTCGTCAATGTGGAGTGAACCCAAGAGCGTCGGCTTGGTTCTGTGGCTTTGGGTCGTGGTCGCCGGGGCGGCCTATCTCTATCAGTTTCGGGGCCTGATCGGCCCCATCGCCCGCCTTCTGGGTGTGTCATGACCGCCGCCTTCGTCGTCGCGCTGGAACTGGCCTGTTGTGTGGGCCTTGGCGCGGTCTTGCTTAAGTGTCTGGGGATTCTGGCCGATCTGAAACCTGGCGAACGGGCGTGTTGGTCTTTCGCGGCTGGGTTCGGAGTCCTTGGCTGGATCATTTTCTTTATCGGCGCCTTGGAACTCCTGAACCAGCCGGTTCTGGTTAGCGTTCTCATCATTGGAGCGTTCGGCGTGCTGCTCCTCGGCCGTCCCCTGGTGACGCCCCTTGAAACCGGGCCGGGTGCGGTGTTTTGGTCGCTGGCGGCTCTCCTCGGCACAGTGGTGGTGTTTGACCTCTTGGAAGGTCTGGCCCCACCCGCCGACGCCGATTCCCTGGCCTATCATTTTGCCCTGCCGAAACAGTTTATCGCGGCGGGACGCCTGGAATTCGTGCCCCGTGCCGTCGACGGCGCGGTGCCCTTGTTGGTCCAGATGACCTATATCCCGGCGCTCGGCCTGGGTGGCGAGACCGCGTTGACGCTGTGGACCATGCTGAGTGGTTGGGCCGTCGGCGCCCTTTTTTACACCGTTTGCCGGCGTCACCTGTCCGCGACCTGGTCATTGGCCGGAACCCTCGTTCTTGTGACCACACCGACCGTTCTCTACGGCGCCGGCAGCGGACAGGTAGAGACACGCATGGCAATGTTCGTGCTTGTCGCCGCCCTTGCGGTCGCCACGGCACTTAAGGGAGGGCCGCTCCGATATGCGTTGCTGGCCGGGGTGATGGCCGGTTTCTACATGGGATCGAAATACCTGGGCGGCGTGTTCGTCGTCGCGGCGGGACTGACGCTCCTGGCCGGCAGGGGCTGGCTACGGCGCGGCGCGATATTTTCGGTCGGGGCCCTGTTGGCGGGAACCCAGTGGTACGGTTGGAATTGGGTCCATTCCGGTGATCCCGTGTTTCCCCTGCTGTTCGGGTGGGTCGAATACACGAACCCCGGATACTGGGATCAGTCTCATGCCGATTTTCTGAAAGACGTCTTCTTCGGTCGTGAAACGGTGGTCGCTCGAAATCCGCTTTGGCTTCTCCTCTACCCGTTCCGGGCGACCTTGATGGGCGATGCCGTGATGGAATCGGGGCGAACCGGTTTTGGTCCCTTCGTCCTTCTGATGGTGCCGTTTGCGATAGCCGGACTGTGGACCCGGCGCGATCAACTCAGATCAAGCGCCCTGGCCCCGATCGCCCTTCTCGTCGCCCTTCATTACGCTTTGTGGTTCTTTACCGGCTCTTCGCAACGGGTGCGCCACTTGCTGCCCATCTATCCTTTGCTTTTGTTATGCGTTATGGCGGCGGCGGTTGCGATGCGCGATCGAAGCGCCATATGCCGGCCCATGATCGCGGTCTTCGCCTTTACCATCGCCCTTCAACTGGCGGGACAAACGATCTTCACCGTGGCCTATGCGCGCCATTGGCTTGCCGGTGACGGCCGGGACGCGTTCTTGGAGCGAAACGTTACTGGTCATGGGTTGGCGAAGTGGCTGAACGCCAACCTCAAGTCCACCGACCGCGTAGCGCTTGGCCATCGGCAATTGCTGTATTTGATCGACGTCCCGACGTATTTTGTCCATCCCGTCAACCAAGCCTTGCTTGACCTGTTTCCGGCCACCGCCGGACCCGAACGCTTTTTTTCTCAAGTCACGCGATTGGGCATTACCCACTTGGCCTTCCAGCCTCAAAGTGATACCGCGACCGACGGCACCCCGGACCAACCAACGTTCGAGCGGTTGATTGGGTCAATTCGCCGGTCGGGATGCGCTGAACCCTTGGAAAAAGTTGATGCGCGCGTCTTCGCGTCCCGCACCTTGCCCGACCTTGCCGCCGACGTGGCAACGTTCGATATCTTGACGGTAACGCCGCAAAGGTGTCCTTTTCGTTGATGTGGAATCCTCGAACTTGATAATCGGTCCGCCATGAAGCTCTCCGTTGTCATCCCTTGCTACAACGAAGCGGCGACACTGGAGACCGTCGTCGAGCGCGTGCTGGGCGCCGACACCTTGGGGTTGGAGTGCGAAGTGATCGTCGTCGATGATGCCTCATCGGACGGCTCGGCGGCCATCGCCCAGGCCCTGGCGGCCAAGGACGATCGCGTCAGCGTGCTTAGCCATCCGGTGAATCGGGGCAAGGGCGCGGCCTTGCGCAGCGGCTTTGAGTTGGCCGGCGGCGACATCGTCTTGGTCCAGGATGCTGATTTGGAATACGATCCGGCGGAATACCCGAAATTACTGGCGCCCATTGTCGAAGGCGGTGCCGACGTGGTTTATGGGTCGCGCTTCAAGGGCGGCGAGAGCACCCGCGTGCTCTATTTCTGGCACAGCCTGGGTAATAAATTCCTGACCCTGATGTCGAACATGTTCACCGATCTCAACCTGACCGACATGGAGACCTGCTACAAGGTGTTCCGCGGCCCCATCATCAAGGGGATTGTTATCAAGGAGGATCGATTTGGTTTCGAGCCGGAGATCACCGCCAAGATCAGCCATCTCAAACCTCGACCGCGTATTTACGAGGTCGGCATCGGCTACGCTGGGCGGACCTACGAGGACGGCAAGAAAATCACCTGGAGAGACGGCCTCAGTGCGGTCTGGTGTATCGTGCGCTATAACGTGATGCGTTAAACCCAATTCATGTGTGGAATAGCCGGCAGCACAATCGCATCGGCGGCCGTCCTGGCCAGCATGCGCGACCGGTTGCGCCATCGCGGTCCCGACGGCACGGGTCTGTGGCAAAACGAAGAGGGCGGCCCCGGCCTCACCCATACCCGCCTCGCCGTCATCGACCTCAGTCCCGCCGCCGCCCAACCCATGACGTCGGATTGCGGGCGTTATGTCCTCTCGTTTAACGGCGAGATCTACAATTACCTGGATTTGCGCGCACAATTGGAATCGAAGGGCGAGCAATTTCGTTCCGAAAGCGATACCGAAGTGCTTTTGGTCCTGTTGCGCCGCGAGGGAACCCAAGCGCTCGGCCGGCTGGTCGGAATGTTTGCTTTCGCGCTGTGGGACCGCGAAAAGAAGGAAATGCTTTTGGTGCGCGACAGACTGGGCATCAAGCCCCTGGTCTACGCGCCGCTCAGTGGTGGAAACCTTGCCTTCGCATCGGAGATTCACGCCCTTAAGGCGCACCCAGGCATCGACTTGGGTGTCGACCGCGAAGCCTTGTCGGAGTTTCTTGCCTGCCTTTACGTCCCGGCCCCAAAAACCATCCATCGGGGCATCCGAAAATTGCCGCCGGGACAAATGTTGCGATGGCGCGACGGCAAATTCCAGATCGAGCGCTATTGGCGGCCTCAGTTTACCGGGGGGCGCCAAATTAAGGTCGCAGAGGCGGTGGAGGAACTTCTGCCGGCGATCCGTCTGGCCGTCGTCGACCGCATGGTGGCCGACGTTCCCATCGGCTGCTTCCTGTCGGGCGGCATCGACAGCTCGGTAATCGCTGCCTTGATGGCGGAGAACGCACGCCGCCAGGGTGGCCGGCCCATCAACACCTTCACCATGACCTTCAATGAGGCGGCCTATGACGAACGCCACTGGGCCAGGCGGGTGGCCGATGACCTTGGCAGCAACCACACGGAATTGGCGGCCGGTGCCGGATTGACGGGCCTTCTCGACGATACCGTCAGTGGTTTCGGCGAACCCTTCGGCAATCCGACGGCACTGTTGATCCACGACCTGTCACGCAGGACCCGCGAGTACGTCACCGTGGCCCTGGCCGGCGACGGCGGTGACGAGGTCTTTGCGGGCTATCCGCGCTATCGGGGCGGTCTTTTGGCAGCGCGCTACCGCCGTCTGCCGGACTGGCTACGGGGCCGTGTCGTCGAGCCCTTGTCGCGGTTCATCCCCGAAAGTACCCGGGGTCGGCATTCGTTGCGCCGGGTGCGGGAGTTCGTGGCCGGCGCCAATTATTGCGACAGCGAAATGTATGCCTCCTGGGTTGAATATTTCGACCCCGCCGAGCGCCACGCCCTGCTTGGCGGCGACGGTGCCCGGCCCGAACGTCCGATCGCTGAATTGTACGAAAAGGCGCCGTCCAGCCAACCACTCGATGCCATGCAGCAGACCGATTTGTTGTCCTTTCTGCCCGGTAACTTGCTGGCCTACGGCGATGCCATGAGCATGCGCCACGGCCTTGAGTTGCGCCTGCCCCTCATCGACCACCGGGTTATCGAGGCAGTGCAACGGCTATCACCCGAACTTCGTTTTCAGGGCGGAATGAAAACGCTGTTGAAGGCGGTGGCAAGGCGCCTTTTGCCCGCATCCGTGGTTGACCGGCGCAAGCGCGGTTTCAACCCGCCCATGGGCGTATGGCTGAAAAATGACTTAGCGGATCTGGTCGCCGAGCGCCTGACGCCTAAGACCATGGCCTCGGCCGGACTGGCATGGGAACCGGTGGCACGCCTTCTCGACGAACAACGCAACGGCCGGCGCGATCACTCCCTTAAAATCTGGTCTTTGCTAGTTCTCGACGCCTGGCGCACCGCCCAATGACCCCGGTCCTGCGCACGCTGCGTTACCTGCGTCCGGCCCAGGTTGGGCACCGTCTCGGCCGCCACTTGCTGGCGCCCTGGTTTGCCTCGAGCCTTTACGACCGCTGGTGCCTGACGCCCGACGGCGAGGCGGCGATTGTGGCCGTTCCTCCCCACCTGTGGCCGGGCGACGCGGCCAACGGACACCGCATCCGGGGCGGTCATATCCGCCTCGTCGGACACGACCATCCTTTCGCCCAGCCGTTTGACTGGCAAGCCCGTGGCCAGTCGCTTTTGTGGCGTTTCACGCTTCATTACTTCGAATGGCTGGCCGACTTGCGCGACGTGGAAGATGGCGCCGTTTACGCCCGCGCCCTTATCGGCGAATGGATAGACGCCCATCCGCGCCCCGGCGATATTGCCTGGCATCCTTATCCTTTATCGCTCCGCGTTTACGCCTGGCTTTGCCATGCGCCGTTTGTTCTGGACGGCGCCGACGACGACTGGCGGCACCGCTTTGTTCTATCCCTCGACCGTCAGGTCCGCCACCTTGGTCGCGTCGTCGAACGCGATGTCGGCGGCAACCACATGATCAAGAACCTGAAAGCCCTGGCCGCCGCCGGCCATTGCCTGGCTGGCAAGGGGGAGCTCGCCGCCACCGCCCTGGCGGCGCTAACCGACACCATCGCCGAACAGGTGCTGCCCGACGGCTGTCATTATGAACGCTCGCCGGCTTATCATCTCCAGGTTCTCTGCGACCTGATCGATCTTCAGGCCCTGCTGGCAGAGACCAAGACCGCCACTCCGGCCTGGCTGGACGACACCATTGGGCGCATGGCCCGGACCCTTGCCTTTTTTCGTCTGGGTGATGGGGGTCTGGCCCTGTTCAACGACGGCGATGTCGGCGATTCGACCCGCCTGGAGCGGCTGGACAAACTGTTGGGCAACCCACCCAAGGCCCCCGAGACACTTGACCAGGCCGGCTATCACCGGTTGGCCGCAGGCGAAGCGGTGGCCGTGATGGATACCGGGCGCTGTTGCCCCGATGAACTTCCGGCCCACGCCCACGCCGATACCTTGGCCTTCGAGTTCTCGGTCGCCGACGCGCGGCTGGTCGTCAATTGCGGCACCTATGCCTATCAGGACGCGGCATGGCGCAACCGCCTGCGCGGCACCGCCGCCCATTCGACGGTCGAGATCGACGGCATCGACAGCGCCGAGGTTTACGGCGTCTTTCGTCTCGGCCGCCGGCCCCGCGACGCCCAAGGCCGGCGCCGTACCGACGCAGACGGGATCTCCGTCGTGGGCCAACACGACGGTTACCGGCGCCTGGGACTGATCCATCACCGTCGCTTGTCGCTTGCCAGCGACGGTCGACGGCTCAGCGGCGAAGACCGTGTGCAAAGGACTCGGAGCCCCGGCACCAGCCGGCGTATGGCCGCGCGCTTTCACCTTCATCCCGACGTCAGGGTGGCTCTCGGCGCGGGTGGCGTTCTTAGCCTTGATGCGCCGGGGATGGGGACATGGCTGTTCGAGGCTCCGGGCGAGGCCGTGCGCCTGGACGACAGCGTCTATGCCCCCCACTTTGGCGAGATGCACCAGAGCCGCCAGATCGTCGTCGAAACGCCCCTTGCGGCGGGCGACACCGTCGTGCGCTGGCAATTCCGCCGCCACCCGTAATCTTAAACATTGCGGGCTGGTACCGAAAAATATTAACTGCATACCGCCGCCCCTCGGGGCGGTTTTTTTGTGGCCGGGTTCGGGGTAAACTCTTGTCATGGGCTGGTTCACCGCCGTTTTTTTCGTTGCCGTGCTCGCCGCCTCTCTTGTCGGCACACGCCTTGTTCTGTGGCTTCTGCGCAGCCGGTCGATCCTTGATCTGCCCAACGAACGCAGCAGCCACGGCGTGGCGACGCCGCGCGGCGGCGGCCTCGCCGTGATCACCGTTCTGATCATCGCCTGGTTCACCATCGGCTCCGCCGGCAGCGCCGATCAGGCACGGACCAGCCTCGTTCTTTGCAGCGCCGCGCTCGGGCTCGGCATTGTGTCGTGGATCGACGACCTTAAAGGATTAACGGTGGTATGGAGACTGGTGGTTCAGGCCGGCGTGGTTGCCGCCGTTCTCATAGCATTGCCGGGCGGCAGACCCTATTTAGGCGGCCTTCTGCCCGCCGGCTTGGACACCGCCGCCGCGGGTCTGTTGTGGCTCTGGTTCATCAACCTGTTTAATTTCATGGACGGCATCGACGGCCTGGCCGGGGCCGAGACCGCATCCCTAGGCGCCGGCGTTGCCGTCATCGCCGTGGTCGCCGGTTTGGGCGACGCCAGTATGCTTTATGGGCTGACGGCCGTCGCCGCGGCACTTGGCTTTTTGTGGTGGAACTGGCAGCCGGCAAGCATCTTTCTTGGCGACGTTGGCAGCGTTCCCTTAGGTCTCCTACTCGGCTGGCTTCTGCTCGATCTCTCAGCCCACGGGTATTGGACCTCGGCCCTGATATTGCCTCTTTACTACCTGGCGGATTCCTCGATCACCCTGTTCCGACGAGCTTTGCGCGGCGCTACCATATGGCGGGCCCATCGTGAGCATTTCTACCAACGCGCCGTGCAACAGGGCCGGCGCCATGGCGCCGTCGTCGGAGCCGTCATCGTGGCCAACCTGTGCCTGATCGCACTCGCCGCCCTGGCCGCCCTTGGTTGGCCGTGGCCCGCCCTCGCCGGTGCGGCGGTGATCGTCTCGGCGTTGCTTCTCCACTTGGGGCCGGGCATGAAAGAGCCGGCAACCCCCGGCCAACGGCGATAAACATGCACATCTTGTTTCTGACCGAGAATTTTCCCCCTGAAACCAACGCCGCGGCGACCCGCGTTTACGAGCGCGCCTGTTTTTGGGTCGGTTGGGGCTACCGCGTCACCGTGGTGACCTGCGCCCCCAACTTCCCGCGCGGAAAGCTCTTTCCGGGCTATGAAAACCGCTGGCATCAGAGCGAAGAGATGTCGGGCATCCGCGTGATCCGGGTCAAGACCTTCATCACCCGTAACGAAGGGGTATTCCTCAGGACCTTAGACTTTCTGAGCTTCATGGCGAGCGGATTTTCCGCAGGATTCCGTGAGCCCAAGCCCGATGTTATCGTCGCCACATCGCCCCAGTTCTTCGCCGCCGTCGCGGGTTGGGGACTCGGGGAGGTACGCAACGTCCCGTTTGTTTTTGAGCTCGGCGACCTGTGGCCGGCATCGATCGCCGCCGTCGGCGCCCTTCACGAAGGTATCTCGCTGAGGATGATGGAAAAGCTCGAACTATATCTATACCGCCGTTCGGAATGCGTCGTCGCGCTGACCGGCGCCTTCAAGGAAAATCTGACGGCGCGCGGGATATCGCCCGACAAGATCGCCGTCGTCGTCAACGGCGTCGATCTGTCGCGCTATGGACCGCGCCCGCGCGACAAGACGCTGGCCGAAACCTGGGGCCTGGAAGGATGCTTCGTGGTCGGTTACGTCGGCACCCACGGCATGGCCCACGCGCTTGGCAACGTCCTTGATACAGCGGACCGGCTGCGCCATGTCGAGCGCCTGCGTTTCATCCTTGTCGGCTCGGGCGCCGAACGGATCAAGTTGATGATCGAGGCCCGCCGAAGAAGGCTCAACAACGTGATCTTCGTGCCGCCGCAACCGAAGGACGACATTCCGATGGTGTGGAGCTTGTGCGACGTGGCTTTGGTGCATTTGAAGAACTCGTCCGTATTCCGTGAGGTCATCCCGTCTAAAATGTTCGAGGCCATGGGCATGGGCCTGCCCCTGGTGGTGGCCTCGCCCGACGGCGAGGCGAGCCGCATCCTGGCCACCGACAAGGCCGGCATTTGGGTTCCCGCCGAGGACCCGGGTGCCCTGGCCGAGGCCACGATAAATCTGTTAGAGGATGACGCCTTGCGGCGCACCTATGGCGAGCGGAGCCTAGCCGCCGCGCCGCTTCATACCCGCGAACGCCAGGCCCGCCAGATGATCGAGGTCCTCGACTTGGCGGCTCAGGGGCGCGGCGGCGAAGTGGCGGCCCTCCCCCCCTCATGAAGAGCGTCCTTGTCACCGGTGCCAGTGGGTTCATCGGCCGCGCCGTCACTCCGCGCTTGCGCACCGCCGGATACCGGGTAGCCATCACGACGCGCGATCGCCGCTCGGCACGGGACCTCGACGTCGATGCCGTCCACGTCACCGGTCCTCTCGGCCCGGAGACGGACTGGCGTCCGGCCCTTGACGGCGTCGAGGCGGTGGTCCACCTGGCGGCAAGAGTCCACGTGATGGACGAGACCGCCGACGCGGACATACTGCACCGCCAGGCCAACACCGAAGGCACGCTCAGCCTCGCCGAGGCGGCCGCAGCGGCCGGTGTCAGACGTTTCGTCTTTCTCAGTACCGTCAAGGTAAACGGCGAACGAACGACGACGGCACCCTTCCGTGAGAGCGACCCGCCAGCCCCCGACGACCCCTACGCACGTTCCAAGTCGGAAGCGGAGACGGGCTTGGCCGAGATAGCCCGGCGTAGCGGCCTGGAGGTCGTGGTGGTCAGGCCGCCATTGGTCTATGGGCCTGGCGTCCGGGGCAATTTCCTGGCTTTGCTCAAAATTTGCCAGGCCCGGGCACCCTTGCCCTTGGCCGGGGCGGTCAACCGGCGTAGTCTGATCTTTGTCGGCAACCTAGCCGACGCCATCGCCTGCTGCCTGGATCACCCGGCGGCGGCCGGTGAGACGTATCTGCTGCGCGACGGTGAGGATATTTCCACGGCCAACCTCTTACGCCACACCTCCCGGGCTCTGGGCCGGCCGGCGCGTTTGTTTCCCATGCCGGCGGGTGTCCTAAGGCTGGCCGGCGCCATGATCGGCAAATCGGCCGTCGTGGCTCGTTTGCTTGACAGCCTGGTGGTCGATTACGGAAAAATCCGCCGCCATCTTGGTTGGACGCCCCCGTTCACCCTGTCTCAGGGCTTGAGCGAGACGGCGGCGTGGTTTCAGGCGCGAGGGGAAGGAGTAGAGTCCAGATGATGCCGTCATGGCTTCCCCGCTTGAATCGCCCCTCGCTGGCTTTTGTCCATGACATCGTCATGGCGGCGGGCTCGTTCGCGCTGTCGCTCTATCTTCGGCTTGGCGACGCACTCTACGCCTACTCGCCGACGCTCCTGGTCCAGGGAACGGTGCTGTTCACCGTTGTCGCCGCCGCGGTCTTTTGGTTCATGGGCCTATACCGCGGCGTGTGGCGCTATGCATCGCTCAATGACCTAGTGGCCATCGCCCGTTCGACGACCCTGGCCGTCCTTTTGTTCCTCCTGGTTATGTTTCTGTGGACGCGTCTCGAATCGCTGCCGCGTTCGCTCCTGATCATCAACTGGTTCATCTTGATGGCGATGCTGGGGGGCCCACGCTTCTTATATCGCATGATCAAGGACCGCCGCTTCGAGTGGCGACTGGAAGAAGAAGGGCGGACCCGCATCCCGGTCCTCCTGGTCGGTTCCGAGGACGGTGCTGAGCTGTTCATCCGGGCCTTGGCGCGCCAGCACGGTGCCAACTACTCCATCGCCGGGATTGTCTCGGAGCGCGAGGCTCGGGTTGGCCAACGCATCCACGGCGTCGAGGTATTGGGGACCTTGGACGTCATCCCCGAAGTCGTCGCCAGACTGAACGAACTCGGTGAGCGCCCGCAACGCCTCATTCTGACCAAGGACGACATCGAAGGCACCACGGTACGCGCGCTTTTGGACGCGGCCGAGGACTTAGGCATGACTCTGGCCCGGCTACCGCGCCTGACAGATTTCAAGAGCGGTATCGCCGACGAGCTGGAGGTCAAACCGGTCGCCATCGAGGATCTGCTAGGCCGCCCGCAGACGCCTCTGGATCGTGACGCCATGGGGCGCCTAATCGAGGGTAAGCGTGTCCTGGTGACAGGCGCCGGGGGCAGCATAGGAGGTGAGTTGGTGCGCCAGGTTGCGGATTTTTCGCCGGCCCACCTGACGCTCTTGGACAACTCGGAGTTCAACCTCTACGCCATCGATTTGGAGCTGGCCGGGTGTCGGCCCGACCTTTCACGCCATGCCCAACTGGGCGATGTCCGGGACCGCGACCGGGTCGCGCAGCTCATCGGCGAGGCGGCACCGGACATCGTATTCCATGCCGCGGCGTTGAAACACGTGCCCCTGGTCGAGACCAATGTCGCCGAAGGCGTCATGACCAACGTCGTCGGGACCGTCAATGTAGCCGACGCGTGCCGCCAAGCGGCAACGCCGCTGATGGTGATGGTATCGACCGACAAGGCGGTCAATCCGACCAGCGTCATGGGTGCCACCAAGCGCATCGCCGAGTCCTATTGCCAGGCCCTTGACGTCGAACGGGGTAACGGCGAGGGAACGCGCTACGTCACCGTCCGCTTTGGCAACGTCTTGGGGTCGACCGGCTCGGTGGTGCCTTTGTTTCAAAAGCAGGTTGCCCAAGGCGGGCCCTTGACCGTCACCGATCCCGCGATGACGCGTTATTTCATGACCGTCAAGGAGGCCGTGGAATTGATCCTTCAAGCCTCGGCACTGGGCGGCACCGGCGCGCGCCACGAGGGCAAGATCTTCGTTCTCGACATGGGTGAGCCGGTGCGCATCTTGGACCTCGCCAAGCAGGTCATCCGCCTGGCCGGCCTGCGTCCCGAGGTCGACATCAAGATCGATATCGTGGGTGTGCGCCCGGGCGAGAAACTGGCCGAGGAAAAGTTCCACGGTGGAGAACCTCTGTTGGAAACCCAATGCAAGGGAATCTTGTTGGCGGCGCCGCGCCTTACCGACGGCGCCGAGCTTGCCCGCGACATTGGGAAATTGGCCGACGCCGCCCGGCGGCCCGACCCCCGTGAAGTATCGGCGATGATGCGCGCCCTGGTGCCGGAATACGACCCCTGGCTACCAAGCGCATCAGAGTGAAATGAAGCTCGTCCCGGAGAAGCAGATTTTGCAATATTCCCTGTGCACTTTCGCATAGGCATCGGAGGTTCCCCGCCCATGTCCCTTAAGATCCGCCGTGCCCTGATCTCGGTGTCCGATAAGACCGGCCTCGTCGAATTTGGCCGCTTCCTCGCCCAAAGTTCCGTCGAGATCCTGTCAACCGGGGGTTCGGCAAAGGCGCTGAGCGACGCAGGCGTTCCGGTAACCGAGGTCTCCGACCACACCGGGTTCCCCGAAATCATGGACGGCCGGGTCAAGACCCTGCACCCGGCGATCCACGGCGGTCTTCTCGGCATCGAGGGCAACGCCGAGCATGCGGCGGCGATGGAAACCCACGCCATCGCGCCGATCGATCTTTTGGTGGTCAATCTTTACCCCTTCGAGGAAACGGTGGCCGGCGGCGCCGACTTCGCCACCGCGATCGAGAACATCGACATCGGCGGCCCGGCTCTGATCCGCGCCGCCGCCAAGAACCACGACCGGGTGACGGTGGTGGTCGACGCGGAAGACTACCAAGCCGTGATCGACGAGATGACGGCGGGCGACGGTGCGACCACCGATGCGTTCCGCCGCCGCCTGGCCGGCGCCGCCTATGCCCGCACAGTTGCCTACGACGCCGCCATCGCGACCTGGTTCAACGGCGTTCTGGACCAGCCTTTCCCCGGCCGCGTCGCCTTCGCCGGCACCCTGAAACAACGCCTGCGCTATGGCGAAAATCCGCATCAAGAGGCGGCGCTCTACATCGGCGGCGAGGCCCGGCCCGGAGTCGCCCAGGCCGAACAAATCCAGGGCAAGGAACTGAGCTTCAACAACCTGGGCGACACCGATGCCGCCTTTGAACTGGTCGCCGAGTTCGAGCCACCGGCCTGCGCCATCATCAAACACGCCAATCCTTGTGGGACGGCCGTTGCCGGCAGCTTGGGCGAGGCCTATGCCAAGGCCCTGGCTTGCGACCCGGTGAGCGCCTTCGGCGGTATCATCGCCGTCAACCGCGCCCTTGACGGGGCCACGGCAGGGGAAATAGCCAAACTGTTCGCCGAGGTCGTCATCGCGCCCGAGATCGACGCCGAAGCCCGCGCCATCCTGGCCGCCAAGAAAAACTTGCGCGTGCTCGTCACCGGCGCCATGCCCGACGCGGGCGGGCAGGGAATGACGCTGCGCTCGCTGGCCGGCGGCTACCTGCTTCAGGGACGCGACGCGGCGCTGACCGAGGGCGAATTGAAGGTGGTCACCAAGCGCGCGCCGAGTGACGCCGAGATGGCCGACCTGCGCTTCGCTTTTACGGTCGCCAAGCATGTCAAGTCGAACGCCATCGTCTACGCCAAGGACGGCGCCACCATCGGTGTCGGCGCCGGCCAAATGAGCCGCGTCGATTCGGCGCGCATCGCGGCCTGGAAAGCGGGCGAGGCAGGCGAGGCGGCGGGACTGAAGGAAAGCCGGGCGGTCGGTTCGGTGGCCGCGTCGGATGCCTTCTTCCCCTTCGCCGACGGCCTGATGGCGGCCATCAATGCCGGCGCCACGGCGGTCATCCAGCCCGGCGGCAGCATGCGTGACGACGAAGTCATCGCCGCCGCCGACGACGCCGGCATCGCCATGGTCCTAACCGGCATGCGCCACTTCCGGCACTAAGGTTTTTTTGCAGCGCCGGCCCACACCCCCACCCGGCCACCCCTAGGTTACAATG
>JASLZL010000051.1 GCA_030754885.1 Rhodospirillales bacterium | reverse complement strand
TGACGCCGCTTTCTTTTGTTTTGCGATGGTCCCATGAAAACCTATTCCGCTAAGCCTAAGGACGTGGACAAGAAGTGGTTCGTAGTCGATGCCGAGGGCCTCATCCTCGGGCGGATGGCCAGCATCATCGCACTTCGCCTGCGCGGCAAGCACAAGCCTATGTACACGCCCCATATCGACTGTGGCGACAACATCATCGTCGTTAACGCCGAGAAGGTGCGCCTTACCGGGCGCAAGGTGACGGACCGCATCTACCATTGGCACACCGGGTACCCGGGCGGCATTAAGAAACGCAGCGTCGAACAGGTCCTTGAGGGCAAGCATCCGGAGCGCATCGTGATTAAGGCCGTGGAAAGGATGATCAGCCGCAATCCGCTGGGCCGCCAGCAGATGCGCAAGCTTCATGTCTATGCCGGACCGGATCATCCCCACGTGGCGCAGACGCCCGAGGTTTTGGACGTCGCGGCAATGAACCCGAAAAATAAGCGAGGGGCCTGAGAGCATGGCCGAGGAAACACGCACGCTCGATGATCTGAAAGACCTGAAGGAAGTGGCGGAGACCATGGCGCCGGTTGAGACGTTGGTTGCCCTGGCCGAACCCAAGATCGACCCGCAGGGGCGGTCCTATGCCACCGGTAAGCGCAAGAACGCGATCGCCCGGGTCTGGATCAAGCCGGGCTTGGGCAAGGTCACGGTTAACGGGCGCGATCAAGAGACTTACTTCGCCCGCCCCGTCTTGCGCATGATCCTCAACCAGCCATTTGTCGCCGCCGGACGCGAGAATCAGTATGACGTTACCTGCACGGTCACTGGCGGCGGTCTTTCGGGACAGGCCGGGGCGGTGCGCCACGGCATCTCCAAAGCGCTGACGCTTTACGAGCCGACTCTCAGGTCCGTGCTTAAGAAAGGCGGCTTTCTTACCCGCGACGCGCGTGTCGTCGAGCGTAAGAAGTACGGCCGGGCCAAGGCACGACGAAGCTTCCAGTTCTCCAAGCGGTAACACCGCACGGATACGTGTTCTCGAAGGGAGGGCGTTCCGGTGCGGAACGCCCTTTCTCTTTTGGGTAACTCGAACAGGCAGAGCGAGATGACAACAACCATATTCATCGACGGCGAGGCCGGCACCACGGGATTGCAGATCCGCGATCGGCTGGCCCAAAGGCGCGACGTGAAGGTGCTAAGCCTCGACCACGGGCGGCGCAAGGATCCGGTGGCACGGGCTGAAATGCTCAACCAGGCCGAAATTTCCATCCTGTGCCTGCCCGATGAGGCGTCGCGCCAGGCCGTCGCCATGGTCGACAACCCCGATGCCCGTCTGATCGACGCCTCCATCGCCTACCGCACCGATGGTGACTGGGTCTATGGCATGGCCGAATACGGGCCTGACCAACCGGCCAAGATCACCGCCGCCAAGCGGGTGACCAATCCCGGCTGTTATGCCTGCTCTTCCGTCGCCATGGTGCGCCCATTGGTCATGGCCGGCATCGTGCCGGCGGATTTTCCAGTTACTCTCAACGCGGTATCCGGTTATTCCGGCGGTGGTCGAAAAATGATCGAGACCTTCGAGGATGCGGCCTCGCCCGGTTATACCAAGAGCACCATCTATCTCTACGCCCTTGGTCTCAATCACAAGCATACCGATGAGATCAAGGTTCACGGCGGACTGGAGAGAAGGCCGTTGTTCGTGCCCAGCGTCGGTCGCTTCGCCCAGGGCTTGATCGTTTCGCTGCCCCTGCAACTATGGGCACTTCCCGGCGCAGCGACGCCGACCGATGTTCACGAGGCGCTGGCTGACCATTATGCACCGACGTCCATGGTCACCATCGCCGGTCTTGCCGAGACCGCCACCATGGATACCTTAGATCCAGAGGCACTCAACGGCACCGATGAACTTCGTCTCCACGTATTTGCCAACGAAGAGCATGGCCAGGTGGTGGTCGCGGCGCTGCTCGACAACCTGGGCAAGGGTGCCTCGGGCCAAGCGGTGCAGAACATGAACCTGATGTGTGGCCTAGACCAGGCCACGGGTCTCAAACGCTAGCAGGGCTCGACTTCGCAGGAAGGTTCCTCACCCGGGTCGCGGGAGGGAAGGATGTCGCGCATGACGGCACCGAAATGCTTATTCTGCATGGCATCGGTCACCATACGCCCGAAGGTCTGGTTGGGCACGGAGAAGGGGTTGCCGACGATCACGGTGGTGAAATCACGCCCGGCGCTGGCATACTGGAAGCGGTTTATAACGTCTGATCCGTGATGGTGGGCCTGGGTCATCACCATCTCGCAGGCGCCGAGGAAGACCATTGCACCAAAAGCGAGGCTGGGCCATAGGCCGTGGCGTTGTTTCATTGGCGTATTCTTGCTCAATCCAAGTCCTTGAAGGGGTCGATCCAGGGAAGAAGCGCCGTCATTGCGGCGCCGATTATGGCACCGAGGGCCGGATCGTCGGGCGAAGCCGGCGCCGGACCACCGGCCGTTGCCTCCGAGTAGATGACGCCTCGATCGCAGAAGACGGCAAGGACCCGCGACGCGCCGACGCTAGTAGGCACCGCCAACGCCTTTGTATCGCCGCATAGTGCCGCTGAGGGGAGTGCTTTAGGAGGATCGAACATCACGATGAGTCGGTGGCGGGTTCCTGGGTCGGCCGCAATACGGCTCGTGAAGCGGGTAGGCGGGCCATGGTAGTGGTGCCCCAAAGCGGCACTGCCGGCGTGCTCCAACTCTTTCCTGGCGCCTGGAAAGGGATCACCAATGATGACCGTCGGCATCTCGCCTCGGGCCGCTGCATAATCGAAGATTTCGGGCATGCCGGGACGATGCGCCCGACCCTGAGACGTGACAAGCGAACCGGCGCAGGCGCCAACCGTTAAGGCAATACCAAGGAGAAACAAAGGATGCCAAACCCGTTTCATCGGGGACCTCCAAACTCAACCTTTTCGGCAACCAAAAGAATAATTCCTGGGGCCGAAAGGCGCCATTCAAACTTGCTCAATTGTCTGTGAACGCGGGGGGTATCGCTTGATCCTATCGTTTAAGCGTTTAAGCGCCTTCTCCTTGTTCATAGGATCCCGACTTGCCACCGGATTTGCGCGTCAGGTGGATATCGGTGATACGGGCACCGCGATCAACCGCCTTGATCATGTCATAAACGGTGAGCCCCGCCACCGCGACCGCCGTCAAAGCCTCCATTTCGACGCCCGTACGGCCCTTTAGCTTGCACGTCGCGGTGATGTCGATGGCGCACCGCGCCACGTCGCAAGTCAATTCCACATCGATGGCGGACAGCGCCAAGGGGTGACATAGCGGAATCAAGTCGGAGGTGTGCTTCGCTCCCATGATTCCGGCCAGACGGGCGACGCCGAGCACGTCACCCTTCGGGACGCCATTTTCCTGGATGAGTGCCATGGTTTCCGTCGCGATAAGGACACTCCCTCGAGCGGTGGCGCTACGGGCCGTTTCACCCTTGGCCGAGACATCGACCATTCGGGCCCGGCCCTTGTCATCAAGGTGACTGAGGCGTGCCACGGCTTAGGCCCCGACCGTCTCGGCGACGGGCGCGCGCAGCAGGTCACGGGTCGCTTGTTCCACATCGGCTTCGCGCATCAGCGATTCGCCGATCAGAAAACAGTGCGCCCCGGCCTTGGCCATGCGCGCCAAGTCATCCGGTTTCGCGAGACCGCTTTCACTGACCAAGATGCGCGCGGACGGCACCATGGGGGCCAAGCGTTCCGTTGTCGCCAGATCGACCGTGAGTGACTTGAGATTGCGGTTGTTGATGCCGATGAGCTGCGCTTTCAGGCCGAGAGCCCGTTCCATCTCGGCCTCGTCGTGGACCTCGACGAGAATATCCAGGCCGAATTCGAGGGCCGCATTCTCCAGCTCGCGGGCCTGGGAATCATCGATGGCGGCCATAATCAGGAGAATGCAGTCGGCGCCCATCGCCCGTGTCTCAACCACCTGGTAGGGGTCGAGGATAAAGTCCTTGCGCAGGACCGGCAGCCCGACCGCGGCACGCGCCGCCACCAGATATTCGTCCGCGCCCTGGAAATAGGGCACGTCGGTGAGCACCGAAAGGCAGGTGGCGCCGCCGCGCTCATAAGATTGGGCCAGGGCGACAGGGTTGAAGTCAGGGCGGATCAGACCCTTCGATGGCGATGCCCGCTTGACCTCGGCAATGAGACCATACCCTGAGACAAGGGCCGCCTTGAGGGCCTTGGCAAAACCCCTGGACGGCGGCACCGCGCGGGCTAGGTCCGAAAGATTGCCGAGTGAGCGGCGCTGTTTGCAGCGCTTCACGTGTTGGCGTTTGTCGGCGCAGATTTGGGCCAGGATGTCGCTCACCGCTCGGCTTTCCCATTCCCGCCCGCATTGGTGATGGCGATCAGGGTTTCCAAGGTTGCCTTGGCGCGGCCGGCGTCAATGGCGTCGGCGGCCAAGGCGACGCCTTCGGTCAGGGTTGCGGCCTTGCCGGCGACGACCAGCGCCCCGGCGCCATTGTAGAGAACTACGTCACGGTAGGGGCCGGGGGCGCCGTCGAGCAAGGCGCCAAGGGCCTTGGCGTTTTCTTCCGGTGTGCCGCCCTTAAGATCATCGGGTGTGGCGCGCGGAAGGCCGGCGTCCTCGGGGGAGACCTCGAAGGTGGTGACCTTACCGTCCTTCAACTCAGCCACGTAAGATGGGCCGGTGGTGGTCATTTCATCGAGGCCGTCGGCACCGTGCACCACCCAGGCGCGCTCACACCCCAAGTTGCCCAGGACTTTGGCCATGGGCTCGATCCACTGGCGTGCAAAGGCACCGGTGAACTGGCGTGTAACACCGGCCGGATTGGAAAGGGGACCCAGTAAGTTAAAGATGGTGCGCGTGCCGAGTTCGGTACGCGGGCCGGCCACATGGCGCATGGCGCTGTGGTGGCGCGGCGCCATGAGAAAGCTAATCCCGGCCTCGTGAATCGAGCGCTCGACCAGGGTCATATCGGCGTCGATATTGACTCCCAACGCCACCAACACATCCGCCGCTCCCGATTTGGACGACAGCGCCCGGTTACCATGCTTGGCCACGGGAACGCCGCAAGCAGCAACAACCAAGGAGGCACTGGTTGAAATGTTAAAAGTGCCGGAAGCGTCGCCGCCGGTGCCGACGACGTCGATGGCATCAGCCGGGGCCGACACTTTAAGGGCCTTGGCGCGCATGATGCTGACCGCGCCGGTGATCTCATCGACAGTTTCGCCCCGCACCCGCAAGGCCATCAGGAATGCACCAATTTGGGCCGGCGTGGCATCGCCCGACATGATGATGTCGAAGGCGGCCTCGGCCTCGTTTGCCGTCAGCGTGTCGCCGCCCGCAACCTTGGCCAACAGGGGCTTCATGTCGTTAGCGGTTTCGTTCATGCCGCGGCCCTCCCGGTGGTCGCCAGTTCGAGAAAATTGCGCAACAATCGGTGGCCATGCTCGGAAGCGATGCTTTCGGGATGGAACTGCACACCGTGGAGGGGCAGCTCACGGTGTGCAAGGCCCTGAATGACGCCGTCGTCGCTTTCGGCAGTGATTTCCATGATGTCGGGCAAGCCGTCGCGCTCAACGACAAGAGAATGGTAGCGCGTCGCCGAGAAGGGCGAGGGGATACCTAACAGGACCCCGTGGCCCCCGTGACGAATCTGGCTCAGCTTTCCGTGCATGGGCTCAGGCGCGCGGACAATGCGCCCACCAAACGCCTGACCGATACACTGGTGGCCAAGGCAAACACCGAGAACCGGGAGCGTGCCCGCGGCCCGTTTGACCAGATCGAGGCAGATACCGGCGCGGTCGGGATCGCAAGGACCCGGTGATATGACGATTCCCTGGGGGTCGAGTGCCATGGCGTCGACCGCGCTTAACGCGTCATTGCGCCTCACCTCGACCTCGGCGCCGAGCTCACCCAGATAGTGTAGAAGGTTATAGGTGAAGCTATCGTAATTATCAATTAATAGAAACATTTCCGCTTCTTAAGAGCCTTTCTTATGATGATACGCGAATTGTGCAATTGGCTGTTTCACGCTTGCTGGCGCCACAATGCAGGCCCCATGGCAGGGCGTCAAGTGGGCACGCCAGCGGGGCTTTCGTCACCTTGACCTTACAGCCTCTGGAGGCCATCCTTCATAGATTACTTTCAACTGGAATGTTTGTCCGGGAGTACAGCCATGAACATCGGCACGGCGGCGGAAATGTCAGGGGTCAGCGCCAAAACCATCCGTTACTATGAAGACATCGGTTTGGTTCCCCAAGCACTTCGCCGTGACAACGGATATCGTCATTATGAACAGACGGATATCGAGACACTGCGATTCATCCAACACGCTCGGCGGCTCGGTTTTTCCGTCGGTGACGTTGCCAAACTTTTATCGTTATGGCGCGACAAACATCGTGCCAGTGCCGAGGTCAAGAGCTTGGCGCTGCGTCACGTCGCCGAGATTGAGGGCCGCATCGCAGAACTTCAGTCCATGCGTCGCACCCTCGTTCATTTGAGCGATCGTTGCCACGGCGACGATCGGCCCGACTGCCCTATTCTCAACGACTTGGCTGGTCTTGGTAAGAAAGATTGAAGGCATCCGGCACCTGGAATTAGGGAAGCGCCCAATGGCAGCCGATAGGGATCGACACCGACACGGCAGAACGTCAGGTCCGGACCGCCGCCCGACTATTCGTCCCCTACGTCAACTTCTCTGGGCGGCGGTAGCCTTGACCGCCATTTTCGCTGGCTATGGAGTGGGCCTTATGGTGCGCCAGGACGGCGACCAGCCACCGTCCGAGAAGACCGCTGCCCTTGAACAGCAGAGCGCCGAAAAGAAGGGGCAACCTTGGTATCAGACCCAGGCGCCACCTCCAGCCATGATTACGGCGCCCGATGCGCCCATTTTTCCCGATCCCCTTGACGAGACCTCAGGGCAGCCGCTTAGACCCTACGAGGAGGCTCTTCCGGTAGAAATCTACGAGACGCCCCCAGAAACCAAGCCGCCACCCAAGGCGAAGGCTGCACCCATTCCACCGGCGGCTGTCGAAAAGCCGCCTTTAAGGACCCAAACAGCTGTTGCTCAATTGCCACCGTGGCGGCGCTTCGCCCTGGCGACGCCGGAGGCCAGGGGTCGCCCGCGTATTGCCATCGTTATCGATGACATGGGCATCGATAAGAAGCGTTCGGCCAGTGTAATCGCCCTGCCGGCGCCGCTGACCCTGTCGTTTCTCACTTACGCCACCGGACTGAAGCGTCAGACCCGGGCGGCGCGGGCCGCCGGACATGAACTCCTCCTACACATCCCCATGGAACCGAGGGGCAAGAACGTGGATCCGGGATCCAACGTCTTGCTTGGCGCTCTGCCGGCCAAGGAATTGCGCCGCCGTCTCGCCTGGGGGTTCGACAGGTTCGGTTCCTACGTCGGGGTCAACAACCATATGGGCAGTAAATTCACCGCGGACCGCGCCGCCATGACAGTCGTTATGGAAGAAGTCAAACGACGCGGCCTTTTGTTCCTCGATTCACGGACCGTCAGCGGCACAGTCGGCTCGGCCCTGGCGCGCCGCATGGGCGTTCCCTTCGCCGACCGCAACGTCTTCCTCGACAATCAGAACGACCCGGCATCCGTGCGCGCGCTTGGTCGAGGTGGAGGCCTTGGCGCGACGCAAGGGTGTCGCGATTGCCATCGGCCACCCCCGTGCCGCCACCTTAAAGGTCTTGGGCCGGTGGCTGGGGGAGGCCAGACAGCGGGGCTTTCAATTGGTTCCGCTCAGTGCCATCGCCAAGGGTGGGAGGGCGTCGGGCTAATATCCCTTGACCTTCTAGCCCCTGGAAGGAATGAAATGGACAACGATGGATCGAACGGAACCATGGAGGATAAAATGAGCACTACCTATCAAGTTTCCGGCATGACCTGCGATGGATGCGCCAATGCGGTGACCAGGGCCATCAAGGCCGTCGCCCCGGCGGCTGCCGTCGAGGTCGACCTTGCAAGCAAGAGCATCACCGTTGAGGGCTTCGACAATACCACCGCCATCGCGACGGCAGTTGACGATGCCGGCTTCGAATTCGGCGGTGTCAAGGCTTAGGCATGCGTGTTCGGCCCTGTATTGAGGCCGACTTTGAGGCCTTATACGCGATCATCAACAACGCCGCCGAGGCGTATCGCGGTATCATCCCCGCCGACCGCTGGAAGGTCCCATATATGGGACGAGGCGAACTGAGCCACGAGATCGCCGCCGGCGTGGTCTTTTGGTGTTGCAAGGAAAAAGGCGAATTGATTGGCGTTATGGGTCTTCAAGACGTCGAAGATGTGACTCTCATCCGCCATGCCTACGTGGACACCGCCGCCCAGCGGCGCGGCGTCGGCGGCAGACTGCTGGATGCGTTGCTGTCCCAATCCGAACGGCCGTTCTTGGTCGGCACTTGGGCCGCCGCCGCCTGGGCCATCCGCTTTTATGAGAAGCACGGATTTCGATTGTTGTCGGTTGCCGACAAGAACCGTCTTCTCAAACGTTACTGGGCCATCCCTGAGCGCCAGGTCGAGACCTCGGTGGTGCTGGCTGACGACCGCTGGCGTTCAGGCACCGCGTGAGGCGAAGCGCACTGCCTCCTGGGCGGCGCGGATCAGGGCCTGGGCCTTGTTGCGGCTTTCCTCGAATTCGGCTTGCGGGTCGCTGTCGGCGACGATGCCGCCACCCGCTTGTACATGGACGACGCCGTTCTTGACCACGGCGGTGCGCAATGTGATGCACGTATCCATGTCACCGTTGGCCCCGAAATAGCCGATGCAGCCGGCGTAAATGCCGCGCCGGTGTGGTTCCAACTCGTCGATGATTTCCATTGCCCGCACCTTGGGTGCGCCCGATACGGTACCGGCCGGGAACCCCGCCTGAAGCGCGTCCATGGCATCGTAGGCCTTGTCCAATTCGCCCTCGACGTTGGAGACGATGTGCATGACGTGAGAGTAGAACTCGACATCCATTTGATCGGTGACCCGGACCGTTCCCACCTTGGCCACTCGACCGACATCGTTGCGCCCCAGATCGAGAAGCATCAAGTGCTCGGCCAACTCCTTGGGGTCAGCCAACAGTTCTTCGGCCAATGCCTTGTCCTCGGCCGCATCCTCGCCGCGCCGGCGAGTCCCGGCGAGGGGGCGGATGGTCACCTTGCCGGCACGGACGCGAACCAAAATCTCGGGGCTTGAGCCGACCACTGAAAAGTCGCCGAAGTCGAGGAAGAAGAGAAACGGCGATGGGTTGAGGCGACGCAACGCCCGATAAAGGGCGAAGGGCGGAAGATCGAAGGGCAACTGGAAGCGCTGCGATAGAACAACCTGGAAAATATCGCCGGCGAGGATATATTCCTTCCCCTTTTCCACAATTGCGTGGAAGGCCTCAGGTGTCATGTTAGAGGTGGGAATCGGCGGTTCGGCGGCAATACCTGGGTCGTCGCGGCGGGTCGGAAGACTGCGTTCGAAGTCCCCGACAACGCAGTTAAGTCGTTCG
Organism: Rhodospirillales bacterium; assembly: GCA_030754885.1. GTDB lineage: Bacteria > Pseudomonadota > Alphaproteobacteria > Rhodospirillales > JASLLZ01 > JASLLZ01. The sequence continues at coordinate 9,352 of JASLZL010000051.1, read as the reverse complement.
CTGGCCATCTCAAAGGCGGCCTTGGCGCCGTACTCGGGATTGGGCCTGACGGGGGTGATTACGGTCATCGTATCTTCGATGGAATCGAAAACCGCCATCACCGTTGGCCTAAGAAACATGCCGTCGGGTGTTTCGATGTCGTCGGGCTCATTACCGGGCAATCGCTCCACCAACCGCACCATGTCATAGGCCATGTAGCCGACCAGACCGGCGGCCATGGGAGGCAGTCCCACCGGCAAGTCGATGCGCGATTCCGCGACCAAGGCGCGCAAGGACTCGATGGTGCCGCCGGGGCAGGGCTCGAAGGTCCGAACATCGGCACGGGCGTCACGGTTGATCTCGGCGCGGTCGCCGAAGCACCGCCAGATCAGGTCCGGCATCATACCGATGAATGAATAGCGGCCACGAATGGCGCCGCCCTCGACAGATTCCAAAAGAAAACTATTAGGCCGCCCCTCGGCTAACTTGAGCATGGCCGAAACGGGTGTTTCCAAGTCGGCGACAAGTGTCGTCCAGACGACTTGAGGTCGGTCGTCGTCGTAGGTCTCCCGGAAAACTTTAAAGTCGGGAAAGACGGTCATGATTTAGCGCCTGGGCGGCTAAAAAAGCTGTTCGGCGGCGCGCTTGTCCGTTGTCACGGAATAGCGTTCGCTTAGCGCGCCGGCATACTGGACCATCAGGTCCGTGCGCATTGCCTGAATTAATTGCTGGCGCATGGCATCGAAACCTTCTTTATCCGCTGACGGATTGGCCGAGCGCACCTCCTTGAGCCGCGCAACGTAGGTTCCCCGCGCTCCCTCTGCCAAAGTCGATTCGCTTGGTCTAAGCCCAAATAGCGCCGAGATCAGAGGACGCGGCAATTCCCCTTCGGCGCCGTCGCCTGCACGGTCGATGGGTTTGGTCGTCATTACGTCGGTGCTGAACTCACCAGCCAGAGTGGCGATATCGGCGCCACCCTTTAATCGTTCCAGCACGCCCTCGGCTGTCTTGCGTGCTTTCTCGGCGCTACGCTTATCCTTCCACGCCTGGGCGACCTCGCCCCGCACTTCGGCCAGGGGACGCAGGGCGGGTGCCGTAACCTGGTCGATTCGGACGATGAAATAGCCGTCATTGCCCATCTCGGTCAGAGGACTTTCCTCAGTTTCCGGCGTCTCAAAGGCGACGTTGAGAACCTTTGGGTCGGAGGGCAGGGATTTCACCGCCTTGCCCTGGGCATCGCGACCGGTGGCGTCGACGGACTGAATTCGGGTCAGCACGAGGTTGAGGCTCGATGCGGCGTCCTCCAGGGTGGCGCCGCCGCCCAGGCTGTCTTCCAGCTTGTTGGAAAGTTCAAACAAGTCGTCGATGGCCAATTCCTTGGCAATTGCCTGGCGAAGCTCGCCGCCTACTTCGTCCAGCGTGCGAACGTGGGCCGGTTCGACCTCGCTGACGTTCACCAGATGCCAACCAAGGGGACTTTCAACCGGTCCGCCGGAAATGTTGGGCGACAGCGAAAACACTGTCTCCACCAGTTCGGGGAAGAGTTGCCCAAGTTCTTCGCGGCCTAGCGTGCCCAGTTCCACCGCCTCGGCGTCCATGCCCGTCGCATCCTTGGCAACTTCGGCAAAGGCCTGACCTGTGGTCAAGCGTTCAAGGGCTTTGTTGGCGGCGGCCTCATTGGGCAGGACCATCTGCTGCACCCGTCGTTTTTCCGGTCGGCTGAATTCATCGCGGCGTTCCTCGTAGGCTTCTGCCAAACGTTCGTTGGGCACGGCGATTTCACGCGCCAAATCGTCGGCCAACAGTGTGAGGATGCTCAAGGTCCGGTACTCGGGCGCCGTAAAGCGGGCGGCGTTCTTCTCATGGTAAGCGATCAGCTCATCCTCGCCCGCAACTTTGATGCCGCTCATCTTGTCGTTGGCAATAAAGAGCATCTCGGCGATGCGCCGTTCAGCGCCCCGGCGGTATAGCGGGTCAAGGATGGCTGTCGGCACCGACCCGCCCTGTTGCAGGCCTTGCAGTAACTGATTACGCCCAATATCGCCGCGCACCATCTCGACGAAGGCGTTTTCGCTCAGACCGCTACTCCGCAATGTCTGATCGAAAACGAAACGGTCGAACTTGCCGAAGCTGTTGCGGAATGCGGCGTTGCCCTTAATTTCGGCGCTCACCAGATCGTCACCGATCAGAACGCCCAGGTCCTTGGCGGCAAGATCGAACAAGGTTCGTTCCACCATGTCCTTGAGAACGCCATCGACCAGGCCCATGGCCCGCGCCTGCTCGCGGTCCAGGCGGCCACCGAACAGGGGCCGCAGGCGCTCCAACTCGCGCTGGAACTCTTGATTTAGTTGATCGGGGGTGATTTCAATGTCGCCCACCGTCGCCACTTTAACGACGCTGACGCGTCCGCTGATCATGTCGCCGATTCCCCAGGCGCCGAAACTGAGGATCAAGAGACCAAACAGAACCTTGATTAAAATCGATCCGGTACGCTGGCGGATATATTCAAGCATGGGTGATCCGGGGCAGTCTTCTTTGATGGGAAACCGCGCCTCGCGCCCCTGCGGACGAAAGGCGCGGCATCATAGGAGCGTGTCCAAGGACCCGCAACCTCGGAATACATGCGATCATGTTGCCAGATTGGACCCGTGAGGTCTCTTGGAAGCCGGGTGGCGGGCGTGCTAAAGAAACTTTGCGGGGCGGTTGTCGAAGCGCCGCCCGTCCACCAAGGGCAGGATACCCATGATCGTGACGCGGCGACCCCTGATTGCCGGCAATTGGAAAATGAATGGTCTGAGCGGCGACGGCTTGGCGTTGGCCGGCGAGTTGGCGCGGCGCATCGAGGATGCCGCCGATCCTGCCTTCGATCTCCTGATATGCCCGCCGTTCACCCTGATTTCGCGTATCGGTGAGGCCCTTGCCGGGAGCGCCATCGCGCTTGGTGGCCAAGACTGTCACGCCGTCGAAACCGGCGCACATACGGGCGATATCTCAGCGGCGATGTTGGCCGATTCGGGGTGTACGCATGTCATCGTCGGCCATTCCGAACGGCGCGCCGACCACGCGGAGACCGATACCCAGGTCAGCGCCAAGGTCGCCGCCGTCCGCTCGGCGGGTCTGGTGGCCGTCCTCTGCATAGGCGAGACCGAAGCCCAGCGCGACGCCGGCGAGACCAACGCCGTTGTGGCGCGGCAATTGGCCGACTCGCTGCCCGACGGCGCAACGGCGATGAACACGGTGATCGCATACGAACCGGTTTGGGCTATCGGTACCGGGCGCACGCCCAGCGTGGCCGAGGTCGAGGCTGTTCACGCCTTGATTCGCGGTGACCTGGCCAAGCGGTTGGGCGACGACGAAGCGGCTCGGCTGCGCTTGCTGTATGGCGGTTCGGTTAAGCCCGACAATGCCCGCGAACTGATGTCCCTGGCCGACGTGGACGGCGCCCTGGTTGGTGGCGCCAGCCTCAAAGCCGACGATTTTTGGTCCATCGCTCAAAGTTCAGCCTAGCCAAGCGGCGGCGCAGGGACTAAGAAACCCCCATCACGCCCCGCATACTCGACGAAGGAAAGCCATGACTACTGTTGTTCTTGTCATCCACCTTCTACTCGCCATCGCCCTGGTTGGTACCATCTTGATCCAGCGCAGCGAAGGCGGCGGCCTGGGTATGGGCGGCGGGGGTGGCGGTATGGGCGGTTTAATGACGGGACGTGCCGCGGCCAATATGTTGACCCGGATCACGGGCGGGCTTGCCGCAGGTTTCATCGCCACCAGCCTCATTCTTGCCATCATGGCAGGCGGGGGCCGGGCAAAGCAGGGCTCCATCGTTGATCGGCCGTCTCCCGTCGAGCAACCCGCCAAGCCCGCGGGCCCGGCGGTGCCGCTGGCCAAATAGTCGGACGGCAGAGGGCGGCAACCTTGTTTCTTCCCTTTATCGGTGGGCGCACCATGGTGTACAGTACGCGTCCATGACGCGGTTCATCTTTATTACCGGCGGCGTGGTTTCCTCACTGGGGAAGGGATTGGCATCGGCGGCCTTAGGGACGCTCCTCCAGGCGCGCGGCTTCAAGGTGCGCCTGCGTAAGCTCGATCCCTATATCAACGTTGACCCGGGCACCATGAGCCCCTATCAGCACGGCGAAGTGTACGTCACCGACGATGGCGCCGAGACCGACCTGGACCTTGGCCATTACGAGCGCTTCACCGGCGTTTCCTCGCGGCAAAGCGATAACATCACCACCGGGCGCATTTATTCCGAGGTTATCGCGAAGGAGCGGCGCGGCGACTATCTCGGTGCCACCATTCAGGTCATTCCCCACGTTACCGATGCCATAAAGGAATTTGTGCTCAGTAATCTCGACGATGAGGATTTCATCCTCTGCGAGATCGGCGGTACCGTCGGCGATATCGAGGGGCTGCCCTTCCTCGAAGCAATTCGCCAACTAGGCAACGAGTTGGGCCGCGAACGGGCAATGTACCTGCATTTGACCTTGCTGCCGTTTATCCCGACCTCGGGCGAGGTGAAGACCAAGCCCACCCAACACTCGGTGAAAGAGCTGTTAAGCGTCGGCATTCAGGCCGACGTGCTGTTGTGCCGCGCCGACCGGGAAATTCCCGAGGCGGAGCGCCGCAAGATCTCGCTGTTCTGCAACGTGCGCCAGGAGGCTGTAATCCCGGCCCTCGATGTGGACACCATCTACCGGGTGCCGATTAGCTATCACGAGGGAGGCCTGGACGACCAGGTATGCCGCCACTTCGGTATTGAGGCACCGGCGCCGAACCTGGATGGCTGGCGTGAAATCGTCGAGCGTGCCAGCCAACCCGAAGGCGAAGTGAGTATCGCCGTGGTCGGCAAGTACACCGGCTTGATCGACGCTTATAAGTCATTGGCCGAGGCCTTAGCTCACGGCGGCATTGCCAACAACGTGCGCGTCAAGATGAACTGGATCGATTCGGAGATATTCGAACGCGAAGACGCCGTCCACCACCTGGAACATGTCAATGGAATCCTGGTGCCGGGCGGCTTTGGCGAACGCGGTTCCGAGGGCAAGGTAGCCGCCGTCAGCTTTGCCCGCCAACGCCTAGTACCCTACTTTGGTATCTGCTTCGGAATGCAAATGGCGGTGGTCGAGGCGGCGCGCAATCTTGCCGGCATCGGCGATGCGGGCTCGACCGAGTTTGGTCCGACGCCGAACCCAGTGGTCGGCCTGATGACGGAATGGACGCGCGACGGGCAACTGGAGCAACGCGATGAGGACGGCGATAAGGGCGGCACCATGCGCCTTGGTGCTTACGAGTGCTTGGTCAGTTCCAACAGTCAGGTTCACCAAATTTATGATTCCAACATGATCAGCGAACGTCACCGCCACCGTTATGAAGTCAACATGAACTACGAGGCCCAACTGGCCAAGGCGGGCATGATCTTTTCAGGCAAATCGCCCGACGGCACACTGCCCGAGATCATGGAGCTCCCCGACCATCCGTGGTTTATTGGTGTTCAGTTTCATCCCGAACTCAAGTCCAAGCCCTTCGAACCGCATCCCCTGTTCACATCTTTCATCCGCGCCGCCGTAGAGCAATCGCGGCTGGTCTGAGGGTATCGAATGAAGAAATCCCGCCACGTCGACGTCGGCAACGTGACTGTCGGCAACGACCTGCCGCTGGTCCTCATCGCCGGCCCCTGCGCGCTTGAGAGCCGAGCCCACGGACTAGAGGTCTCCCAGGCCCTTGTCGAGATGACGTCTAAGTTAGGGGTCGGGCTGATCTACAAGACCTCGTTCGACAAGGCCAACCGCACCAGCGCCGAAAGCGCACGCGGCATCGGTCTCGCCGAGGCCCTACCTATCTTTGCTGAGATCCGTGAGTCACGGGGCTGCCCTGTGCTCACCGACGTTCACGATGCAGGCCAGTGCGACCCCGTCGCCGAGGCGGTGGACGTGTTGCAGATCCCCGCCTTTTTGTGCCGTCAAACCGACCTGCTGGAAGCAGCAGGCCGGACCGGACGCGCCATCAACGTCAAGAAGGGGCAGTTCCTGGCGCCCTGGGATATGGCCAACGTGGTCGAAAAGATAGCGGCGACGGGCAACCCCAACGTGATGGTTTGTGAGCGTGGCGCCAGCTTCGGATACAACACCTTGGTATCAGACATGCGGTCTCTGCCCATCCTGGCGGCTACCGGATGCCCGGTCGTTTTCGACGCCACCCATTCGGTGCAGCAGCCGGGCGGGCAGGGGACCACATCTGGCGGTCAGCGTGAGTTTGCACCGGTCCTTGCGCGCGCCGCCGTCGCCGTCGGCGTTGCCTCGGTTTTCATTGAAACCCACGAGGACCCGGACCGGGCGCCCAGCGACGGCCCCAACATGATTCCGATCAAGGCCATGCCGTCCCTGATCGAGATGCTTATGGAACTGGACGGCCTGGCCAAGGCGCGGCCGATCTCCATCGAACCAGAAAAGGAAATGTCATGAGTGCCATTATCGACATCACGGCGCGCGAGATACTCGATTCGCGCGGCAACCCCACCGTCGAGGTGGACGTCGTCTTGGAGAGCGGAGCGCAGGGCCGGGCAGCTGTTCCGTCGGGTGCTTCGACCGGCACCCATGAGGCAGTAGAACTGAGAGACGGCGACAAGAAACGCTATGGCGGCAAGGGCGTGACCAAGGCCTGCGAGGCGGTGAACGGCGAAATCTTTGACGTTCTGTCGGGGTTCGAAGCCGAAGAACAGGTGCTCATCGACCAGACTATGATTGAGCTAGACGGCAGTGCCGCCAAATCGCGGCTTGGCGCCAATGCCATCCTCGGCGTCAGCCTCGCAGTCGCCAAGGCCGCCGCCGCCGACGCGGGGTTGGCTTTATATCGCTACATCGGTGGTACCGGGGCGCGCCTTTTACCGGTGCCCATGATGAACATCGTTAACGGCGGCGCCCATGCCGACAATCCCATCGATATCCAGGAATTCATGATCTTGCCGGTAGGCGCCGACGATATGGCCGAGGCGGTACGAATGGGAGCCGAAATTTTTCACAAACTGAAGCAGGCCCTGGCCGACGCCGGCCACGCAACCGGAGTCGGCGACGAAGGAGGCTTTGCGCCGGCCCTCAAGGGATCGCGCCAGGCCCTCGATTTTATCATGAAGGCAATTGAGGCGGCGCGCTACAAACCGGGCAAGGACGTCGTCCTGGCTCTCGATGCCGCTGCCAGCGAGTTCTACAAGAAAAGCAAGTACCAGCTTGCCGGCGAGGGCAAATCCCTCGATGCGGCGGGCATGATCAAATACTATGAGGGATTGGTCCGGCGCTATCCCATCGTCTCCATTGAGGACGGCATGGCCGAGGACGATTGGAAGGGTTGGAAGGCGCTCACAGAAGCGCTTGGCGATAAGGTGCAACTGGTTGGTGACGACAACTTTGTCACCAATCCCGGGCGCTTGGCCAAGGGCATTGAGGGCGGCGTCGCCAACGCCATCTTAATCAAGCTTAACCAGATCGGCACCCTGAGCGAGACTTTGGAGACCGTGGAGATGGCCCACAAGGCAGGGTACGCCACGGTGATCTCGCACCGGTCCGGGGAAACCGAGGACGCGACGATCGCCGACGTTGCGGTGGCGGTCAACGCCGGACAGATCAAGACCGGCTCGCTGTCGCGCTCTGATCGCCTGGCCAAATACAACCAACTCATGCGCATCGAAGATGAACTGGGTCCTGCCGCGCGCTACGCGGGATTGTCCGTCCTGAGCTAATATAGAACGGCGAAAAACCAAAGCCGTCCCTGCCGGGCGGCAATAAAATTGACCGGCGCCAAATGCGCCGGCACCCAGGGTTAGGGATAAACGTTTCCCCTTAACCCATTGAGAAGATTAAGCCGTGCCAGGACAGCTAATCTTGGCAGGCCTTTTGCATGGGATTTGTCCCTAGGCACGAACGGCGACTTGATGAAACTGATCGCAGAAATTAGATCGCGCGCGTGGCACATCGTAGGGCCGGTTCTTGGTGTTTGCGTCGCCGCCTATTTCGGCTACCACGCGGTCCACGGCCAGCGCGGTGTGACAGCCTTCCTCCGCCTCAAGCAAGATGTAGCCCAGGCACGCGCTGCCCAGGCTGAAATCACGGCCCGTCGACGTGCCCTCGATCACCGTGTCGGGCTGCTTAATCCAACCACCCTTGATCCCGACATGCTGGATGAACGCGCCCGCGTCATGCTCAATTACGGCCGAGAGGAAGAGATCGTCGTCTTCACCGATCCACCCCAATGACCATGGGGCGCCTCGCCGACACCCCCGAACCACCGTATTTCGCCGTCATCTTCACTTCCCAAGCGAGCCAGGTAGACACTGCCGGCTACGCGCGCACCGCACAACACATGCTGGAACTCGCCGAACGGCAGCCCGGTTATCTGGGAATCGAGGAGACGCGCGACGAAGACGGTGTCGGCATCACGGTTTCCTATTGGGAGAGCCTTGCGGCCATTGAGGCGTGGAAGAAGCAGGCCGACCACCTGGACGCGCAGCGTCTGGGGCGTGAACGCTGGTATAATGCCTTTCGTTTGCGTATAACCCGCGTCGAAAGAGCGACGGCGTGGAAGGCACCTAAATCCTCCGACACATAAGAATCTGAGCGTCGTCGGCTTTTTCTTGCGCCGCGCTCCACCGCAGGTTATGAGGATGGGTGTGCACACCATATGCGAATTAGCCGATATTCAGTTAATTAAAAATTTATCTATTGGAAACAACGGCTTTTATCCTCCTTACCTCTTGCATTATACATCACCAAGCCCCATTTGACGGCTCACACGCATCCTTGTGCCGCGACCAGGAAGGACTGATGGCAACAGCACGGAAAACCAAACCAGCCGCAGCCACGAAAAAGGGCACGGCAGCAAAGAAGCCCGCCAAAAAGCCCGCCAAAAAGCATGAAGCGACGCCGGACGAGCTTTTGCAATACTACCGCGACATGCTGCTTATCCGCCGTTTTGAGGAAAAATCGGGACAGCTCTATGGGATGGGGCTGATCGCCGGGTTTTGTCACCTCTACATCGGACAGGAAGCAGTGGTCGTCGGTCTGGGGGCATCGGCGGCAAAATCGGATTCGGTAATCACCACGTATCGCGACCACGGCCATATGCTGGCCTGCGGCATGGATCCAAAGGGGGTCATGGCGGAACTTACCGGACGACGCGGTGGGTACTCCAAGGGCAAGGGTGGCTCCATGCATATGTTCAGCCGCGAGAAGAATTTCTTTGGCGGCCATGGCATTGTCGGTGCCTCGGTGCCGCTTGGCGCCGGTCTCGCCTTCGCCCACCGCTATCGCGAGGACGGCGGGCTTTGCTATTGCTATTTTGGCGACGGCGCCGCCAACCAGGGCCAAGTGTACGAGTCCTA
>JASLZL010000050.1 GCA_030754885.1 Rhodospirillales bacterium | reverse complement strand
ACCTGCAGTCTCTGTCCGAGGCGCGGCTGGTCTCGCAGTACGGCAAGTTGGGGCGTCGTCTGGCGAAGTACGCCAAGGGCGAGGATGAAAGAAAGGTTGTGTCCGCGCGGGCCCGGAAAAGCGTCTCGGCCGAAACCACCTACGCCAGCGACATCCGATCGGCGGCCCAATAGTGCGAAGCGATCCGGCCGCTCTGCGAAAGGGTGGCGGAGCGCCTGATACGAGGAGACATCGCCGGCGCCACCTTGGTCCTCAAACTGAAGACCTACGACTTCCGGGTTCTGACCCGCAATCACAGCCTACCCCACCCGACGCAACGGGCCGAGGTCCTGTATCGGTGCGTGGCGCCGATGATCGAGAGGGAAGCGGACGGCCGCGCCTATCGGCTGATCGGCGTCGGCGTCAGCGAACTCTGCCCATCGACCCGGGCCGATCCCCCCGATCTGTTTCAGGGGTTGTCTTGATACTGTTGATAATCGGATCACTAGGACCATTTTGCCAATCGGGCTGCAAAAAGAAGATCAGGAGGGAAACGCATGACAGACCCAACGCGGTATTCACTTGTCGGGGCGACAGACGGCGGGCTCATGATGGAGCATATGAGGGAATTCGACCGTTGGACGAAACACGCAGGAACTCCAGAGGAACGCGAAAGCCTTTCATACTGTGATGGCGTCTTGCGGAAGTATGGCTATGAAACCAAGCTAATCGAACACGACGCCTACATCAGCCTACCCGGCCCTGGTCGCGTGGAGGTGGCGGGCGAAGTGCTTGAATGTATCGTTCATTCTTTTTCGCAACCCACCGACGAGGACGGCGTAACGGCGAGGGTCGCATACCTTGTAAATGGGAAGGATGAGGATTTTGCCGGTCGTGATCTTGAAGGCGTGATCGTCCTTGTCGAGGGGATCGCAAATCCGGCGGCGGGGCTCAGGGCATCGGCGGCCGGAGCGGTTGGACAAATTCACATCAGCCCCCATGAATTCGGCCACGAAATGTGTGTCTCGCCGGTGTGGGGGAGTCCGACGCACGAAACCGTCGGCCGTCTCCCAACGTCCGTCATCATGACAGTGGGATTATCGATCGGGGCGTCATTGAAAGAGCAGTTGGCGGGGAACGCGGAACTTGAAGCCACGCTGTTTGCCGAGGTTGATACCGGTTGGCGCAAGACGCCCATTCTGGTTGCCGAGCTGCCCAGTCCAGAAGGCGGCGCCCATGAGCCCTACGTCCTTTTCACCGGTCATCACGACACTTGGTATTTCGGAGTAATGGACAATGGCGGCGCCAATGCCACCATGCTGGAAGTTGCCCGTCTTTGTGCCCAACAGCGCGACGAATGGAAACGCGGTCTGCGCATTATCTTTTGGTCTGGCCATTCGCAAGGCCGGTATTCCAGCTCAACTTGGTACGCTGATGAGTTCTGGGAAGACATCGAACAACGCGCCGTCGTCCACGTGAATATAGATTCGACCGGCGGCAGGGGCAATACAGTGGTCTCCGACATGACGGCGGCGGCCGAACTTGCCTCGGTTGCCAGCCAGGCGATCGAGGAAAATAGCGATCAGAAATTCACCAAACGGCGCATGCCCCGGGCCGGCGATCAATCGTTCTGGGGCATTGGCGTGCCGGCCGTGTTCTGCCAATCAAGCGAGCAACCAGGTGGCCAGGAGGAGAATGCGTCCGCCGCCGTGTTTGGCGCCGATAAACGCGCCGGGCATGGGACCGGTTGGTGGTGGCACACGCCATTCGACACTCTGGATAAAATTGACGAGACGATCTTAGTTCGCGATACGCGCATTTACGTCCACTGCATTTGGCGCCTGTTGACCGACGCAATACTGCCGCTCGATTACGCGGCCCACGCGGTTTACCTCAAGGCGGAGCTTGACGCTCTTCACGACTTGGTTGGCTACCGCTTCGACCTTACGGGGCTATACGATCGTGTCGCTCTCTTGGAATCGCGGGCGACGGAGCTGAACGTCCGGGCGGCAGGTGCCAGCGGCGCCAAGGTCGTTGATCGGATCAACCGTTGCCTGGTTGAGGTTTCGCGCCATATCGTGCCTGTGGACTACACCAAGGGAGACCGATTTGAACATGATGCGGCTTTGCCGCAGGCCATATACCCGGCACTTCAGCCCCTGCGCGATCTGTCACGTTTGGAGCCAGATAGCGCAGAGGCCAAGTTTCTCGACACCGGAATGAAACGTGCATGTAATCGTGTAAGCTGGGCATTGCGCGAGGCCAACAATGCCCTCGCCAGCTGCCTCGCCGATCTCGAGGCAACCTGAAGCAAAGTGAGGGGACATGCTTCTTTCCAATAGAGTTGCACTTTTAACAGGCGGGGCTGGCCGGCTCGGTCGTGTCATTGCCGCGACATTGCAACGTGAAGGCGCGAGTGTCGCCATTGTGGATAAGGACGGCCAGGCAGCGAAGGCCGTGGCCGGGGAACTGGGCGGCAAGGGCAAGCCGGCAGTAACGGCAATTTGTGGCGACGTCTCAGATGCCGGAGAGGTCTCTCGTATGGTCGGCGAGGCGGCGGCGAACCTGGGTCAGATCGATATTTTGGTCAATTGCGCCGCTATTGTTCCGAGCCGTCTCGTCGTCGATGTCGAGGTCGAGGAATGGGATCGCGTGTTCGCCATCAATGTGCGCGGGACGATGCTCATGTGCCAAGCCATGGCCCGTGATTGGATCGCGAATGGCGTCAAGGGCGCCATCGTCAACCTGTCGTCGGGCGCCGGCCAATCGGCCAGGGCAGGCGGGGCGCACTACTCGGGCTCAAAGGCCGCGCTGAACATGCTTACCGAGGTGCTGGCCATTGAACTTGGCCCCCACGCGATTCGAGTGAACGCGCTGGCGCCGGGGCTCATCCTCGATGATGTTGTGACGGAAGAGAGCGACGCGCATCACCCCTATATCAACCTCATGCTGCGCGGGACCCCGCTTGGCCGGACCGGGGCACCCGAAGATATTGCCGAAGCCGTCGCCTTCCTTGCGTCGGAACGATCATCGTGGACGACCGGTAGCATTATCTCCATTACCGGCGGCTCCCACTGCGGTCGCACCCATATGCCGCCGACGGAAGACCTGTTTTGACCGAGCGGCAGTCGTTCACCGTCGTCGGAGCCGGCGCGATAGGGGCCGTCGTCGGCGTGCACCTAATGCAGGCCGGTCACGACGTCGTGTTTGTGGAGGCCAACGCCGAACATGTCGCCGCAATCCGCGAAAGGGGGCTGCACCTGACCGGCGCGCTTGAAGCGACGGTTACGCCAGTGGTCCTCGAACCCCATGAAGTTGACGGTAGCCATTCCCGGGTTCTCCTTGCGGTCAAGGCAAGTCAAACAGAAAACGCCCTGGCGCCAATGATCCCCCACCTCGCACCCAATGGCTATGTCGTGTCGCTTCAGAACGGTCTGGAAGAACTCAAGATTGCCAAGATGGTCGGAGAGTCGCGCACCATTGGCGCCTTTCTGACGTTCGGTGGAACCTACGAGGGGCCGGGCGAAGTAAGTTTCACAGGAACGGGATCTTTTCGCGTTGGGGAGGTCGATGGGCGTGCGTCCCCAAGGGTGGTCGAACTCAGCGAAACTCTTGCCGCACTTCAACCCGTCGAAGTGACGGACAATATCATGGGTTATCTTTGGGCGAAGATGGCGCTTGGCGCCGTCTACTTCGCGACCGCAACCGTCAATGCAGATGTTGTGGAGATTTATGACCGCGGCATCTATTTGAAGGCGTTCGGGAATCTTGCTGGCGAGGTCGTCGGCGTGGCCAAGGCAGTCGGGGTCATCCCCGAAGCTTTTGATGGGTTTGACCCGAAAGTATTTTCCCTGGAATATCCACATGATCCAGCACGTGTGGCGGCGAATTGGGTGGCTCAGAAAACGTATTGGAGCAGGCTAAGCCAAGCGCGTACCGGCGTGTGGCATGATCTCGCGGTTCATCACCGCAAGACCGAGGTGGACGAACTGGTGGGGTCGATAAGGCTGACTGCCGAAGGCCATCATATTGCGACGCCACGCCTGGGCGCCCTCCTAACGATCATCCATGATATCGAGAAAGGGCGCCGGGAACTCGGATGGAGCAATTTGGATTCTTTAGCCCAACTCGATAGTGCTCTGAAATAAAGCTTAGCCTTCGGTTCTGAACGGACGCGGCTGAAACCTATACCTTTTCCTGAATTTTAAACGCGGCCAGCACGGCCAGGGCCTCGTCGATGTCGGTTTCGGTGTGGTCGGCTGAAATCTGAAATCGAATTTCCTCGTCGCCTTGCGGCACGACGGGAAAGTTGAGGCCGGTGGCCAGGATGCCGTTTTTCCTCAAATGTGCAACCAAGGCCGTGGTGCGCTGCGTATCGCGGACCATCAAGGGCACCACCGGATGTTCACCGGGGATGGTCTCGAAACCGAGCTCTGTCAGACCGCTTTCAAATTTTGCCGTCAAGGCGCGCAAGTGTTCCAGCAGCGCAGCGCCGCGCGGGCTGTCGAGAGTGTCCACGGCCCGGGTGGCGGCCGCCGCTTCGCCGGCGGTGATGGGGTTGGAATAGATGTAGAAGGGCGATGTCTCACGCAGATAGTCGATTGCCGTTCGGCTCGCCGCCACGTAGCCGCCGTTGACGCCGAAGGCCTTGCCAAGCGTCGCCACCAATACGTCCACCGGCTCGGCACCTGTATATTCCTCGGTTCCACGCCCGGTAGCGCCGAAGGCGCCGACACCGTGGGAATCATCCGCGACGACAACGACGTTCTCGGCGAAACCCGCATCATGGGCGCGGGCTATCTTCACGATGGCGTCAAGCGGCGCATGGTCGCCACGCATGGAGAAGATACCGTCGGTAACGATAATGGCGCGGCGGAACTTGCCCGCCGTTTCGCCTAAGTGCGCCTCCAGCTCGTCGAGGGCAAGGTGGGCGTAAATGCGCTTGTCGCCGGGCCGCGAAAGGCGCAGCGCGTTGATGATTGAGTTGTGGTTCAAGGCGTCGCTGATGACCACGGTCTCGGGCGTGATCAGGGGCACCAGGGTTCCCATTACCGTGGCATAGGCAGAGCTGAAGATCATCGCCGCCTGACGGCTGTGGAAACGGGCCAGCCGATCCTCTAGCGCCACGTGCGGCGTCCAGGTGCCGCTGATGAAGCGCACCGCCCCTGGTCCCGTGCCAAAGGCGCGGACAGCCACCTTCTCGGCCTCCATGACTTCGGTGTTCAACGACATCCCCAGATAGCCGTTGGCGTTCATGCGCAGGAACCTCTTGTCGCCCTCGCCGTCGAGCAGGTAGCGCGGTCCCTTGCCGGCAGCCGCGGCGATGACCTTGGCGATGACCGTTTCGCAGCGCTTGGCGGAGCCGGTCTTATCCAACGCGGCGATCTCGGCCGCGAGGGTTTTTTCGATTCGATCAAACGGCATGGCAGACCTCATCTGGTCGTTAAGGGGCGGCGCGCAAGGTTAGTTTCTCAATCATGTCGCGGGTCATGGATTCCAAGTCATAGGCCGGCGCCCAGTCCCATTCGGCGCGCGCCGCACTGTCATCGATGGAGCGCGGCCACGAATTGGCGACCGCCTGACGCACGGGATCGACGTCGTAGTCGATGGTGAATTCGGGGATATGCTTGGCTATTTCCTCGGCCAGGCGTGCGGGCGTGAAGTTCATCGCCGTTACGTTAAAGGCGTTGCGGTGGATCAGGCGCTCGGGGTCGGCTTCCATGAGCCCGATGATGGCGGCGACGGCGTCGGGCATGTACATCATGTCAAGGCGGGTATCGGGTTCAAGCCGACATGTATAGCGCTGATGGCGCAAGGCCTGATGGAAGATTTCGACGGCGTAATCGGTGGTGCCACCGCCCTTGGGTAACGCCAGGGAAATTAGGCAGGGCAGCCTGAGACCGCGGGTATCGAGACCGAAGCGCCGGGCGTGGTAGTCGCACAACAACTCGGCCGTCACCTTGGTGATGCCGTAAAACGTGGTCGGGCGCTGTGTCGTGTCCTGAGGAGTGCCAACGCCGGGCGTGGTCGGGCCGAAGGCGCCGATGGAGCTAGGCAAGAAGACAGCCGAGCGGCTCTGACGAGCCACTTCGAGCACGGCCTGGAGACTTCCGACATTGACGCTCCAGGCAACATCGGGCCTGGCCTCGGCATCGGCGGATAGGAGCGCCGCAAAATGATAGACGGTGCCGACATCGTGACGTCGGACGACCTCTTCGAGATGTTCGATGCGGGTACAATCCAGTCTTTCGAAGGGGCCTTCGGTTGGGGCGGCGGTCGGCATCTCGCGGTTGTCCGAGGCCACCACTTGGTCCGCGCCATAGCGGTCGCGCAATGCCGGCACCAACTCCGAGCCCACTCTGCCCAAGGCCCCCGTGACCAGAATTTTCCGCATTTTTCTCTCCCGATCGGTAATACTACCAGCCGTGCAAAAGCGTTTGAACTACTCGATTCGGGTTCATATAGTTTGAATTGCGCCCGTGCGGCACAATTTCGATAGGGGGGTGTCTTGTGGAGAAGAACCTAGACGATTGGTACGCCTGCGAGATCGATCGCGGGGAGCTCAAGGCGCTCACGCGCCGCAGCGATGCCAGAGGTCTGGCGCAGTTTGGCGGCTTTCTGGCGCTGGTGGCCGCGTCCGGCGTCCTCGCCTATCAATCCCTGGGCACGGTCTGGGTTATCCCTGCCTTCTTCTTCTACGGCACCATCTTCGCCTTTGCCGAGGCCGCGTCCCACGAGCTCGACCACGGTACGCCGTTTCGTACGCGCTGGCTAAATGATGCCGGTGCCTGGATTGCGTGTTTCATGATGTGGCGCGAACCGGTCTTCGGTCGCTACAAGCACGCCCGTCACCATAGCTATACTTCGATCATAGGGTCCGATCCGGAAGGGGCGGGGTTCCGGTCACGCAACCTGTTCGACCAGGTGTTCGAAATGCTGATTCGCTACCGCCACGCCCACCTTCACATGGGAGCGACGATCCGTCATGCCTTTGGCATCGTTTCGGATCGCGATCGGGATTTCTTTGGCATCCCTGAAAGCGAGCACCGACGCATGTTTTGGAACGCAAGGCTTCTGCTTGTTGCCTATGTCGCGGTCATCGCCTGGGCGGTGGCGGCGCAAAGCTGGCTTCCGGTTGTGTTTCTGTTGCTGCCCCATTCGTATGGTGCGTGGCTGCATGACCTTTGTTCAAGGGCCCAGCACGACGGGCTGGCGACCAATATCACGGACCATCGGGTGACGACGCGGACCATGTTGCTCGGTCCGGTCCTGCGCTTTCTTTATTGGAACATGAACTATCATATAGAGCACCACCTCTATCCCAACGTTCCGTTCCACGCCCTGCCCAAGCTGCGCGAGAAGATCAAGGACCAGTTGCCGCCACCATCGGAGGGCTTGGCGGGCACCTGGGGAGAAATCCTGCCGACCCTGATAAAGCAACGGAAGGACCCGGATTATCACCTGACGCCTGTCCTGCCCAAGGCGGCGGTTTAGCGCTCATGACCGATGGGACAAATGAACCCGATTGGCATGTCGTCGGTTCGGTTAGCGACATTAACGACGAAGATGTCAAGCGTTTCGACTACGCGGACGCGACCTACGCCGTCTACAACACGTTTCAGGGATATTTCGCCACCGACGGCATGTGCACCCATGAAGAATCGCATCTGGCCGATGGCTTCGTCGATGGCGATATCATTGAGTGCTCCATGCACCTGGGCCGCTTCCATATCCCGACGGGACAGGCCCG
>JASLZL010000049.1 GCA_030754885.1 Rhodospirillales bacterium | reverse complement strand
GCTGCCGTCTTGCGGTTCACGCCGCAAAGGCTTGATGCCGTACGGGCCGTCGTGCCCGCAACAAAATGCTCAATCAGACGATCCTGTTTGTACCTGCTGAGACGGCTCTTCCGCATAGCTCCCATGATAACCCCAAAAATGGGTTATCTGGGACAGCCCCAAAGAATTTTACCGGAGTGCTGCTCGGCGATGACCCGTTCCTTGGGGAGGCGCACGGTTACCGTGGTGCCCACCCCAATCGTACTTTCGATGCTGAGGACCCCGCCGTGTAGCCTCACCAAATTATTGGTCAACGGCAGCCCGATGCGGGCTCCGGCGTCGGTGCGGACAGAAGCTCCCTCCGCTTGCCAAAATATATTGATAGCCTCAGATATTTGTTCTTTGGTCATGCCAACACCCGTGTCCACAATGGCGATACTAAACGAGCCACCAGGATCTATCTCGGCTTCGATCGTCACTTCGCCTTCGCGCGGCGTGAATTTAATGGCGTTCGTCAGAAGGTTGAGCAGAATTTGCTTGACCCTGCGCTTGTCCGCTCGAATTCGGGGCAGGTTGGAGCATACGGTTTTAGACAGGCCCACATTCCCGTTTTCTGCTAGGGGGCCAACCAGGCGAAGTGAAGCGTCGATAATCTTGGCCATGTCCAGGTTTTTCTCGTCTAGATCAAGTTCACCGGTCTCGATGGCGGAGATGTCGAAGATGTCGTTGAGCAACTCAAGAAGATGATGGCCCGAATCGTGAATATCATTGATGTACTCGGCATATTTGTCGTGACCTAGGGGACCGAACGTCTCTTCCTTGATTGTGTGGGTGAAGCCGATGATGGCGTTAAGCGGAGTGCGCAACTCGTGGCTCATGCTAGCCAGTAGCTCCGACTTGGCGCGCTTGGCAATTACAGCTTGTTCCCGGGCCACCAGGGTGCGGATCTCGGCTCTTTTGCGATAGACGACAAGTACCGCCGCCGTCCAGATGGCGAACAGGGCCAATCCGCGATTGGTCACCACCATCCAAGGCACGCCGGCCGGCGGTGATAAGACGTAACCGAGCCCGGTAAGTCCCGTGGCTGTGAGCGCTAATATGAGCGTGAACCGCGGATTGGGATGCCACACCCCGATTAATACAACCGCGACGTAAGGGACACCGCCGGCAACCCCAAGCGGCAAGGATAAATCGATGGCGAATATCAGGGCCGCAAGTGTGGCGGTGGCCAAATACAGCTTCAATGAAGGTCCCCCATCCGAGCCAATATCCGGACACTGTATCAACGCGATACCAGAATTCTCGCATGGCCTCAAGAAGCGTATTTGTGAGCCCCCGGTCGGCCTGATGCAACACAATTATTGCCGGTAAGGCGAGGTGGCTGCGCTGATCTGTCCCTCCGCGGTTGCAAGCCCGTATGGCAATTCGTGGCGGTACCGTTAAACTGGCGCCTTGGCGTCAAGACCAACGAGGAAACCCGAATGTATATGATCAATGATATGCCGCCCCCGGTCGACCGTGGGTTGCTTGATCTGCTTGCCCAGTGCCGCACCGAAACGATCGGGCATCATCGCCACTGGGGCTTCGTTCATGGCGATATTAAGGCCGTCATGGCGGAACGCACCATCGTTGGCGCCGCGGTTACCATGCTCTGCCCCGGCCACGACATGGGAATGGTACCCCACGCGATCGGATCCGTACGTCCGGGCGACGTCCTCTTTATTGACCGGTTGGGTGATGACCATAATGCCTGCTGGGGCGGTGGCACCACTCTTGCCGCGCAGGTCGCGGGGGCGGCGGGCGTGGTTATCGACGGCCGGGCGACCGGAACGTCGAAGTTCCGGGAATACGATCTGCCGGCTTGGATTCGGGGATATTCACCGGTCGGCGGCCATCCTTACGCCATGGGCGGCGCCATCAACATTCCGATCTCGATGGGGGGTGCGGCGGTACTGCCGGGGTATGCCGTGCTCGCCGACGAAAGCGGTGTCCTGGCGCTGCCGCCGGAAGACGTCCGCTACCTCGCCGAAATGGCGATCAAGAAACAAGACGGCCAGGCCGAGGGATTGGACAAAATGCGCGCCGGACTGAAGCCGGGCGACCGATTGGGGATCACCGAGAAAATTCTTGCCGGCGCCGCCGAGGCAAAGGCGGCACGAAAGGGATAGGCGGGGGGCGAGGCCGCCTCCGGTGACTCCAGCTCACCCCATTCCGTCTGGCAATCCGCCAGCCCATCCCTATCGTTGGGTGATGCTGGGGGGTGTCTGGCTGGTCTATTACTGTTTCGGATTGCAAACGGCGGCGATGGCGCCCTTGGTCAAGCCGGTGACCGACGACCTGGGGCTTAGTTATTCGGCCATGGGTGCCGTACTCGGTGCTTGGCAGCTGGTCTATATCGCCACGGCGCTTCCCTGTGGCGCCTTTCTTGATCGGGTCGGGCTCAGGCGCGCCCTCTTCATGTCGGCCCTCATCATGGCCGCTTCGGGGGCGCTGCGCGCCCTGGCCGTGGATCACTTGACCTTGTTCTTGGCGGTGGCGTTGTTTGGTTTCGGCGGGCCGCTGATATCCATCGGTGCGCCCAAGCTCATCAGCCAATGGTTCGTGGGCGACGAGCGTGGACTTGCCATGGGCCTTTACATCACGGGGCCGTCGCTTGGTAACATCACGGCGCTGGCCCTGACCAACAGCGTTTTGATGCCCCTTGCCGACGGCAATTGGCGTTTCGTCCTGGCCACCTATGCCGCCTTTGCCCTCGGCGCGGGAATCGTATGGCTGGCCATCAGCTCTCACGAAGCCAGCCGGACGATGGAAACCACGGTGGCCGACCGGCCCAAACAGAATCAATTACAGATTTTCACTGATCTCGTCCGCCTGCGACCCGTGCGCATCATGCTCGTCATGAGCATTGGGATATTCTTCTTCAACCATGCCCTCAGCAGTTGGCTCCCCGAGATCCTGCGCAGTGGCGGAATGGATGCGAAGAGCGCTGGCTATTGGTCGTCGGTCCCGACGGCCGTCGGGATCATCGGAGCCCTTCTCATTCCGCGCCTGGCGATACCAAGTAGGCGCCTTACCATCTTGTTCCTGCTCTTCGTTGGCGCCGCGTCGGCGTCGCTGTTGTTGCAAAGCGGCGCCGGGTTTCCGCTCGCCATGGGCCTTGTCATGCAGGGCTTGGCGCGCAGCTCCATGATGACCGTTTCGCTGCTTGTTCTTATGGAGATGCGTGACGTGGATTCACGCAACATGGGCGCGGCGGGGGGATTGTTTTTCTCGGCCGCCGAAATCGGCGGCGTACTGGGGCCGCTGACCATCGGCTCCTTGTCCGATCTGACGGGGGGATTTGTGGCCGGACTCTATCTGCTGACCGGTATTTCCGTTGCCCTAATGGTACTTCTGTGGACGCTGCGCAGAGATGGCGGTGCCAATCATTGAAGAGGCTGTTTAAACCCCATGCGGAACTGATAAACGGCGAAGAGCACGATCGCCGACAACAAAAGCCCGACGCCCATCAAGGCGATCGCCTCGATGGTGACACCCCAGTCGATCAGCCACCCGAATGTCGCCGGCGACACCGCCACCGCAAGCATGACGAGGGCCTGAACCAACGAACGGATCGCTCCCAAGTGGGTGACGCCGTAGATCTCCGCCCAGACCGCGTTGATGGTGACGGTCCGGGCACCCGTGCTCATGCCTCCCAAAATCATGTAAACGAAGGCCACGGAGGAATGGTCAAAAAAGGCGAGCGCCAAAAGCGCGAACACAAGGGGCGCGATGTAATAGGGCAGGAGCCGCGTCGCGCCGAATTTATCGATCAGCGGTCCTGACAACAGGGATATAAAAACGCGCGCGACGGCAAAGCCGATGAAGCCCGTTGCCCACAAGGACAGAGTCCAGCCCTTGGATTCCACAAGGTGGACTTGATGGAAGAAAAGGCCCGCCATGATGATAGGTGGAAACAGGACGGAAGGAAGAATTAGGTAAAAGCGTGGATCGCGCACGACATCGCGCCTCGACCATTGGCGGATTTGATGGGCTGTTTGCGTATGGTCGGTGGACAGGCGGTCTAACAGCCTTTGGTGGCGCGCTGTTTGGTCCTTGAGCAACCACAAGGTGAGCGGAATCAGGACGATTGCGAATACGATGCCCATGGACATCCATGTTCCACGCCATCCCAGAACGGCGATCAAGATGACGACCAACGTCGGGAAGACGGCTTCGCTCAGGGGTTGACCAACCGCCGTGACGGCCAGTGCCCGGCCTCGGCCCGTGTCGAAATAGCGCACCATCGAGGTCCCCACCGTGTGGTTCATGAGCCCCGGCCCAGCAAGACGCAGCAACAAGATAGCGGCAAACAGAAAGACCACGTTTGGCGCCCACGATATTAGAAGGCAGCCGACGACCAGCAGCGCACAGACCAACGAGCTGTAAAGACGAAGATCCATCTGATCAATCTTGCGGCCCAACCAGACGATTCCCGCCGCACCGACCAGGTTGGCGATGGAATAAATATTGCCGAAATCCCCGTGGGAAAGACCGAATTCGGCACGAATTTCACCGCCGAACAGTGATATCAAAGGAGTGGTGCCGAAACTGGCGAAGAACGACATCAAGAAACCGAAGGCAAGGAAGCGCCAGTTGTCGATGATGAATAGCCAGTATTTCATGGTGCAACTTTGCTGGGTTCCATGTTTCGGGGTGACTGGGCGATCAAAGAACGGAGCGCCGCCGGCACCTTAGGGTCTCGTTGCCCCGAAACCAGTATACTCGTCACCGGTCCACGACCAAGGTCGCCGGACGACGGCGGCACTCCTAACCGGGCGGCCGGAACGGCGTGAAAGCACCCCATAACTTCGATACTGCCTGAAAAATTTGGTTAACGCTTTCGGCAAAATCATGTATGTAATGGGGGCCTTGCCCAAAACTGGGCCAACCGGGATATCGGTGGCGGCGCGCGTCAAAGACGGGGAGGGTAGTCACTGTCCACATCCATCTACATTTGTGCGTGTCGGTACGGGATCGAAGCCTGTACCTGACTTCGTAGCGGGCGCAACAGTTTGGCACGTCCGACCATGCCGTACATGGCGGGGGTAGGTCGGGATTTTTGGGGCAGTCATGCCATCGGCCTTTGCGTTGACAATAACTGGCTAACATTGGGGTAATTTAGTGTTCACCAATAATCCATTCGCCGAACTTTCGGCGTCCATACCACCCACCGTCATGCAGACGTACATCGTCGTCATGATACTCATGGTCGTAGGTGGCACGCTGTTCGAGACACTTCACAAGGGAAGCGCGAAGTACTTCTTCGATAATTGGCGGAAATCGAAAAGCAAGGGGTCGCAGCAAGTCGGAGCCGGCAAGTTGGTGTCGCTCGCCATCCAGACGGGCCTTGCGGACGTTCTGACTTCGGCGGAATTCTGTACTGCGCGGCGACGGATCGCCCATTTGATGACCATGTACGGTTTCGTCGTCTACGTCGCCACTACCGCCATCATGGTGTTCGGCTACCCGACGCCCGATTCCCCGACGCCCGCCTTCCTGCCGCAACTTTGGTGGCTCGGCGGTTTGCTGGTTTGCATCGGTGGATACTGGTTCTGGTTCTTCATCCGGGTCGACGTCTCCGCCGAGGGGAACTCGCCGTTTCGCATTGTGCGAGCTGATTTGTTTATTCTGTCGCTTCTGGCCAGCGTCACGGCGGGCCTGATCTGGGCCTACCTACAGGCGAGGGGTAGTTCCATGACCGATGTGTTCTTGGGCTTGTACCTCATCGCTACGACGGTACTTTTCGGTTCGGTACCGTGGTCCAAGTTTTCTCACATGTTTTTCAAGCCCGCGGCCGCCTTCGAAAAGAGGGTTTCCGATGCCAACGGCTCCCGGAGCAACCTGCCCGAGCCCGCCGACAAGCCAAAACTATACGGCAGCACTCGCGAACTGCCCCGACACTACTGATTGGCCCGTCAACGGCCTGCGATACAGGAGATAATGCACAATCATGCCGACATTCGTTTATATGACTCGTTGCGACGGCTGCGGAGAGTGCGTGGATATCTGTCCGTCCGATATCATGCACATTGATAAAACTTACCGCCGTGCCTACAACATCGAGCCCAATTTTTGCTGGGAGTGCTACTCGTGTGTAAAGGCGTGTCCGCAGCATGCGATCGACGTGCGCGGCTACGCCGAATTCGCTCCAATGGGCCACAGTGTCCGGGTGCTCAGGGAGGAAGAAAAACACACCATCTCGTGGAAGATCAAGTTCCGCAACGGTCAAGAGAAGAACTTCGTTTCCCCGATCCGGACCACGGAATGGGGATCGATAAAGTCACCGTCCGATTATGAGGCGCCCAGTCCGGATGCCTTGAAGGCCCAGGAACTGGCGCACGAACCCGAGTCACTCCACATCGATGCCCTCCCCACGCTGCCTGTGCAGAAAAATTAGGAAAGATTGAAGTAATGGGTCTCTTTTCAGGAAGGAAAACAGTTCACGTTGACTCGGACATCTTGGTCATCGGCGGCGGCATGGCCGGCTGCGGGGCAACATATGAATCCAGGTACTGGGGGCGCGATCTAAAGATTGTTTGCGTCGAGAAGGCGAACATCGAGCGCAGCGGCGCCGTCGCGCAGGGCCTGTATGCAATCAACTGCTACATGGGCATGCAGTGGGACGAGAACCAGCCCGAGGACCATGTCCGCTACGCCCGCAACGACCTGATGGGTCTGGTGCGCGAAGACCTGGGCTACGATATCGCCCGGCATGTCGACTCGACAGTGCATAAGTTCGAGGAATGGGGCCTTCCCATCATGAAGGACCCAGAGACCGGGCAGTATTTACGCGAAGGCAAATGGCAGATCATGATCCACGGCGAAAGCTATAAGCCGATCGTTGCCGAGGCCGCCCGCAAGGCCGCCACCAAAGTGTACAACCGGATTATGGTGACCCACCTTTTGATGGACAAGACGAAGCCGAACCGGGGTGCCGGCGCCGTCGGTTTCAACGTTCGGACCGGGGATTTTTACGTCTTCCGCGCAAAGGCCGTCATCGTCGGCGCCGGTGGCGCGTCGCATATCTTCAAGCCCCGGTCGGCGGGCGAGGGCATGGGACGGACGTGGTATGCCCCATGGAGCAGCGCGTCCGCTTATGCGCTGCCGATTCAAGTCGGCGCCAAGATGATGCAGATGGAAAACCGGATCGTCCTGACCCGGTTCAAGGACGGCTATGGTCCCGTCGGCGCCTACTTCCTGCACCTCAAGACATACACTGAAAATGCCTATGGCGATGAGTACGAGTCTAAGTGGTACGAAAATACCAAGGAATTGGTCGGTGACTATATTGACCGCCACCCGGTGCCGACCTGTCTCAGGAACCACGCCATTCTGGAGGAAATCAAGGCTGGCCGGGGCCCCATCCGCATGGTGACGAAGGAGGCCTTCAAGGATCCGCATCTTGAGACCGTTGGGTGGGAGAATTTCCTGGGCATGACGATCGGGCAAGCCGTCGTCTGGGCGTCGCAGAATATCGATCCTAAACATACCAATCCCGAACTGACCACGTCCGAGCCTTACGTCATGGGCTCCCACGCCACGTGCTCGGGCGCCTGGGCGAGCGGACCCGAGGACTGCGCGCCGGCGGACTACCAGTGGGGATACAACCGGATGATGACCGTCGATGGACTTTTCGGCGCCGGCGACACCATCGGCGGCACAGCCCATAAGTTCTCGTCGGGATCCTTCGCCGAAGGCCGAATCGCGGCAAAAGCGGCGGTCAATTACGTGAACGATCTGGGCAGCGATCAGCCCCGGGTCAGCGAACAGGAGTACCAAGATCTTGAAAAGGTCGTCTTCCAGCCCATGGAAAACTACAGGGTCGGCCGCAACGAGATCGTCGCTGGGACCGTTTCGCCAAGCTATCTCTTACCTATTCAAGGCCTTCAGCGTCTTGAGAAGATCATGGACGAATACGTCGGCGGTATCAGCTCCCACTACACAACCAACGAACCGTTGCTTACCCGCGGGCTCGAACTGCTGGGCATGCTGAAGGAAGATATGGCTCACATCGGGGCTGAAGACCTCCATCAGCTTCAGCGGACGTGGGAGCTCCAGCACCGGGTTTTGGCCTCTGAGTCGGTAGCCCATCACACGATGTTCCGCAAAGAAACGCGGTGGCCGGGGTATTACTATCGGGGTGATCATATGAAGCTCGATGATGACGATTGGCATTGCTTCACCTTGTCCCAGTACGACCAGGAATCCGGCAAGTGGGAATTGGAAAAGGCCCCCGTTCATCACATCATCGACTAATCGGAATTTATCGAAGAGCTCTTTGATGTAGTGAGACGCCCCTAATGGCGCACGATCCTGGACGCGCCGAGGGAACATGAAGGCGAAATCCGGGACCATGATCATCGCTCAGATCACCGACACCCACCTTGGTGCCGCCAACGCGGCGGACCCGATGTTCGGCGCGCGGGCGGAGAATCTTCGCGAGTGCGTCGCCGACATCAACGGCCTCGACCCCATGCCCGACGCCGTCATCCACACGGGCGATATGACTCAGCACGGCCAAGCGGCGGAATACGTCCACGCCCGATCGCTCCTTGCGGCGCTGGGGGTGCCCCTCTACGTCACCCCCGGCAACCGCGACGGCCGTCAGGAAATGGCGCGGGCCTTTGCCGGCGACGGGTACATAAAGCCCGATTGCGCTTTCGTCCACTATGCGGTCGAGAAACATCCGGTAAGGCTGGTCGCCGTGGACTCCCTCGCCGCCGACGGCAGCACCAAGGGGGATTTGTGCCACGACCGCCTAGCAGCGCTCGACGCCACCCTGGCCGAAGCACCGGCGCAGCCGACGGCATTGTTCATGCATCACCCGCCTTTCGACGTGACGACGGCGCCCGACCCGTTTGCCTATCAGCGCCGCGGGGCGGCGGCTGATCTGGCGGCCGTGGTTTCGCGACACCCCCAGGTGATCCGCATTTTCGCTGGCCACATGCATCGCCCATGGTTGGCGACGGTGGGGGGCGTTGCCGCCAGCACCGTTCCCAGCATCGCCGTCGACCTGCGCAAGGGTCGGTATGCACCAACAATGGCTGGGCGACCGGTCTACCAGGTGCACCGGTTCGAGGGCGATTTGGGCTTCGCTAGCGAGACCCGTTTGGCCGGATCTTAGTGGCGAGCCGTGCACCCGACTTGTAAAATTGGCATTGGGAGGGAGGCGACATGTCGAAGCTCGTAGCACCACACGGAAACGACCGGCTTAATCCGCTGCTCGCACCCGAGAGCGAGCGCGCGGGCGCGTTGAAGCACGCCGAGCGATTGCCCAAGGTGCCGATGTCGAGCCGCGAGGTCTCAGACCTGTTGATGCTGGCGATGGGAGCGTATACGCCGCTCACCGGATTCATGGGCGAGGCGGACTGGCGCGGCTGTTGTCTCGACATGAAGACCGCGGACGGCCTGTTCTGGCCGATCCCGATCACGCTTTCATGTGAGAACGACCTTGCCGACGGCATCGGTATCGGCGAGGAAGTGGCGCTGGTCGATGGGGCCGGCGAAATATTCGGAATCCTCACGGTCACGGAAAAATACGCAATAGATCGGGCGCTCGAATGCTCCAACGTTTTCCGCACTACTGATACGGCTCACCCCGGGGTCGAGAAGGTGATGCGCCAAGGCGCGGTCAACCTGGCCGGGCCGGTTAGCGCGCTGAATGAGGGCCACTACCCGGAAACCTACCCTGGACTCTATCACCGTCCGGCCAATACCCGAGCACTGTTTCAGGACCTGGGCTGGACCACCGTTGCCGCCTTCCAGACTCGCAATCCCATGCACCGCAGCCACGAATACCTGGCCAAAATTGCAGTCGAGATCTGCGACGGGCTGCTGATCCATCAGGTCCTCGGTGCGCTCAAACCGGGCGATATCCCGGCCGAGGTACGGGTTGCGTCGATCGACGCCCTGGTCGCGAACTATTTCGTACCCGGCACTGTTATTCAGGCCGGATACCCAATCGAAATGCGCTATGCCGGCCCGCGAGAGGCCTTGCTGCATGCGGTATTCCGGCAAAATTTCGGCTGCTCGCATCTGGTAGTCGGGCGCGACCACGCCGGGCTTGGCGACTACTACGGACCGCTCGACGCCCATCACATCTTCGATCAAATTGACAAGGGCAGCATGGAAATCCAGCCGCTGAAGATTGATATCACCTTTCATTGCTACAAATGCGGTGGCATGGCGACGGGCCGGACTTGTCCGCACGGTGAAGAGAACCGCCTCGGTATCTCGGGCACCGGGTTGCGCGAGATGTTTGCCAAGGGAAAGCCGATACCCAATGAGTTCAGCCGTCCCGAGGTGCTTGATGTGCTGCGGGCGTACTACGACGATGTGAAGTGATTTCGACGTGATGGCTCTCTTAGCGCCAAGATCGAATTGACGAAGATGGCGGCGAGAACGATGGCCCCGCCCACCAGCGAGGCAATGGACGGCACCTCGCCAACCCCGATCCATACCCAAATCGGCCCCAGAACGGTTTCGATCGGAGCCAGTAGCGCCACCTCGGCGGCAGGAACGTAGTGGGCGCCCCGGATGAACAGTCCGAATGCCAGCGGCAGGACCAGGCAGCCGAGGATGGCGAGGACGATCAGATCGTGGGCATTAATCGCCCCTGGGGCCGACGATAAGGGAAAGGAAACGGCGGCGGACAGAAAACCGGAAACACACAAAGACGGCGTCATGTCGCGCCGCCCCGCCATGCGGACGACGACCAGATTAAGTCCCCAGACGAAGGCGACGCCGAGCGCCATCAGGTCGCCCAGCCAACTGCCCATCCCCAGCGAGTCGTGAAAAATGACGACGATGCCGGCGATGGCGGCAAGGATGGAAAGCCACGTGCGAAGGCGTACTTTTTCCCCCATCATGAGCCAGCCAAAGACGGCGCTGAACAAGGGTGTGGTCGCCAGGATTACCAATGTGTTGGTGACCGTAGTGTGGGTGATCGCGCCGACGAACCCAAAGTTGCTCGCCGCCAGCAGCGCGGCGCTGACCAGACCCAGCCAGCCGATCTGACGAAATGCGGGTATGAAGCGCCGCCGGTAGTGCACAAGCAGTCCCAGGGCGAGGGCGCCCCCCATGAAAAGAGTCCGGTAGAAAATTACCGTCCATATGTCGGTGTTGCCGACCAGGCGCAGCAACAGGGCATCGGGGCTGAGGATGACGATACCGGCAGCCGATAACATCAGGCCGCGGAGATGGAGATTCCGTGAAGTCTGTGTCATCGAAGAAGGGGCCTTAGGAGCCTGTGTGAGTGTTCAAGTCGGCAAGGGAAAGCAGCACTTCCGCTTTGGACAGGTCCTCCAGGCGCGAACAAGTCTCGATAAGGGCGCTTATCTGCTTGTCCTCCAGGATGCCTTTGCAATTGCCACGGAACTTGGCCTCGATATCCTTATCTTGAATTGGATCATCGGCCGCGCCGCGGCAATTTTCACGCGAAGCCGTCAGCTTTCGCCCGTCATTCAGGGTGATGGTGAGATAGGCGGGCAACCGACCGGGGAAGCCGGGATCAGCGTGCGATGTGTATCGGACGCGCCGCGCCAATCCACGAATTCGCGCGTCCGACAATCGCTCCTCGGAATAGGCGTGGGGTCCCATGTCGTCCAGCACCAAGGCTGCGGCGACGATGTATGGAAGGCTGAAGCGGGCCGCGTAAGGCGTTTCGGGCTCAAGCTTCGTGGCCATGGGCTCACAAATGACGGGCACCTGTTCGTTGATCACTTGGCAGTCTATGGCGTGGATAATGTCCGCTTCCAGGGCGTTGGTTTGCTTCAACTCAAAAATGGCGTCTATGAAGCTGTGGGTGTGCTGGCATCCGGAATGGAGTTTGAAGGCGACATCAGGCGTGTGCCACACTTGGCCTAGGTCATGGATGGCGTCCTGTGTTTCCCATTGCCCGGGATTGAGGTGGACTGGATAGACCCCGAACTGACCTTCGAAAATTTCAGCCGGTGCGGTCAGGCCTCGCGCCGCCAGGTCTGCCGCCACCACGCCCCCGTGCGCCGCCCAACCGCAGTTGAACAGTTTGCCGTCGCTGCCGTCGACCACCGACTGGAGCAGGCCGCTGGCCTGGTTGCCGGCGATCCCCAGCGCGTTGCGGGTGCGCTGGGCATTGAGGCCCTTGGCCCGGCTGGCGGCGGCGGCGGCGCCGAAGATACCAACGAATGACGATGGTTGCAGGCCCGATACCTGGAAACCAACGGGGTCCGCCAAGGCGACGCGAAGCGCCGTTTCGATCCCGGCGACGATGGCAACCACCAGGTCGCGGCCTGGCCGGCTCTCGGCCTGCCCCGCCGCCAACGCCGCCGAAATAATGACGGCATGTGTATGCATCATGGTAGGAAAGTGGGTGTCATCATAATCGAAACTGTGCCCCATGAGGCCCGCCGCCAGGGCCGCTGATGGGGCGGGCACCATAACGTCGAGGCCCGGCACGGAGGACTCGGGCGTTCCCCCCCAGGCGCCGATTGCCTCAATGACGGCCTGGGTTGATGGCAAGGAAAGGGCGGCGATTTGGATTCCCAGGTTATCGAGCACTCGGTGGCGCACGTCGATAACCACGCTTTGGGGAATTGATTCAAACTCCAGGCTGGCTATCCACTCCGCGTAGGCGTCCGAGATCGTACGATCGCCCATGGTAAACATACCTCCGGGGGGTGGCATCCGTGACGGGGGAATGGTATCGCCCGGCGAGGTCTATGTAAAACGGTGCCAGCCGGGACAAAACGGAAAGCCCTTGCCGTGTAGCGCGCCGACGACATACCCTCGCAGCCCTTTTCCTGGAGAGGCCCGATGAGTACACCAAAGGATGAAGACCGCTCGTCCCCTGATCGGTCTGCCGCGTTAGATAAGGCGGCGCTTGATTACCACCGCACTTGGCCGCCCGGCAAATTGTCGGTTGTTCCAACCAAGCCACTCGGAAATCAGCGCGATCTGGCTCTCGCCTATTCGCCTGGCGTGGCCGCGGCCTGCCTGGCCATTGTCGACGAGCCGGCCAAGGTTTCTAAACTCACCGCGCGCGCCAACCTGGTCGCGGTGGTGACCAATGGAACCGCCGTACTGGGCCTCGGCGCCATCCGCCCCCTGGCCGCCAAGCCGGTCATGGAAGGCAAGGCGGTGCTGTTCAAGAAGTTTGCCGGCATCGACGTGTTCGATATCGAGTTGGATGAGACGGACCCCGATAAACTGGTCGATATCATTGCCAGCCTGGAGCCCACCTTTGGCGCTATCAACTTGGAAGACATCAAGTCCCCCGAATGCTTCGAGGTCGAACAGCGCCTGCGCCAGCGCATGAACATACCCGTCTTCCACGACGACCAACACGGCACGGCCATCGTTGCGGGTGCCGCGGTTGTCAACGGCCTGCGCCTGGCCGGCAAGTCGATCGCCGAGGTCAAGCTGGTCTCCACCGGCGGCGGCGCGGCGGGAATCGCGTGTCTCGACTTGCTTGTCGAAATGGGACTGAAGAAAGAAAACATAATCCTCGTCGACCACTTGGGCGTAGTCCACAAGGGGCGGCGGGAAGAGATGACGGCGCAGAAAGAGCGCTATGGCGCCGACACCGAAGCGCGCACGTTGGCTCAGGCGATCAACGGCGCCGACGTCTTTTTAGGGTTGTCTGCGGCGGATATTCTTCGGCCCGAAATGGTTGAGCGTATGGCAAATATGCCGCTGATCCTGGCGCTCGCCAATCCGCACCCCGAGATCGACCCCGTGCAGGCCAAGGAAATACGGCCGGACGCGATCATTGCCACGGGGCGGTCCGATTATCCGAACCAAGTCAACAATGTACTCTGCTTTCCCTTTATTTTCCGCGGTGCCCTGGACGTCGGCGCTACCACCATCAACGACGCGATGAAACTGGCTTGTGTCGATGCCATCGCCGGCCTGACCATGGCCGAGTCCTCCGAAGTTGTGGCTAAGGCCTATGGTGGTGAGAATCTAAGTTTCGGGCCCGAGTATCTGATCCCCAAACCCTTCGATCCGCGCCTCATCGTCGAAGTGGCATCGGCGGTCGCCAAGGCGGCCATGGAGAGCGGGGTGGCCACGCGCCCGATCGAGGACTTTGTTGCCTATCGCGAGCGCTTGGGAGAGTTCGTCTTTCGCACGGGCCTCCTTATGCGTCCGGTGTTCGAGCGTGCCCGTCTGGAACCGAAGCGTCTGGTTTTTGCCGAGGGCGAGGACCGGCGGGTGCTCCGTGCCGTTCAGGCCATCGTCGATGAAGGCTTGGCGCGGCCCATCCTGATCGGGCGGCCCGATGTCGTGAACACCCGCATCGATGATCTCGGACTGCGTATCGCGTCCGGCAAGGATTTTGAGTTGGTCAACCCGGACGACGATCCCCGCTACGATGCCTATTGGCGGTGCTACCACGGGCTGATGGAACGCAACGGTGTCTCGCCGGACGCGGCGCGCACAATTTTACGTACCAATTCGACGGTAATCGCTGCCATCATGGTCAGGCGCGGCGAGGCCGACGCCATGCTCTGCGGGACCTTTCGCCAATACGACTGGCACTTGAGGCACGTGCTCGACGTCATCGGTCTGGCAGACGGCGTTCGGGACGTATCGGCGATCAGCGTCCTTCAGTTGCCCAAGGGCGCCTTCTTCCTCTGCGATACCTTTATCACGCCCGATCCGACCGCCGAGGAGCTGGTCGAAATGGCGATCATGGCGGCCGAGCAGGTCAGCCGCTTTGGCATCACGCCCAAGGTGGCGCTTTTGTCCCATTCGAATTTCGGTACAGGCGACACGGCCTCGGCGCATAAGGTGCGCGACGCGGTGCGCCTTTTGCGCGAGCGCGCCCCAGACTTGGAAGTGGATGGGGAAATGCAAGCCGTTCGGCGTTGAATGAGGCCTTGCGCTCGCGGCTCTTTCCCAACTCAAAGCTTGCCGGCCAGGCCAACCTTTTGGTCATGCCGTCGCTGGACGCCGCCAACATCGCCTTTAATTTGGTCATGATGCTGGGCGAGGGCCTGCACGTTGGGCCCATACTGATCGGCGCCCAGGCCTCGGCCCATATTCTGACTCCCTCGGTGACGGCGCGCGGTATCATCAACATGAGCGCCTTCGCGGTGGTCGACGCCCAACGCCGCGTCGCCCAAACCGTCCTAGCCTAAGGTTCGTAGGCATCTCCTCCCGCCCTGACATGCTTTTCACGATAGGCGATATAGATGACGGCGGAGAAGATTACGGTTCCACCAACCCATGTCCAGACGTCCGGGATCTCGGCAAAGACCAGATAGCCGATGATCGCAGACCAGATCAGTTTGGTGAAATCAAGCGGCATGACCACCGTGATATCGACCGCCTTGACGGCCTCGGCAAAGGCCAGATGAGCCAGGCTTCCTATTCCACCAATTGCCGCCATCCACGCCAGTTGAGACCAGGTCGGGGCCTGCCACACCGAAAGCGCCAACAGAAACGTTGCCGGCGTGGTAACCAACATGGCGTAGATGGAGATCGTCGTGCTCGATTCGGTGCGTGTCAGGGACTTGATAACGATCAGCCCTGTCGCGTAGCCCAGCGAAGAAATCAAGATGAGAACGGCGCCGAGGTCCATACCGCCATATCCGGGACGCAAAATGATCATGGTCCCGGTAAAACCGACGATCAGGGCCGTTATGCGCCGCGCGCGGATAGCCTCGCCCAGCAGGACCACCGCCAGGACAGTGGCGAAGAGTGGTGCCGAGAAGCCTAGCGCCGCCACTTTGGCCAGGGGAACCAAGCTAATGGCCGTGAAAAACAGTGTCATGGACACCACGTTGAGGCTGCCGCGAAGGAGGTGCATGGCGGGGCGGTTTGTCCTCAACGGCTCGATACCATGGCGGATGAAGGCCGGGGCAAAGGCCAGCAAGCCGAAGAGGCTGCGGAAGAAGGCGATCTCCAAGGGATGCAGGTCGGCAGACATGTGGCGGATGATCGCGTTCATGGCGGCGAAGGCGAAGCCGCAGGCAAGCATGTACGCCATACCCCGGAAGGGGCTCGGGCCGCGGGCAAATTTCCTGTTGGTCGCGGTGGGCGGGTTCATGACGGGAACGGCCAAAATTCATTTCATCACATTGTGACAGGTTGGGCGCAGTTCGTCTCACGTGCGTTAATCGTCGCCGGACATAATTTGAATGCACCCCGCAAACGGCGTATGACTTCGCGTCGGTGTCCCAAACGGCGAAACCATACGACACCCGAATATAGGGAAAAGGAAATCCGCCTGATGCCAGATGGCGAAAAACCGGCCCGCAAACGTTCGAGCGAGAGCCGGTCTCCCTTAATTCTGGCGGGGCTGGTCGGTGCCAGTGGCGTGCTGTGCTACTTCATCAAAGGAACGGACGGCGTCGTCGCGTCGCTTGAGGGCGACCTGGCGCTTCTTGCCATCATGGTGCCTAGGATGATCGCGGCGCTTGCCATCGCCGGGCTGGTCCAGGTCCTGGTGCCGAAGGATCTGGTTGCCCGGTGGTTGGGCGACGCCAGCGGTTATCGGGGGTATATCCTAGCAACGGCGGCGGGCATGTTGACGCCGGGCGGTCCAATGCTGTCCTTTCCCTTGGTCCTTGCCCTCAAGGCGGCGGGCGCCAACACACCGGCCTTGATCACCTATCTGACCTCGTGGGCGCTGCTCGGTGTGCATCGCGTCGTGATGTGGGAAATTCCCTTGTTCGGCACGGAATTCGCCGTGGTGCGATACCTTGTCTCCCTCCCCATGCCAATCCTGGCCGGGCTGATCACGACTGCCCTAATCGCCAGAATGAAGCCCGTGACATAGGAAACGAGATGTCGATTGCGCCCGACCTGCCGACGGTTTTTCTATGGGTGTTGGCTGCCGTCCTTTTCGGTGTTGCCGTCGTCAAAGGGGAAGGGCGGCTTGGCGAGGCCTTTAAGGCGACCTCGAAGTTGCTTGGTATGGTCGTCTTTCGCTTGCCTCTGGCCCTTATGCTAGCCGGTTTCCTCAGTCAGGTCATGCCCAGCGATTTGGTGGGAAGCTCCATCGGCGCCGAGACGGGATTGTCAGGCGTTGTTATCGCATCAGTGGTTGGCGGCTTGGTGCCGAGCGGCCCCTTTGTTTCATTTCCCATCGCCCTTACGCTGTTCAAGTCGGGCGCCGGTATGCCGCAATTGATCGCTTTCATCAGTGGTTGGGGAATCTTCGCCCTCCACCGAATCCTGATTTACGAATGGCCGCTGATGGGGCTACGCTTTACGGCGTTGAGGTTCGCCGCTTCGGGCCTCGTGCCGCCTCTGACCGGACTTCTGGCCATGGCGCTCATGGAGGTTTACTAAAGATACGCGAAGGGAATGAACACCGATGCCCGACACATCCGACATTCGTGAACGCACCGACCTCCTTGGCTAAGACCGGTTCAGCTACCTACCTTAATCGGCGAGACCATGGCGCGCAGGGCCGCCAGAACGCTGGGTGCGACGATCCGGCTCGTGCCTCCTTTAGGGCCTCCACTGGGCCTGTTCCACGCCACCAAATCCAACTTGATGACATCGGAGTCGAGTTCGATGCGCATCGCCGATCCGATCACATCCGGATCGACCCACAGTTCGACCAGCGTTTCGTCGAGGCCGAGGCCGGCAAGGGCAAGCGCCGCTGCCACGTTCAGGTGGCGGGTAAAAGTGGTGGTGGCTTCGCGCGCCGTGCCGGAGAAGATCAACACGGGTTCTTCGGGCGGCGTCGAGAAGTCGAAACCGTGGGCGAGAACGTAGTCCGAGCGCACCAGCCGGTCGGGCCGGAAGCGCGCCACCAGCTTAACTGAACTAATACCGCCTTCAAGGGCGCTACGAACGGTGTCGAGACCGGGCAGGGCGCCGGTGGCGACCTGAATGCGGCCTCCGTGAGCCTGTGCCAGGTCGATAAGATCGGAATGGGTGGCAAGGGCGCTGGGGCTGACTGACACCAGGGTCTTGCCGGCCATGAGGGCGGGTTCGGCGATTTCCCGAAAAGCGGTGGCAGGCGCGCATTCGACAACCACGTCGGCGTGGTCCGGCAGCTCGGCGACTGTCACGACCTGGGGCGTCGGCTCCAGGCCGGCGCTCGCCCGGCGCGCTTTATCCAGGTCGCGGGCAGAGATCGCGGTCAAACGGATGGCCGGGAACCCGTCTCCCGTCAGGCTCTGGGCGAGGCTTTTCCCGACGGTGCCGAAACCAGCCAGGGCAACCCGCATCGGGTTGTCCAAAGAGTAGATCATGGCGGGCATGGTGTTCTTACCCGTTTACGTTCCAGCTGGCTGACCGAGCAACTCGGCATAGGCCGATAGGGAGGGCGCCTCGGGCAATCCGGCGATGCAAGCGAGGAGGGCCTTGACCCGATCCGGCGGCGCGACGGTTGACACCAGGGTGGTGAATTTGGCTACCAGGTCTTCCTCGCTCAAGGGTGATTCTGGATAGCCACGGGCGATGTCGTTACGCCGGGTGAACCTGCGCCCGTCGCGGGTGGTGACTTCGACAATGGTGGCGTAGAAATCGGGAAACAGACTTTCCAATTCGCCGTCGTCGGGGATCACCGTGACGTGTCTGCTGAGTTCGGCGACGGCGGGGTCCGTCAGCCGCCGGTCATTGAAGAAAACACCGACCTTAACCTCGCGGTCGGCCACGGCGACGGGCAGGATGTATTGGGCACAATGGCTCCTTAGCGGATTGCCGTCGATGCAGTGGACGCCCGAGCGCGGGAAGCGCATGGCCAGGCTTTCGATGTCGCCGGGTGCTAGGTCTTCTTCACCTACCAGCCCGATAAGGGCGTCGAGGCCCGGATGGAGGAAGGAGACGCATGAATAGGGCTTGATGGCCAGTTCCATAATACCGTCCCATTTCTCTCCCAAGTCCGCTGTCAGCAAGTCAGGGTTGGGGGCGCGACTGAAGGCGTGGAATATCGTATGACCATGGTCGAAGATAGCTGTCGGCCCGCCAAAACCGGACCCGGCGAGTAGGGCCGAAGTTACGCCATTTCGCGCCGCCATGCCCATCTGGAAGGGCCGAGCGTTTTCCGTCGGGTCGCTCTCCCAGGCCATCATGCCTGAGGCCTGACAGCCGGCCAGGCCGAAAGCGCGGACCATGGCCTCGGCATCGAGGCCGAGCAGGAAACCGGCTGCGGCGGTGGCGCCAAAGGCGCCGCAGACGGCTGAGGGATGGAATCCCAGCGCGTATTGTTCGGCCGGGCCAAGGGCCATGGAGGTCCGGTATTCGACCTCGCAGCCCAGTGCCACGGCGGCGAGAAACGATCTGCCCGAGGCCCCGACCCTTTCGCCGACGGCAAGGGCCGTCGGTCCCATGATGGCGATGGGATGAAGAATTCCTTCCGGGTGGTGGGGTTCCATATCGCAGGCGTAACCCATGGTGCCGTTGGCCAGCGCCGCATTGACGCAATCGGTCTTGTTGCCCTGTCCGATCAAGGTCGCTTCCGCCTTGCCGCCGTGTTCTCTGGCGAAGTCGGCGATTAGACGGCCGGTGGAGTAATCGGGGTTGGCCGCTGCCAGCAACGCCCCCGCCCCATCGCGAACCGAAAGCAAGGTCATGTCCAAGACCTCATCGGGCAGCGCATCGGCTTGGAAGGTGCCGATACATTCGGCGAGGTCCTGGGTCAATGGGGCCGGTTGGTTGGTATCTGACATGGTGTGTCCTTTCCGCCCGTCTTGCGACCTCCGCCGTATGCGCGATCA
This sequence comes from Rhodospirillales bacterium, assembly GCA_030754885.1. Classification (GTDB taxonomy): domain Bacteria; phylum Pseudomonadota; class Alphaproteobacteria; order Rhodospirillales; family JASLLZ01; genus JASLLZ01. Next base: position 8,975 of record JASLZL010000049.1, on the reverse strand, counting down.
GTCCGGTAGCTGGCCCTGGATATAGGGAAGCAAAATGTTGTTGTGGATATTGGTGCGAATTTCGTGGAATTTTACTTGGGGTTGGGCGCCCTGGACCAGGATCGGCGGAGTGACGACCTTCAACTGACCCAATTTCTCCAGGCCGAAGTAAAAGGCTCCTTCCGACAGCTTCTTGGCCACCAACGACCACATCTCCACCTCGGCCTGTTTATTGTCGTACTGGCGGTTGGCGAGACTGGAAATTGCGCCCAGCATCGGATCCAGATGTTGGCGTACGGACCACAGATTTTGATCAGGGCCTTCCATCAGAGTGCGAAAGCGCATTATGTCGCCGGCCGCCAGCGCCTCCTTCGTCTCCTTTCCGATGCGTGCTCGGTCGTCGGCGCTCAAGGCCGGTAGCCGCTCTTCGATCGCTGTCACTTGTTCGAGGAGGAATTGAGCCAACTTGTGGCGCGCGGTGCCGCCGAGGGGAACATCGGCGAGGACCGGGAAAGATATCCCGAGCACGACAAAAACGATGGGCAGGATTGTTCGCAACATGGGGTCTCCGCTGGTAGGTTAGCTTTTGTGGAAGAGTTGACGCGGGAAATTTGCGAAGGTCTCGGCGCCGTTCTTTCCAACGCGGAACGACTCACTGATCACGATTGACCAGTCATCTTTCCAAATGGCGGGGATGCAGTGCAGTGTCATGTTCTCTTCGATCACCGTCTTGTCCCCCGGGCGCAGGCTCACCGTGAGCTCGCCCCAGGTCGGCGGATATCCGATCCCGACCGGGTAGCCGATGCGCGAATCCTTGACGATGCCATACTTGGCAATGACCTTCGACCACGCCGCCTCCACGTCCTCGCAGGCGACGCCCGGCTTGACCGCGTCGAGGGCGGCGTTGAGCCCTTCGACGACGACCTTGGCGGTATCTTGCATTTCGTCCGGCGGGGTGCCCAGGTAAACCGTGCGCGACAACGGCGCGTGATAGCGATAGCGGCAGCCGCCGAGCTCCAGGTTGGTCACCTCGCCAACCCGGTGGACGTCGTCGGCCCAGGCCAGATGCGGGGCCTTGGCCCATTTGCCGGTGGGCGCGTTGGGGGGCTTGCAGGTGTAGTCGCCGGGAAAGTCATCGGTGCCGCGGATCTGGGTATCGTAGAGGGTGGCCATGGGGTCGCACTGGCGCACCCCGGGTTCAATGGCGTCGATGGTGGCTTGCATGGTCTTTTCTGCGATTTTACCGGCCTCGGCCATGAATGTCAGTTCCTGGGGCGATTTAACCATGCGCACCCAGTTAACCAGGAGATCGGCGTCCTTGAATGAAGCGTTGGGCAGGTGGTTGCGCAATTCCTCATAACACCGCGCGGTGAAATAGTAGGCGTCCATCTCAACGCCTAGCGACCGCTTGTCCCAGCCCTTCTCCTTTAAGATATCGGCCATGAACTGCATCGGATGCTGGGTCGCCGACGCGACGTAGCCGTCGGTGTAGCCCAGGATATTTTCTTTTTTCAGAAAAACCGTGAAGTCGGCGCCAATGGCGTCCATATCGCGTCCGGCCCAAATCGGTTCCTCGGCGTCTAGCGCCAAGATCACCATCTGGTGGACATAAAACGACCAGCCGTCATAACCGGTCAGGTAGTACATGTTGGCAGGGCTGGTCACCAAAAGGACCTCGATGCCGGCCTTCTCCATGCGCGCCTTGGTTTTGGCGACCCGCTGCATATATTCCGAACGTTCAAACAGAGCCACACAATCCTCCCATAGATCGGTCCTTAACGCCGCTTTATCCGCCCATTCTATGCCTTATCGGACCATTGGGTACAAGGGCGGGGCTGTTTATCTTCAGTTCCATCTCAAATACATGATCTTCTGCAGTGGGCGAAAATCTTGCGAGTACATGATGGCCCGACTGGACGACGATATTCTCGCCACCTTGCGCCGAAAATTCATCTCCGATGTGGCGGCTCGCCTTGAGGCTATGGATGACGCCCTCGGCCGGTTGTCGTCGCCCGCACCGGGGAGCGAGGATAGCCTGGATTTTCTGAAGTTCGAATCCCACAAGTTGCACGGCTCGGGAGCCTCGTTCAGGTATGCCGAGATTTCCCGCGTGGCCGGCGAGATGGAAGACTACTTGGAAGGATCAGGAAGTGATGTTGCGGTGCTCGGCCCCTTGATGGGCGCGCTCAGGGCTTCGGTGCCGGGGGACGACGACCCCAAGGCGTGAACAAATGCGCGCCGATTTTCGATGTTACTCCTTGTCGGCGTGTGCCTTGTCCCAAACAGCGCGCACGGTATCGGCCAGGGCCATGGGATCGAAGGGTTTGGAGATGACATCGATGGCGCCCAGCTTATAGTATCGGGCAAGCTCTTGGGGCTGTACCTTGGCGGTCATGAACGCGACGGGCGTCTCAGCGGTGGCGGGCAGACGGCGCAATTCGGCATGGGTGGACGGTCCATCCATGTCCGGCATCATGACGTCGAGCAAGATGATCTGAGGCGCGAAACCGGGTCCGCGCTCGATGGCCTCGGCTCCCGAGGAACAGGCCTCGACCGTAAAGCCCCCCACTTTTTCGAGGGCAAAACGGGCGATGGTTTGGATCTCGGTATCGTCCTCGACCAAAAGTTTTCGCTGAAGGCTATCCGTCGTCATCAAACAATCCCTCAAGATAGGGGGGTACGGCACCCAATTGTTTGCACACCTTGGGAAGAATCCAAGGAATAGACCTCGCCCTCGTCAACAAAATGGTGCCCAGGGGCGGGCAGCACCTTTCTAGGGTATTCAATAGCCTGCCACAAGGTTAGACAAAATTACTCCCCGCAGAAATCCGATGGTTTCCGTGGACAGTGTCTAACCGATAACGCACCTCCTCCGATGCGGAGGTCCGCTTCTCATAGCTAATCAACTAGCAGCCCGCTGCGCAGGCAAAAAATTGCCCGCGCCGACCGTCACGGTTGAACGCGGGCAAGGGGTGTTTGATGCCAGAAAGAATAGCAAATTCAGTGCCTTCGTGCAAGCAGGACACCGTTACGATCTTGACCTGCACCGGCGGTAACTTTGCGGCAAAGACCCACAGACAAGCCGCTGACGGGAGCCTGATTACCGACAGCTTTAATGCCGGAACGTACTTCGATCACCAAGTGAAGGCATTTGACGATCTATATGGCCTGTTCAAAATCATCAACGAAGCAGCGGCGGACCCGAGAAAACTAGCCATCAGGGGCCGCTTGAGGGAAGACGCACCACAGCGTACGCCACCGCTCGGTCGATCCAGCCCTCTACCGACAGCACAATCTTGTCGAACGCTTCTTCAACAGACCCAAACACTTCAGGCGGGTTGCAACCCGATACGATAAGCTAGCGCGCAACTTCCTTGCCGCCATCATGCTCGCGTCAACCCGCCTCTGGATACGCGCTCATGAGTCCGCGACCTAGGGCCGGGCAAGATTTGTCGGACCCCACATGAATCCGTTAAAACGTGAGCCGCTCTAATTCACGACCATCAGCAGATCCTTCGCGTCGACCTGCCGCCCCGGCTCAACAACCAGGCGGGCTACCGTACCGTCCTTTGATGCGCGGACCATGGTTTCCATCTTCATCGCTTCCAGGGCCATCACCACATCACCGGACTTGACCGTCTCTCCCTCGGCGACAGCGATGGTGGTCACAACACCCGGCATCGGGGCCGGGACATGGTCGGGATTGTCCTTCTCGGCTTTCTCGTTCACGCGAACGCTCGGGGCCAAGGCGCGGTCCGGCACCTTGATCCGCCGGGGTTGTCCGTTCAGTTCGAAGAAGACCTCGCGCTGGCCGTCCTCACCGGCCTCGCCGACGGTGAGGAAGCGGATCACCAGGGTCTTGCCCCGATCGATATCGACGATGATCTCCTGGCCCGATTGCATGCCATAGAAGAACACAGGCGTCGGCAGGCGATCGACGCGACCGTGAGCGCGCCGGTGCTTGGCGAACTCCGCGAAGACGGCCGGATACATCAGATGTGAGGCAAGGTCCCAATCCGAGATCTTGCGCCCGGCCGATTGTTCCGCTTGGGCGCGCTCCGCCGCTAAATTGGCGGCCGGCATGCTCGCGGCCGGGCGCTCCGTGATCGGTGTCTCGCCCGCGAGCACTTTTTGTTGCAACGCCGCCGGCCAACCGCCGGGCGGCTGGCCCAAATCGCCCCGCATCAGGGCAATCACCGATTCCGGAAAGGCGATTTCGTAGTTGGGATCAAGTACGTCCTCGGCCGATAACCCGCTCGAGACCATATAGAGCGCCAAATCGCCGACAACCTTCGAGGTCGGCGTAACCTTGACGATATCGCCAAACATGGCATTGACCTCGGCATAGGCGCGGGCGACCTCGTGCCAGCGCTCTTCCAATCCCATGGCGCGTGCCTGCTCCTTCAAATTGGTGAACTGGCCGCCCGGCATCTCGTGGAGATAGATCTCGGAGGTGCCCCAGCGAAGGTCGCTTTCGAAGGCCCCGTAGTTTCGCCGTACCGCTTCCCAATAATCGGAGACGGCGCGGATTGTCTTGGGATCGAGACCGGTGTCACGCTTCCCGTCGCGAAGCGCCATCACGATCGATCCCAGATTCGGCTGCGAGGTGAGGCCAGAAAGACTGTCCATCGCCGCATCGACCGCATCGACCCCCGCCTCGGCGGCCGCCAGGACGGAAGCGGCCGCAGTCCCGCTGGTATCATGGGTATGGAAATGCACCGGCAACCCAGTCTCCCGCTTCAAGGTTTCGACCAACAGGCGGGCCGCTTCCGGGCGGCAAACCCCGGCCATGTCCTTGAGCCCCAGGATATGAACCCCCGTCGCCTTCAATTCCTGCGCCAGGCCGACGTAATAGTCGAGATCGTATTTCGCCCGCGCCGGGTCGAGCATGTCGCCGGTATAGCAGATCGCCGCTTCGCAGAGGCGGCCAGTCTCAAGGACATATTCGATCGACATTTTCATGTTTTCGATCCAATTCAGGGCGTCGAACACGCGAAACAAATCGATCCCGCCCTCTGCTGCGCGATCGACGAAGAATTTGACCACATTGTCCGGGTAGTTGGTGTAGCCGACCGCGTTGGAGGCGCGAAGGAGCATTTGCAGCAGGATGTTCGGCACTCGCCGGCGAAGGTCGGCCAGGCGATTCCACGGATCTTCCTTAAGGAACCGCATGGCGACGTCGAAGGTGGCCCCGCCCCAGCATTCGAGCGAGAACAGCCCGGAGAGATCGCGCGCATAGGCATCGGCCCCCGAGATCATGTCGAAGGAGCGTATCCGGGTCGCGAGCAGGGACTGATGGGCGTCGCGCATCGTCGTGTCGGTCACCAGAACGCGCTGCTGGTCGAGCATCCATTTCGCGAAGCCCGCGGCACCCAGCTCGTCCAGCAGGTCCTTGGTACCAGTAGAGATTTTACCCGTCGAAGGTGATGGCACGACGGGCGGGAGACCCGGCACGGGAAGCGGACGGCCTTCAACCTCCGGATTGCCGTTGACGATCACATCGGCAATGAAGCGGAGCAGCCGCGTCGCCCGGTCACGGCGGCGAGGGAAGGCGAAGAGCTCGGGCGTTTCGTCGATGAACCGGGTGGTGTAGTCGCCGGCGAGAAAGCGGGGGTGGTTGATCAGCTTCTCCAGAAAAACCAGATTGGTAGAGACCCCGCGAATGCGAAATTCACGAAGTGCGCGGTCCATCCGCATAATGACGGCGTCCGGCGACGGCGCCCAGGCGGTCACCTTTTCCAACAATGAGTCGTAATAGCGCGTGATGATGGCGCCGGAATAGGCGGTCCCGCCATCGAGCCGGATACCGAACCCGGTTGCCCCCCGATAGGCGTTGATGCGGCCATAGTCGGGGAGGAAATTCTCTTCGGGATCTTCGGTGGTGATGCGGCATTGCATGGCGTGGCCGTGGAGGCGGATATCTGCCTGTTCGGGAATGCCCGAGGTTTCGGGATCGCCGATGTGCGCGCCTTCCGCGATCCGGATCTGCGCCTTTACGATATCGATCCCGGTGACCGCCTCGGTCACCGTATGCTCGACCTGTATGCGAGGATTGACTTCGATGAAATAGAACGCGCCACTGTTGTGATCCATCAGGAATTCGACGGTGCCCGCATTCACATAGCCCGCATGGTCGGCGATCCGGAGGCCGGCTCGGCAGATGGCATCTCTCCGGTCCTCGTTCAGATAGGGGGCGGGTGCCCGCTCGATGACTTTTTGGTTGCGGCGCTGCACGGTGCAGTCGCGCTCGAAGAGATGAACCAGACGGCCGTGCACGTCGCCAAGCACCTGGACCTCGACATGGCGGGCATGGGCGACCAGTTTTTCCAGATAGACCTCGCCATTGCCGAAAGCCGCCTCGGCCTCGCGCCGGCCCGCCTCGACCTGTTCTTGAAGTTCGGCGGCGGTCTCGATCATCCGCATGCCGCGGCCGCCGCCGCCCCAACTCGCCTTCAGCATGACCGGAAATCCGACAGCCTCGGCGAGGCGTGCGATCTCGGCCGGATCCTCGGGCAGAGGGATCGTCGCCGGCATCACCTGCACCCCCGCCGCCTCAGCAAGATTTCGGGCCGAGACCTTGTTGCCAAGTGCGCGCATGACGCCGGGGGGCGGTCCGATGAAGATCAACCCGGCCACAGCACAGGCCTCGGCGAAGTCTGCGTTCTCGGAGAGGAACCCATAGCCCGGATGGATCGCGTCGACCCCGGCCGCCAATGCGACACGGATGACCTCCTCGATCGAGAGATAAGCTGCGACCGGCCCCATTCCTTCGCCAATCAGATAGCTTTCATCGGCCTTGAACCGATGGAGACCGTATTTGTCCTCCTCGGCATAGACGGCCACCGTGGCGACGCCGAGTTCGGTCGCGCCGCGCATGATGCGAATGGCGATCTCGCTTCGATTGGCCACCAACAGCTTGCGGATCGATTTCGGCATTGCCCCTTCCTCTTCCACCAAAACTTCCGTCCACCGCAGTGTCGATGAACCTTTGAATTAGTCTGGATGATAATCTACCACGGACGCATCGACCATCGGGGCGGCAATCATCCGCCCATCGCGGCTTAGGCGATCTCCAAGAATGGATCGCCGAGGACGTCCATGCGCGGCTTGATGCCGAGGCCCGGTTTGGTGGACGTCGCCATGCGCCCGTTGTTCAAGGTCGGCGCACCGTCGGCCGTCCTCAACTCGGTCTTGAAGTAGTTCGACGTCACCATGAGGCGGTATTTCTCGGGCGTCGATTGGGCAAGATGGCCGACGGTCGCCGCCGCGATGTCGCCGCCGCCCGAGTCCTCGATGGTGAGTGCGATGCCGAGCGAGACGCAGAGATCCCGGATCTGGCCTGCCCGGGTCAGACCGCCGACCCGCCCGATTTTGAGATTGATGGCGTCCATGGCGCCGTCCGCGTGGCCGCGCACGATCATCTCGACACTGTCCATACATTCGTCGAGGACGAAGGGATGGTCGGTGCGCCGGCGCACGGTCAGGCATTCTTCGTAGGTCAGGCAGGGTTGCTCGATGTAGATGTCGAGGTCCTTGACGGCGCGCACCACCCGTGCCGCCTGGTGCGGCAGCCAACCGGTATTGGCGTCGGCCACTACCCTCTCGCCCGGTTCCAGATCGGCGACGACGCGGCGGATGCGCGCGATATCGTCGTCCACCTCGCCTCCGACCTTGAGTTGGAAGGCGTGGAAGCCGATGGCGCGGTGCTCTGCCACCTCCTTGGCCATGTTGTCGGGGGTGTCCTGGGAGATCGATCGGTAAAGCGCCAGGTCATCGCCGTAGCGCCCGCCCAGCAACACCGAAACCGGAAGCCCCGCCGCCTTACCCAGAATGTCCCAACACGCGTTGTCGATGGCGGTTTTGACGTAGGGGTGGCCCTTGAGCGCCATGTCCATGCGCCAATAGACTTGGGCGGTCTGGGTCGGGTCGGCGCCGATGAGATGCGGCGCCACTTCGGCGATGCCGGTTCGCGTGCCGGCGGCATAGGCCGGCAAATAGGCGGGGCCAAGCTGGCACGCCTCGCCAAAGCCGCTGATACCGGCGTCGGTATCGATGCGCACGATGGTCGAATCATAAGACTCGATGGACCGCCCAAACGACCAATTGTAGTTGCCCGCGACCAGGGGCAATTCGACCCGGTAAGCGGAAATCTTGGTGATCTTCATGGGTGATTTCCCCCTTATTTCTCATGCCGCCGGTCCCCCGGGGCGATTGACGGCGTCGAGGGCAACCTAGCCCATGGCAATTGGATTTGTCATCCCTATCGCGCCATAAATGTTTGGTTGAATTTGGTCCGCGAAGGGTTAACACTCAAAGTTAGCAACCAGCCTGAAAAACAATAATAACCGGGTTGCGTCCCGTGCCTGTCGGAGAGGGCATGACAGAAAAAGATAAGCAATTGGATCGAAATGAAGACGCAAGCGAGCCCTCAAAGGCGACGCCGCCGCGGCCCGACGTTCCGCTTCCACTCGCGGCAGTTAGTGGTCTTGTTCTAGAATGGCGGCACGTTCTTCGTAGAGCCTTCACCTCCCCTTAAACTCTTCCCGCTTAAATCTTCGGATGATAATTCGTAATTCGATCTCAGAAAATAACAGGTCTGTCTGGACGGGGCCTATTGTCCCTGCGGCACTGATTTCCGTCGCTCTAGGCGGTGCGATGTGGATGACCTACCCCACCGGTCAAGGCAGCGAGAGCCTTCCCGTGATTTCAGCCCCGGTATCTCCGATCAGGGTTCGACCTGCTGATCCTGGCGGCATGGAGGTTTCCTATCAAGATATCTCGATTCTTAACCCTAGTTCCCCAAATGCCCCCGAACCAATCGTCAACTTGATGCCACCACCAGAGCAACCCGTTCTGTTCGCAAGATAGCGATGGATCGGTCACCGTTAGAGGAATTGAGGCATTTGGAAAGGAGTGTTGGCACCGCAACGATAATGGCAACGTGGGCAACGACTAAGATTGGCTGAGCCTGTCCTCGGCAACAGAATTGCCCCTAC
>JASLZL010000048.1 GCA_030754885.1 Rhodospirillales bacterium | reverse complement strand
CCTTCGATGTGGTCGATCGCAAGTGGGCCACGGGCCCACGGGACGGTTTTGTACCCTTCGCCGCAGACGACGACGGTGTGCCCGTCATGGCGCGACCGGGCGACGGCTACCGGTCCCATGTGACCGGCCTGACCCACGCCGAGAACGGCTTTCCGACCCAGGATCCCGAAGTGGTGGATCGCATGCTGCGACGCCTCTTGAACAAGGTGGAGCGTCATCGCGATGCCATCGAGTCCTACGAGACGCTTACCTGCGACGACGCTGAAATCGTCGTTGTCGCCTACGGCATTACCGCCCGCGCCGCTAGGCGCGCGGTCAACCTAGCGCGCCAGGGCGGCATCAAAGCTGGCCTCTTTCGCCCCATCACACTGTGGCCGTTCCCTGAAAAAGCCTTTCTCACCGTCGGGGCAGGCGCCCGTTCTGTGCTGGTACCGGAAATGAATGCCGGACAGTTGAGCCTTGAAGTCGAACGGCTGTGCTCGGAGCGCGGCAAGACGAGCAGCCTGGGCCGCGTCGACGGCGAAGCCATCGAGCCTGACGAGATCCTGGCAAAGATCGAGGGTCTGGCAAACCATGGTTAAAATAAAGAGCGACGCGTTCGAGATTCGCGACTACCTGCGCGCCGATCTGTTCCCCCATTTTCTCTGCCCTGGTTGCGGTCACGGCATTGCACTCAGAGCGATGCTGTGGGCGATCGACGAACTTAAGATTGAAAAGGACCGCCTGGCCATCGTCTCGGGAATCGGGTGTTCGGGGCGTCTCGGCGCCTATATCGACGCCAACACCTTTCATGTCACCCACGGCCGACCGCTGGCCTTCGCAACCGGCATGGCGCTGGCGCGGCCGGACCTCGAGATATTGGTCATCACCGGCGACGGCGATTGCTTGGCCATCGGCGGCAATCATCTGATCCATGCCTGTCGGCGCAACCTCAAGATGACCTGCGTCATGCTCAACAACGAGGTCTACGGCATGACCGGCGGACAAGTTTCGCCGACCACTACCGACAGCCGGCTGACGACGACCACACCCTTGGGCAATACGGAACCCGCGTTCGATGCCTGCAAACTGGCCGAGGCGGCGGGTGCCGGCCTGGTCGGCCGCGAGGTCACCTTGCAGACACCTTCACTCAAGAACTTGATCAAAGAGGGCCTGACACACCCGGGCTTCGCTTTCATCGAGGTCATCTCGGACTGCACCGAGATCTTCGGGCGCAAGAACGAACTGGGCTCATCGCCCGAAATGATCTTGCGCCAGAAGGGCGCCATGCGTCCGGACTCTTACGGCAACGTGGTCGACCGGCCGTTCCGTCCCAACGTATTCGAAACCGGCGTGCTGGTGCGCAACGACCGCCCGGAATATGCCGCTTCCTATCGCCGCCACGTAATAGCGGCGCGCAAGCAAACGGCCTAGCGATGGAACAGATGGAAATCCGGTTCAGCGGCACGGGGGGCCAGGGTCTTCTGTTGTGTGGCCGCCTTCTCGCCGAGGCATTAGTCGGAGAAGGCAGGACGGTGGCCCAGTCGCAGAGCTACGAGCCGACCTCGCGCGGCGGCGTCAGCCGCTCCGATCTGGTGGTTGCCGACGCCCAAGTCGATTATCCCCTGGTTACGGCCCTCAACTATCTAGTGGTATTGGAACAATCGGCGGTGGCGATCTCCTACGGCCTTATAAAAAAGGGATCGATCGTGATCATCGACGCGGCACGCGTCACCACACCGCCCGAAGGGGATTTCACGCTTCACGCCCTGGACCTAAGCGACACGGCGCGCGCGCTTGGCAACGAACGGGTGACCAACGTGGTGGCGCTCGGTGCCTTCTCCGCCCTTGGCACCACCTGCCGCTCGGAATCCCTGGAACAAGCGGTCCGCAAAGGGACTCCAAAGCGCTTCATGAACCTCAACCTCGAGGCCCTGGGCGAAGGCGCGCGGATGGCGTTGGCGACTGCCGTATAGGCTATTCTGCCGTCAGGAAAGATTAGACCCTGCCCGCCGCCGCCGCCTGTTCGAGTCCCCCTGGGGACGCCAATTCTGAATATATCAATAAATACAATGACTTGTGAGTGTGCGTTGGGGGTTATTCCACCAATGTTTACCACCAATGTTTGGTCGCTGGGGTTGATTTAATTAGAAGTTACTAATATAATAATAAGGTCGGGGAAGGTTATATTTGGAGGAATTTCCTGTGAAAATGACCCTAACCCCGAAGCAGCAGCGCTTCATTGATGAATATCTGACCGACCTAAACGCTACTCAGGCGGCAATTCGTGCTGGCTACAGCAAAAAAACTGCTGCCCAGGTCGGGTTCGAGGGCGTTGTCACATTAGTCGATGAGGGCGCGCGGATAGATTTGTGATGCCAACCACGGTTCACGCTGGAAGGGCCACGTGTCGCCAGGACGCGATCGCCGCCACGCGGAATAATCTGTGATGCCTTCGCGAGATCAGGTGACGTTGGGTGTTGAAGTGATTGTAGACGGCGGCGTGGATGGATAGAAATCGTTGCGCTGATCCAGGTGATTTGAAGCGCTGCATCTTGCGCTCTCGTCGTCGCACTGGCTGGTGAGAATTTTCCGCTCGATTATTCTTTCTACCCCCCATCTCATGCCGGTGTGAGAGGCCGAGGACCCGAAGGGCCGCTCCATAAGACGGAAGTTTGTCGGTGACGATTGCCGTTGGCGAAACACCCTGCTTCTTGAGCAGCTTTCGCATCAACTTGAGTGCGGCGGCCTTGTTACGTTTGGACTGGATCAGAAAGTCCAGAACCTCGCCTTCAGCGTCGACCGCTCGCCAGAGATACATCTGCTTTCCGCGGATCTTTACAAACATCTCGTCCAAGTGCCAACGATCATCAGGTCTTGGCCTGAAGCGTCGGAGCCTCCGGGCATAGCTGTGTCCGAACTTGAGAACCCAACGCCGCACGGTCTCGTACGATAGTTCGAGGCCGCGCTCGGCCAGCAAATCCTCGACGTCTCGAAAGCTCAGCGTGAAGCGGCAATAGAGCCATATGGCGTGTTGGATGATCTGGGGCGGGAAACGGTGGCAGCGATAGGAGACAGGTTTCATCGCCGGAGGCTAGACTACTGCCGCTCGACGCGAAAGCCGATTAACGTGACAGCGCCGCTGCGCCGCTTCCTCGGGAGTGTAGGGCAGCCAGGATGACCTCTCGCTCTTCAACCCAAGCCGATCAAATGGTGCGCTGTCCTCGGGCACCGCTTCGATAGTTTCGAGGTACGCCCAATAGGTCCGGCAATCACTCATCATCCGTTGCACTGTGGCGGGTTTCAACTCGGCCATTAGCTCCGTCACCCAGCGCCGGACTTCTTTCCGTGAAACGTCTTTCAGCAGCGGAAACTTCTCGAACAATCGCCCGATGGTGGATCGCCGCATCTTGGCCGTCTTGTCCTTGATCTGCGAAGAAGACAACCACTCTTCGAGGTGTTCCGATGTTGAGACCAACGCTCCGATAGCTTCACCGTAGAACCGCCGCGCCTCGGGATCGCTGGACGGTGGGTCACCGATGTTCTCGACGTTGATCGCGCCGATGTCCCACGCCACCATTTCGATTTGCTCCAAGATGTTCGCGCGCTGCTGATCATCCTTCGCATGCCTAAGGGCATCTCGCCAAAACTTCGCATCGTCGTGGTTTGGCTCCTCGCGCTTCCTCGCTATCGTCGCCTTCCATTGTGCGATAAGCGGAGCGGCACGCCTCTTAGCAACAGATCGGCTGTCGGTCTTTAGGGTTTGCCTAAATACGCGCCGTCCCAAAGCCTCGCGCACGTCTTTGGGCACGTCCAGGTAGGCGAAATAGGTGCGGTGGCGAAGCTCGATTGGCACGGGTTGGCTCCCTTATACCACCAAGGTATACCACCAATGTTATGCCTTAGAAAGCTATAGTTAGCGCCATTCCTGGACAAAATGATAAATATTTATCCCGTCCCCCTGGGGACGCCAATTATTTCAGTGGCTTAATAGAGAGCTGTTTTAGAATATTCGAAATTGCACGGCTTAACGTACGACGTATAGCCTTTCCCCGGGTGTGGATGAGTTTCGGCCGCGCATTCTCTCTTGGAAGACACATAACCGCCTCCCTCCTATAGTGGCTATCTCCATAATCTCCGCATTCGGCGGCCCCCGATGCCTGCCGTGATGGTGGGGCGTTTTCGACAACGAAGAGCTGACGCTCTATGGCGCCGACGGAAAAAAGGAGGAGGAGTAGGAGAATGGAAGTCTCTGCGCCCAAAGCCCGTCGGCCCAACGTCGCGGGGCTGCGCCACGTCGTCGCGGCCGGCCATTACCTTGCCGCGCACGCCGGGTTCACGGTACTGGAGGCCGGAGGAAACGCCATCGACGCCGGCGTCGCGGCGGGATTGGCGACCAACGTGGTAGAGAGCCACATGACCGGCATCGCCGGGATTGCGCCGGTCCTCATCTATCTGAAAGAGACCGGCGAGGTAGTATCCATCGACGGAGTCGGGACGGCGCCCAAGGGGGCGAGCTGTGAGTACTTTCAACGCCACCACGGCGGGGTGATCGAAAAAGGCAGCATGTTTGAGATGGTTGTGCCCGGCACCCTCGACGCGTGGCTGACGGCCCTTGAGCGTTACGGGACACTGTCGTTCGCCGAGGTTGCCGAGGCGGCGATCCGTCTGGCGCGCGACGGTTTTTCCATGTATCCGTTCCTGGCCCGGCTCATCGCGGAGCGCGCCGACATCACCCGCCTGTGGCCGGACAGCGCCGCCATCTACCTGCCCGACGACCGGCCGCCGGTCGTCGGCGAGGTGTTCGTGCAATCCGACCTTGCGCGTACCTTGCAATTTCTGGCCGACGAAGAGGCCGCTGGCGCCCGGCGCGGGCGCGCCGAAGGCATCGACGCCGCGCGCGAGGCATTCTACAGGGGGGATATCGCAGCAGAGATCGGCCGCTTTTTCACCGCCAACGGGGGCCTTCTCGGTGCCGAGGACATGGCGGCCTTCCGGGTCGAGGTGGCGCCGCCGGCGGGCGTGCGGTTTGCCGAAACCGACGTCTTCACCACGGGTCCATGGAGCACCGGCCCGATGATGCTGCAGGCCCTCAATCTCCTCCAAGGGTTTGATCTGGCGGGGATGGGCCACAACACGCCGGACTACATCCACACCGTCATTGAGGCGATCAAGATCGCCGCTGCCGACCGCGAGGCTTACTATGGCGATCCCCGCTTCGTCGATGTGCCGATCGAGACCTTGCTGTCAGCCGACCACGCCGATGTCCGTCGCGCTCTTTTTCAATCCGACCGGGCCCTGCCGGCAATGCCGCCGCCCGGTGAAATCGACGGATATCCACGCCCGACGCCGCCGGCGGCGACCGGTTCGCCGGTCCGCGACGGGCGGGGTGGCCTCGGTACCAGCTATGTCTGTGCCGTGGATTCCCAGGGCAATGCGTTTTCGGCGACGACAACCGATGGCGCGCTGGGCTCCCCCGTGGTGCCGGGCACGGGCATCAGCCCGACACACTCGGGGCGTTCGTTTTACACCGACCCGGCCCATCCAGCCTGCGTCGCCCCGGGCAAGCGTCCCCGCACGGCCTGCATGCCGGCCTTGGCGATCCGCAAAGGGCGCTCGGTGATGCCCTTTGGAACACCGGGCTCGGATGTGATCCCACAAGCCATGCTACAAGTGTTTCTGAACGTGACGGTGTTCGGTATGCTGCCCCAAGAGGCCATCGAGGCGCCGCGTTTCGCCTCTTACAGCTTTCCCGAGTCCTACTTCCCCCACGACAACCTGCCCGGCGTGTTACGTCTTGAAGAGCCGGTGGGGAAGGCCGCCGGCGACGCTCTCGCGGCCCTGGGCCATACCGTGGAGTGGTGGCCCGATCTCATGTGGCGGGCGGGTTCGGTATCGGCGATCCTGATGGATGAGGAATCGGGCATCCGCTTTGGCGGCGCCGACCCGCGACGGACCGGTTACGCTGTCGGGTGGTGAGGGTGGGGTTTCCTTAAGGGCGGAGGGGAAGTAGCATTTCCATGACTTTGGACGTTATCTGGAAGACATCGGTTTAGATGAATACAAACCCACGTCCCCTTGAACCGACGGAAGCCCCCGGGCTGGGCAACGATATGGACTGGGCCGCCATTCGGGCGCGCTTTCCGGCGACCAAGCACTGGACCTGTCTTGGCATCGCATCCACCGCCATCTTGTCGAACGCGGCGAAGGAGGCGGCGGAAGAGGTTGTTCGCGCCCACTGGACCGGGGACAATATTGACAAGACCCTGAAGCCGAAACTGGGCGAGGTCCGGGCCCGTTTCGCTAAGCTCATCAACGCCTCGGCCGATGAGATTGCCGTGACCAAGAACGTTACCGAAGGGCTCAATAGCGTCGCCCATGCCATCGACTGGCAGCCCGGCGATAATCTGGTTCTGTGCCTGGATCTTGAGCATCCCAATAACATCTATCTGTGGTTAGCGTTGGGAAAGCGGGGTGTTGAGTTACGCATCGTGCCGTCTAAGAACGATGCCATCGACGCCGAGGCCATGGTTGATGCGATTGATGAGCACACCCGCATCGTCACCGTCTCCACCATCACCTTCACGCCGGGGTTCCGCTGTGACTTGGCGGTCATCGGCGAGGCTGCGCGGGCTGCCGGAGCGCTGTTCCTAGTCGACGGCGTGCAGAGTTGCGGCGTCATCGATACCGATGTCGAGCGCTACAAGATCGATGCCTTGGCGACCTCGACCAGCAAGGGCCTGCTTGGGTTGGCGGGGTTGGGTTTCCTCTACGTGGCCGAACCCTGGATTGAACGCATGGAACCCGCCTATCTGGGCCGTTTCGGCATCAAGCGTGGCGAGGGCCATTACTCGGAGTTCGAGGGCCACGACTATGAGCTGTCGCCCAACACGCAGCGCTTTGAGGGCGGCAACTACAATTGGTCCGGGGTGGCGGCGGCCCATGCCTCCCTGGCCGAGCTTCTGGCCGTTGGACCGGCGCGGATCGAAGAACGCGTCGTCGAGTTGGCGGGCCTTCTGGCGACGGGGTTGGCGGCGCTTGGACTGCCGGTCACGGTGCCGCCCGACGGAACCCGGCGTAGCCACATCGTCACCATTGGTACGCTCGGCGCCGGCGATACCGAAACGACCAACGATCCACGCCTCGACCGCATGGCTCGGGCGCTTGTCGAAGGCGGCGTCCGCTTTACCATTCGCAAGGGTCTGCTGCGCTTCGGTTTGCACTACTACAACGACGAGACCGACATCGAACGGGTCTTGGAGATCGTCAAACCGATCGCCTGAACACCCAAAAGTTTGTTCTCGCCTTGACTCCCTTGTTCCAGCAGTCGCAACATATTGGCGTATTCGAACACCGTTTCTCACGGGCATCATCGTGCATTCCGGACCGTTCTGAACGACCGGGTGCCGGGTGGCCTTAGGCGCAAAGGATCGAACCATGCAGGCACACCGTCCCGACCTCATGTCGCTTCATCATGTTGTTGTCTCTGGCCACTATATGACGGCCCAGGCCGGTTTCCAGGTCCTTGAGGCAGGTGGCAACGCCATCGACGCCGGCGTCGCGGTCGGCATCGCGACGGGCGTCGTGGAGTGCGAATTTGTTGGATTTGGCGGCATTGCGCCGAGCATGATTTATCTCGCCGAAAACGACGAAATCGTTACCTTGAGCGGCATCGGCAAATGGCCCAAGGCAGTCTCGTCCGAGTTCTTCCACGACAACCACGGCGGGCGCATCCCCGCCGGCCTGCTGCGTACCGTCGTTCCGGCGGCGCCGGACACTTGGATTACGGCTCTTGAGAAGTACGGCACCATGTCGTTCGGCGAGGTGGCAGCCGCCGCCATTCGCTTCGCTCGCGACGGCTTTCCCATGTATCCGATGATGCGCGAAAGATTTGAAGGAGATGCCGAGAACTTCGCCAAATGGCCGACAAGCGACGCTATCTTTCTGCCAAATGGACGCCTTCCCGCCATCGGCGAGACGTTTGTTCAAAGCGACTTGGGGGCCACTCTTCAATACTTGGCCGACGAAGAGGCTGCCCAAGCCAAGAACGGTCGCGAGGCGGGCCTGGGTGCGGCCCGCGATGCGTTCTACAAAGGCGACGTGGCGGCCAAGATCGTCCAGCATCAGAAGGAGAACGGCGGTCTCATGACGGCCGATGACATGGCCGGCTTCCGCGTTACCATCGACCCCCCCTGTCATACCCGTTTCGGGGATATCGATCTCTATGGCTGCGGCCCTCTCAGCCAAGGGCCGATGCTGCTTGAGACCCTTGGTATCCTGGGCGGCGTCGATCTGGCGGCGATGGGTCACAACACCCCCCAATACATCCATACCGTCGTCGAGGCCCTGAAGCTCGCCGCCGCCGACCGCGAGGCCTATTTCGGCGATCCACTCTTCGTTGACGTTCCCGTAGAAGAACTGCTTTCCGAGGATTACCTGGCCGCGCGGCGCAAGATGATCCGCCCCGGCGAGGCGTGGCCGGGCTTGCCGCCGGCCGGTGCTGCGGGCTGCGCTGAGCTTTCGCCCTGGGAGCCCGATCCGTCTTCGGTGCCGGTCCCGGCGGAGGCCTCCCTCGAAACCTCCTACTTCTGCGTCATGGACCGCCACGGCAATGTCTTTTCGGCGACCCCCAGCGACGGAATAACGAAAACTCCAATCGTGGAGGGAACGGGCCTCAACGCGTCGATGTGGGGATCGCGCGGCTATACAGGCGCCAACCACCCGTCCAATGTAGCGCCGGGCAAGCGCCCCAAGATGTCATCCAACCCCGCCATCGCCATCCGCAAGGGAAAATCGATAACGGCTTTCGGCTCGCCCGGCGCCGAGGTGATCGGCCAGGCGATGTCGCAGGTTTTCCTCAACGTCAACGTCTTCGGCATGGACCTGCAGGCGGCGGTGGAAGCGCCGCGCTTTGCAAGTTACAGCTGGCCCGCCTCAACCCTGCCGCACACCTACAAGCCGGCACGGCTCAATCTGGAGGGGGCTGTCGGCAAGGATATCGGTAACGCCCTGGCTGGCCTCGGCCATGACATCGAATGGTGGCCCTATCGCAAATGGTCGGCGGGCTCTGTCTGCACTATCAGCAAGGACGTCGATACCGGCATCATGCATACCGGGGCCGATCCCCGGCGCACGGCCTACGCCATCGGCTGGTAACGGTGGCTCAGCCACAAGTTTGTGGGAAGATTATTTTTTGCGCGCGATGGTGGCGATACCGCCAAGGTTCAGCCCGCGACCAGCATGTGTCTTGACAGAAGGCTCTAACTACCCGTTATAGTTTCTCTGACGCCCGTCCTATAACGCGGCTTCAATAAAAAATATCATTGGACGAGGTGGCACGAGGACGTGCCCGATGAACGGATATCATCCGTCAGTTTCTGACCTGTCATAATGAGAGGATGTACGATGAAAAAAGTTCTTACCACCGTTGCCGGCGCCCTTACGGCCGCCGTCTTTGTCGGTGGCGCCTGGGCCGAAACGCTGACCATCGGCACGCGCGTTCCGACACATGCCGTAGATCCGCACTTTTCCAACTCGCCACCAGATCTGTTGATCGGGATGCATTTCTTCGATCACCTTATCTTCTTTGACGAGCGCCAGCAGCTCAAACCGGGCCTGGCCACCTCGTGGAAGCCGATCGACGACACCACTTGGGAGCTGAAGCTGCGCAAGGGGGTAAAGTTCCACGACGGTTCGCCGTTTACCGCCGACGATGCGCTGTTTACCGTTTCGCGGGCCGGCAAGGTCGAGGGTAGCTCGTCGAGCCCGCTGCGCTTCTTCACCGCCGGCGGCAAGAAGATGGTCAAGGTTGACGACTATACCATCCACGTGAAAACCAACGGCACCTATGTGCTGACACCCCAGGATCTGGCGGTCTTCGCCATCGTCTCGAAAAAGCACGGCGAGGGTGCCAGCCTCGGAGACTACAGCAGCGGCAAGGCCGTGGTCGGTACCGGACCTTATAAGCTCGTTGACTGGGCCTCGCGCGACCACGTCAATATGGTCGCCAACCCCAACTACTGGGGCGGCAAGATGCAATGGGACAAGGTTACCTTCAAGGCCATGACGTCCGATCCGTCGCGCGTCGCGGCACTCTTGAACGGCGACGTCGACCTGATCGACTTCGTGCCCACGGCCGACATCGGGGCGCTTAGGAAGAACTCCAAGTTCACCTTGCATGAAAGCCCGTCCAACCGGGTCATCTTCTTTGAGCTGGACCAAGGCCGCGACCAGTCCACCATGGTCAAGACCAACGACGGCAAACCCTATTGGCCCAACCCGCTCCGCGATTGGCGGGTGCGCAAGGCCATTTCCATGGCTATCAACCGCGATGCCATCGTCGGCCGGGTTATGGAAGGACTGGCCATCAAGGCCAATCAGTTGTTGCCGGACGGGTTCTTCGGGATAATCCCTGACTTGCCGCATGAGAAGTTTGACTTGGAAGGCGCCAAGAAGCTGATGAAGACGGCCGGCTACGGTGACGGCTTCCAGCTCACTCTCACCGGCCCCAACGACCGCTACGTCAACGACGCCAAGATCGTCGAGGCGGTGGCCCAGATGCTGACCCGGCTTGGTCTCAAGACCAGTGTGCGGACTTTCCCCAGGAGCGTCTATTTCTCACGCGCTCGGAAGTTGGAGTACAGCTTCTCGCTCAAGGGCTATGGTTCGGACTCGGGCGAGGTGGGCACGTCGCTCATCAATGTCATCGGGTGCTGGAACGCGGAGAAGCGCTTCGGACGCTCGAACGCCGGGCGTTATTGTAATCCGCGCTTCGACATTCCGCTGGATACTGCGCTTCAGACCCTCGACGACAAAAAGCGCGAGAAGATCTTCCAAGATATCACCCGCATCGCCATGGAAGATGTCGCCATTATCCCGCTTCACTATCAAAAGAACGTGTGGGCATCGAAAAAAGGCCTTCACTATGTCGGCAGGACCGATGAATTCACACTGTCGCGATTTGTGACCAAGAAGTAGCTGGTTAAAATTGCCAGTAATGGCGGATGGCCCGATCGGGCCATCCGCCTTTTTCTTGACCGCTGACGCTGATGCGTCAAGCCTGGGAAATTAGCAAAGCGGGTTCACGAGGGTTCTCGCCCAAAAAACAACTTGGCGGATACCGTGACCACCACGGCCATCGCGACGACGGCAAGGTAGGGATCGCCATATGGCAGTGGCTCGAACACGCCGCTCCACAATCGCCATAGGGTGTGAACCATATTCTGGAAAGTGTAAAACATCGCGCTGCTCCTTTCGGTAACTCCGCTGCCATAGCACGTGCCTTAGGCCGGTCGTTTTGCGCCCCACCGTTTCCAATGGTTTGCCTTTTCGAGGAAATTGAACGGCCCGCAAATTCAGAGTAATGGGGGCCCGTCAGTCCACGAACATCTGACGTAAAAATAAACAATAACAAGATATAAGGAAGTGATGGGGGTCACAATCCAATCCCATCCGGATCGAAGGGGTTGCGGGATGCGGCGGTAGTTTGGCACTCTTTCTGATGCACTTGGGACGCGGGCGGAAGGAAACTTCATATGACCATTGGTATAGAGCCACTCACGGACTTCATCGGTGCGCGGGTCCAGGGCATCGATATGGGCGAGCCCCTGGATGCGGACACTATGGCGCGCCTGCGCGCGGCCTGGCTCCAATACGAGGTCCTGGTCTTTCCGCGTCAGACGGCGCTGACGCCGGAGGGGCACATCGCCTTTACGCGCAATTTTGGCGAGCCCATCTCGATCACTCTCAAGCAATACGACCTCCCCGAACATCAGGAAATCGTGGTCATCTCTAACCTCAAGAAAGATGGCAAGCCCGTCGGAGTGCCACTCGCCTATACCTGGCATACCGACGGGCAGCACTTCCGCGAGCCGGTCTGGGGTTCGATCCTGTGGGGCAAGGAAGTGCCGCTCGAGAAAGGCGACACCCTGTTCGCCAATATGGCCCTGGCTTACGACGAACTGCCCGAGGAAACTAAGCGGCGCATCGAAGGCCTCAAGGTCCTCCATAGCCGGGTCCGGGTCTATCCTATCCACTACCCCGACCGCCGTCCCATGACCGAGGACGAGAAGGCAACCATGCCCGACGTCGTTCAGCCCCTGGTGCGGACCCATCCCGAAACCGGATGCAAGGCCCTTTACCTCAAGGGTAACGCTGGATGGGAGGTCGTCGGCATGCCGCGCGACGAGGGGCTAGCGTTGCTTGACGAACTGGAAGCTTTCGCCACCCGCCCCGAACGGGTCTATGCCCATCGCTGGGAACAGGGAGATGCCGTCTTTTGGGACAACCGGTCGACCATGCATTCGGCGACGCCCTATGACATGACACGGTACCGGCGTGTCATGTACCGCACGACCATCGCCGGCGACGTACCCTATTGAGCGCGTAACCGAAGAACGGGCCCATGAACGAGTATCCTCCAACCCTTGACGCGTTCCGACGTCTCCTTGACGACGCCAACCGCGTCGTCGTCTTCACGGGCGCCGGCATCTCGACAGAGTCCGGTATTCCTGACTTTCGTAGTCCGGGCGGCATCTGGGATAAGAACCAGCCGATTGAATTCCAAGATTTCATGGCCTCCGCCGAGATGCGGCGCGAAGCCTGGCGGCGCAAGTTCGCTACCCACGAGACCATCGAGCGGGCCAAGCCGAACCAAGGCCATCGCGCCGTCGCGGAACTGGTCCGCCGCGGCACCGCGTCGAGCGTTATCACTCAGAATATCGACGGGCTGCATCAGACATCGGGGGTGGCGGACGACCGGGTTATCGAGCTTCACGGCAACACGACCTATGCCCACTGCCTCGATTGCGGTTTGCACCACGCGTTGGAACCGATCCGCAAGGCTTTCTTGGCCGCAGAGACCTTGCCTGAGTGTCGCGACTGCGGGGGTACGGTGAAGACGGCGACAATTTCCTTCGGTCAGGCAATGCCCGAAGAGGCCATGCGCCGCGCCGAGGAGGAAACCTTGGCCTGCGATCTGTTCCTCAGTATCGGGTCGTCCCTGGTCGTCTATCCCGCTGCCGGGCTGCCGATTATGGCCAAGCGGAACGGCGCCCGGCTGCTCATCCTCAACCGTGATCCGACGGAGCTCGACGCCATCGCCGACCTGGTGCTCAATCTCGAGATCGGTGTCGCCCTGGCGGCGGCGGTGGGGCTGGAGGAACCGGTCGCGGCCGTAATGCCGACCAAGTAAAGAATTGGGGCTGTCCCAGATAACCCATTTTGGGGGTTATCATGGGAGCTATGCGGAAGAGCCGTCTCAGCAGGTACAAACAGGATCGTCTGATTGAGCATTTTGTTGCGGGCACGACGGCCCGTACGGCATCAAGCCTTTGCGGCG
>JASLZL010000047.1 GCA_030754885.1 Rhodospirillales bacterium | reverse complement strand
ACGGTGTTCCAAAGGCCCATTTCGGGCTATTTTTGAAGGAGTGCGAGTGGCGTTTTAACAACAGTGACCCATCAATCCAATTAGCGCAATTGAGGCAATGGGTTAGGAAGCATTTGGGCTAGTTATCTGGGACAGCCCCTTACGGAGTTATGTATGGGTGGATCTTGGGCTACCTCAGTCATGTCAACCAAAGTGTCCCCGGCAAGGCGAACCACTTCGAGCCAATGGATAAATTCGATATCGCCGCATGGGTCGCTTCTTGGTGCCGCGGCAACGCCCGGAAAGACCTGTTTGACGCGGTGGAAGCCTTGATCAATCGCGGAAAAACACTCCGATAACCTTGATCCCGCTAGCGCGTCACTCGGCGGCTGCCAACCAGGCCCCGCTACCGGGTGCCAGACCGGGCCGCAAGACGTGTCTTTCCGACCATACCTCGACACCGTCGAGAGAGCCCACGGTACGGCCGCCTCCGATTCGCCGCCCCCCAGATCAGTGCCGTGAAAGTGCCATCAGGTGAACGTCGCCGCGGGCAGCGCGGACGCGCAAGTGCAAGCCGCAGAGACCCACCGACGAACTGGCTCAAGGATCGTTATGAGAGGACGAAGGGGAAGAATTCCCTCAATTGGAAGGTACGCGATGAATATTTTATCCCGCGCCATCTGTCACAGGGGTCATCCAGGTAGCGCAAGCGTTGCGTCAAGCGGCCCCTTTTTCTCTTTCAGCACGTTTTCCAGGCTAAAAGAGGAAAAAATTTGTCAGTAGTTGACCCAGGTCAATGTACCGATCCTGGCAGTTGCTAGATATTTGTCACTGTTCGTTGTGTTACCTCTCCGACTCGCCGAGCCGCTCGCGGCTCGGCTTTTTTTGTCCGACGCCCTCCGAGCGAAGGGGAATTGAGCCTGCCAGCGCTCCGACTCCCTGGCCTATCGATCACAACAAATCGGCACTTTGAAAACCTTCTCCCCGCGACCGTGTGTGGATTGTCCTTGTTTGCGCCTTGACAGGGATAGGTCGAAATAAGCAAATTGGGGCAGAAGGACAGCCGCGACTCGCCAACCATGTTTGCGATGGGCCTGTTCCAAGATCGAGAATTCTCGCCAAGAGGACACAATCAGGGCAAAGCCCGAACACCGGTTCGTTCGATTGGCCACGTCCTCACCAAAACCACAGGGAGAGACTTCGATGCGAATTTTCAAAGCTGCAATGCTTGGTACCTGCGCCGCGACATTGTTCGCTGGTGCCGCTTCTGCCGAGACTCTGACCATCGGCACGCGAAATGAGACGACATCCATCGACCCGCATTTCTACAACACGTCGTCGAACCACCAGATCAACGCTCACACGTTCCAGTACCTGATCGAGAAGGACGAGCGCCAACAATTGAAACCCGCTCTCGCCGTTTCGTGGAAGCCGATCAACGATAAGGTCTGGGAGATCAAGCTGCGCAAGGGCGTCAAGTGGACAGACGGCTCACCGTTCACCGCCGACGACGTCATGGCCAATGTCGAGCGCGCCTTGTCGGGCGTCGTTGTGACGACCTCGCCCAGCTACCGTTTCATGCTAGGCATTGAGCACAAAAAGATCGATGACTACACCATCCATACGACCACCGGGACCGTTTATCCCCTGATGCCCAACTACCTTTCGGTGGCGCCGTTGATTTCGCGCAAGTTCGCCAAGTCGACGACCGCGGATTACAACAGCGGTAAGGCGGCCATGGGCACCGGTCCCTATAAGTTCGTCGAGTGGATCAAGGGCGACCAAGTGGTCTTGGAAAAAAATCCCGATTATTGGGGCGACAAGCCGGAGTGGGACAAGATCGTCTACAAGGTCATTAAATCGGACCCGTCTCGCCTGGCGGCGATGTTGAACGGCGATGTGGACCTGATCGACTACGTGCCGACCACCGACTACCAGTCGGTTAAGAAGAACCCCAAGTTGGCGATCAGCGAGACTCCATCGAACCGGGTCATCTATCTGGTGCTTGACCAAAAGGGCCCGACGACGCCCTTCGCCAAGACCAACGACGGCAAGGAGATGCCCAACCCGATGCTTAATCGGAAGATACGCAAGGCCATCTCGCTTGCCATCAACCGCCAGGCCATTGTCGACCGGGTCATGGAAGGCGCCGCTTTTCCGGCGGCCCAGTTTCCCGTCAGTGGGATGTTTGGCTACGACCCGGGCATCACGCCCGACGCTTTCGATCCCGACCAAGCCAAGAAGCTCCTGGCCGAAGCCGGCTATCCGAACGGCTTCCAGTTGACGGTGCACGGCCCCAACGACCGCTACGTCAACGACGGCAAAATCACCGAGGTCATAGGCCAGATGCTGACCAAGGTCGGAATCAAGACCAAGGTTCATACCGAGCCCAAGGCGACGTTTTTCAAGAATGCCTGGGGTTACAGCCTGGTCTTGCTCGGTTTCGGCTCTGACACGGGCGAGGCGTCGTCGGGCTTTACGGCGCTGCTCCATACCCCGTTCAAGGAAAAGAACCTGGGTCGGGTAAACAGGACCGGCTATGCGAACCCCAAGTTCGACAAGTACGTCGACGACGCCCTGATGACCCTCGATAACACGAAGCGCAAGAAGTTGCTGCAGAACGCCGGCCGGGTGGTCGCCGACGACGTGGCGGCTATTCCGACCCACTATCAGGTGAACGTTTGGGCCCACCGCCCCGATCTTTCTTACGTGGCGCGGACCGACGAACGCACCTACGGCATGTACGTTAAGAAGAAGTAGCGACGACATAAGGTCGGGCGGTCCCGCATCGGGGCCGCCCGCGCCGAACCTTCGAACGCCACTGTTGCTTCGTCGGCGCAAAAATGGAAACATGGTGAACCATCCCGCCGGCGCAGAATTCCGAACGAGCGGGGGAGAGTGAGGTTTCACTTAGGAGCAGTGCAAGGTCATGGCAATTCGTCGATTTTTTATGTCTGTGTTCGTCGTTGCCTTGATCGGCGCCGGCACGATCACCCCAGCCGCGGCCGCGAGCGGCGGCGCGTCGCAGTTTATTCGTGACCTGGGCGACCAGGCCATCCAGGTTCTACAAACACAGGGCCTGACCCTGGAACAGCGGGAAGGGCGTTTTCGTGAAATCCTGCGCCAGGGTTTCAACGTTGATTTCATCGGCCGCTTCGTCATCGGCAGATACTGGCGTAAAGCCAGCGCGCAGCAGAAGGCCGACTACCAGCAATTTTTCGGTGAGTACATCTTGCAGACTTACGCCGGTCGGTTCGGCGGCTATGCCGGCGAGAAACTGACCATTACCGAGGAAAAGCCGGCGGGCAAGACGGACGTGGTCGTGCGCACCCGCATCAGCCGCCCCAGCGGGTCGCCCATAAACGCTGACTGGCGGGTGCGTGCCACTGACGGGCGCTATGGCATCATCGACGTGATGGTAGAGGGCGTCAGCATAGCCCTGACTCACCGCCAGGAATTCTCCGGGTTGATCAAAAAGAGCGGGGTGGACGGACTGATCAATCTGCTCCATGCCCGGGTCGATAAGTTGCCGGCGACAACGGCCATGGTGAAGTAGGCGGACCATGGAAACAAAGGGACGAAGGAACATGGAGAATTCAATTCGCGCCGCTTCGGGTTTTATAGCCGCCGCCGCAATTGTCCTCACGGTATGGGTAAGTCCGGCATTGGCCGATTTCGAGTCTGGATGGCAGGCGTATCAGCGCGGTGATTTCGCGGGGGCACTCAAGGAATGGCAGCCACTGGCCCAATCCAATGACGCGCGTGCCCAGTATAACCTTGGTATCCTCTATGATCAGGGCAAGGGCGTCGATGCCGACAGAAAACAGGCGGCCGCGCTATGGCAGAAGGCGGCGCTCGCCGGCTATGCGCCGGCCCAACATAATTTGGCCAGTAACTTGATCTCGGGCGATGGCGTCGAACAGGATTATGAAGCAGTGCTCAAATGGTTGAACAAGGCCTCCGACAGCGGTCTTGCCCGTTCCAGCTACACGCTGGGCAAGATGTACCATTACGGACTTGGGGTTCCCAAAGACGTTGAGCGAGCCTTCGCGCTGTTCCTAAAGGCGGGCGAGCAGGGTTACGATCGCGCCCAGTACAATTTGGGCAAGACCTATCGCGACGGTGACGGCACCGAGAAGAATTTGGTCGAGGCGGTCAAGTGGTACCGCAAGGCGGCTGAGCAGGGCTACGCCAAGGCACAATCGAGTCTGGGCGTTCGCTATGCCCGCGGCGAGGGCGTCGCCAAGGACGAGGTTCAGGCGCTGATGTGGACCATCCTTGCCGCCAATCAGGGCCTCAAGCGGGCGGTCGACGATCGCGCGTATCTGGCGAAGGGCTTGAGCCCCGAGAATGTCGCCCAAGCCGAAAAGCTTGCCGCCAATTGGAAACCGACCGCCCGATAAAGCCGAGCGACGCTCGCCTGACGTCTGGGAGAGACGATATCAATGGGTAAGAGGTTTGCGCTTTCCCTAGTCGTTCTCTTTGGTCTGACGGCGGCGGCTGGTGCCACCCTGCCGGTCCACGTCGCCCAGCGCATCGCCGCCACCGCGCGGGATAACCGCGAATTGGCGCGCGAGGACGCGGCCATCGCCCGGACCCTCAACAATCGGTCCTTCACGGAAACCATCGACCGCTCACGCCACCTGCGCGTCGAGGCCGACATGAGCACCGTCGTCATCGGCGCCATCGCCCAGTATCCAGCCCTTGCCGGCGAGGTCGTCGCGGCGGCGGTCGCGGTGGCGCCCGACCTTCGCGACAGCATCGTCCGCAATGCCGGCCAGGCGTTTCCGGGCTTCGCCGATACCATCGCCCGCGCCGCCGGTGGCGCGGTGTCGGCGCCGCGCCCGGCTCCTGCGCCGGCGCCGCGCATCCAGGCGCCGGCCTTCCAGGCGCCGCCCATGGAAACGGATGTGGCGAATAAGCAGGAATACGACGAGATGGCCAGCATTGAGCCCGACGAGCTCTATGATCCGCTGGAAGGAATAAACCGCGCCGTCCTCGGCTTTAACGACGTGGTTGATTTCCTGATACTAAAACCGGTGGCCAATGTTTACGGTTTTATAACGCCGGACGCCGCCAAGCGATCGGTGCAAAAAGCCATCCGCAACCTGAACGCACCGGTGATTTTGGCCAACGACCTCTTGCAATTCGAGATCGGTGATGCCGCCGTCACCACCGCGCGTTTCGTTGTCAATTCGACGGTTGGAATTCTCGGCTTGTTCGAGGCCGCGGACGAGATCGGTCTTGACTATCACCCCGCCGATTTCGGTCAGACACTCTATGCCTACGGCTCGGGACCCGGCCCCTATCTGGTGCTGCCGCTTTTAGGGCCGAGCACGTTGCGCGACGGCATCGGCATAGGCGTTGATACCTTCTTCGACCCGTTCACCTATGTGCTCGATTTCGAGACCCGCATGATGATCCTCGGTGGCAAGGCGGTGGTGCGGCGCGAAGAGCTTCTGGAACCCTTGGATGAACTGCGTGCCGGCGCGATCGACTACTACGCGGCCCTGCGCAGCGCCTACTTCCAAAACCGGGCAGTGGAGCTGCGCAAGGGCCAACTTCCCGATTCGTCGGAAGTCGACGATATGTTCGATTCCTTTCAATAGGCCTCGTTCGGGTGTGAGGGGTTGGGAATGATTGGCGCGCTTGACGGCAAGGTGGCAGTGGTTACCGGGGGCGGTCGCGGCATTGGCGCGGCCATCGCCCGGGGTTTCGCCGCCGCCGCCGCCCGGGTCGCGATTGCCGGACGCCGACGCGAACCCATTGAGCGCGTAGCCGGCGAAATCGGTGGCTTGGCCCATGTCGCCGATATTTCCGACGAGGCTCAGGTTCAGGCCCTTATGGCCGCCTGCGATGCCGCCTATGGCCGTCTCGACGTCTTGGTTAACAATGCCGCCGTCGGGGGCCTTCGGAAGATGGTTGAGGACGTGGACGAGGCCGGCTTCGATGAATCGCTGGCCATCAACGTAAAGGGCGTCATGCTGTGCACAAAACACGCGGCGCCATTGCTCAAGCGCCAGGGCGGCGCCGTCATCAACCTTTCGTCGCGTCTCATCAGCCGTGGGCGCAGCGACTATATCGCCGCAAAGTTCGCCAAGTTCGGCATGACCCAGGCCGCGGCCCAGGAGCTCGGCCCCTTCGGCATCCGCGTCAACGCGCTGTGGCCCGCCGGCGTCGATACAGAGATGTTCCGCGCCAGCCTCAAGGTATGGGCGCAAAATGAAGGCATCAGCGAAGAGGAATACGCCCGCACCCGAATGATCGAGCCCTCGGCGCTCGGCCGCCTGGTCAAACCCGAAGAGGTGGCGGCCGCCGCCCTTTTCCTGGCCAGTGACGCCGCGTCGGCCATTACCGGCACGACTCTTCGGGTCAACGCCGGTCGGATGTGAGGGAGATCTACTCCCCGGCCTGTGCCTGAGCCGTGGGCAAGGCGCCCAGGTTCTCCAGCAACGCCTTGAGCTTCTCCGCATCCTTGGGCGACAGGGGCTGCACCGGCTCACGCGGCACACCTGCCGGCACGCCGATCATGTTGAGGCCCGCCTTCAAGGCCGCCGGCCAGGTGCCGGTACCCATGAGGAACGCATAAATATCGGTCAGGGCGAAGTGCAGGTCGCGGGTCTTAGCGGATGGTTTTTCCATGGCCACCGCACGCAGGCTCGCCGCGACGCCCGGGCCCAGAAGCTCGGGCCCGCTAGAGATGAAGCCCCGGGCGCCGAAGGCGAGCGCCTGCAGGATAAACGGACACGGGCCGACGAGGAAGGCGAGGCGGTCAGAGAACCGCTTGATGATCTCGGTGATGTGGAAGACGTCGCGCGAAGCCTCCTTGAGTCCGATGATCGGTGCTACGTCGCAGACGGCACCAAGCATGTCGGGGTCCATGTTGAGCCCGGTACGCCGGGGCGAATTGTAGGCGACGATGGGCAGCGGCACCGCCTTGTTGAGGGCCTTGAAACGGTCCGCCATCTCGGCCGTCGTCGACTTGCCGACATAGGCCTGGGGACCGGTCATCAGGGCGGCGCAGCCGGCTTGCGCCGCGATCTCGGCGGCGGCGATGGTTTGGCGCGCCGTTGGCGCGCTGGCGCCCATGAGCACAGGTACCCGGCCGGCTACCGTTTCCACCGTGGTCTCGGCCAATTGCTTGCGGTCGTCGGGCGTCAGGGCCCAGGCTTCGCCGTTGTCGCCGGCGATGCAGATGGCGTCGGCGCCTTCGCCGAGGTGCCACTCGATGATTTGCGCCAGTTGGTCGGTCATCATGTCGCCGGCCTCGTTGAACGGCGTGACGACGGCGGGAACGAACCCCTCGATCAGGAATTTTTTGTCGCTCATGGTCTTCCTCCCTTTTTACTCGGTCACCGTGTTTGCCAAATGTGTTTCAGTCGCGCGACCGCCGAACCGGGGCTGGTCAGCACCGACGTCGTCGTAGCCGCCTCCACCGCCGGGCGCGCCCGGGCCATGGTGAACTGGGCCAGAACGATGGCGTCGCAGCCGTCCAGCGTCGCCGCCGCCTCGGCGATCAGAGTGTCGTGGCGCTCTGCCTCGCCACTGTTCAGCGCTTCCATCGCATTAGGCACGAAGCATTCTTCAAGGCGCAGGTCAATTTCGCGTTGGTGGGCTTGGTCTTTGAATTCAGGGCGCATGGATTCCAATGTCGGGGCAAATGTCGCGACGACACCGATGCGCGGCCCCAGGTTCAGGGCTTCGTCGATCATGGCCTCGTTGGGCTTGAGCACGGGCAGTGACGATGACTGCTTGACCCGGTCGATGGACGTACCGAAGGCGGAACACGAATAGAGTATGGCCTCGGCGCCTGCCTTGGTGACGTAAGCCGCGAGATCAGCGATGCGTTCCTGAATGACCGTGGTCTCGGTTCCCGCTTCGGCAAGATCGGTGCTCAGGGATTCCTCCAACAAATTGTCGGTGCGTGCTTCGGGCCATACGGCGGCGAAGGCTTCACCGATGGGGTCGATGGCACCCGGTACCGCGTGGATGACCGCGACCCGGGGGCCGCCTCTTCCATGGCTCACTCGGCGGCGCTCAGGGTCAGTAGTCCGAAGTCCCCGACGACGCGGCGCATTTGTTCGGTTTGGGCCTCATCAAGATCAAGCAATGGCGGGCGTACATGACCGCCGGGGCGACCGATCAGGTTGAGGGCGGCCTTGAGGTTGGCCGGTGCCGTGCCGATGCCGCGGACCGCCGAATTCACGGCCAGGGTACGGTTCTGT
Organism: Rhodospirillales bacterium; assembly: GCA_030754885.1. GTDB lineage: Bacteria > Pseudomonadota > Alphaproteobacteria > Rhodospirillales > JASLLZ01 > JASLLZ01. Next base: position 10,774 of record JASLZL010000047.1, on the reverse strand, counting down.
ACGCGGCGTGCTTCTTCCAACTTGCCGCTGACCGAAAGCTCGAACAGCGAAATGCCCTCGGCTCCCAAGATTTGCGGCTCGAAGGCGCCGACGAAACCGACGGCACCCATCATCGCCGCCGCCAGGCCCCGGTTAGCCGAGTTGCCGGTGAATACCTGGATGCGATCGCCGACCGCCGCTACCGTTGCCTCGAACTGCGGGAAGTCGTCGTGGCTTTCCTTGATCGCCACGATCCATTCGATATCCACCAGTTCGTCCAAGAGGTCCGGAGTCAGGTTAACGTTGGTACGGTTGGGCAGGTTGTAGAGCATGATCGGTACCTGGGCGCCGTCCGAGATCACCTTGTAGTGGTGAATGACTTCGCGCCGGCCGACGCGGGCGAAATAGGGCGGCAAGATCATGACTCCTTCGGCGCCGGTCTCCTTGGTCGCTTTCGAAAGCTCCATGACCTCATTGGTGATAATGCCGCTGGTGCTGCCGACGACGGGAATGCGGCCCTGGGCGACATCGACCGCAAGGCGGAAAAGATGCAGGCGTTCCTCACCCTTCAGCGCCCAGGACTCACCTGTGCAGCCCGCCACCACGACGCCGTCAATTCCCTCCGAAATAAGGAGGTCCAGAAGGTCGCGAAACTTCGTTTCGTCGATCTCACCTGATTTGGTGAAGGGCGTGATGATAGCTGGGAACACACCGCCCCATTCGACCTTGCCGTTGTTCATGGATCGTCCTCCCGCTTGCCAAATTCATGCCGCGTATTACCGACGATCAATGATATCAAGCCGGTTCCCGAGCGGCAACTCCGACCCGCCGGCGCTGAGACTTTGCAACTCGTCATCAATCCATGCTATCGACTGATCCAACACCCTGGGGGGAAATTGCGATGGTCGCATGTGACGCGATCGTGGTCGGTGGCGGCATCGTCGGCGGTTCCATCGCCTTCGGATTGGCGCGTGCCGGCCTGAAAGTGGTGGTGTTCGACGAAGGCGACGACGCCGTCCGCGCCTCGCGCGCCAATTTCGGTCTCGTCGCCGTCCAGATGAAGGGTGCCGGCAACCCCGACTATCATCGATGGACGCGCCAATCGGCCGATCTGTGGGCGGACTTCGCCGCCGAGCTTGAGGAGCACAGTGGAATCGACGTCGGATTTGGGCGCCAGGGTTGCGCGTGGGCTTGCCTGAGCGAGGATGAACGGATCCTGAAGGTCCAGCAGTTGGAGCAAATCCGCGCCGAGGCCGGCACCTTGGGTTTCGACTACCAGCTGTTGGACAAGGCCGAGATGGCCGACCTTGTTCCCGGCATAGGGCCGAAGGTCGTGTCCGGCGCCTATACGGCCTATGACGGTCACTGCTCGCCGCTTTACCTTCTCAGGTCCTTGCACCGGGCGACCTTGGGCCTGGGCGGGCGGTACATATCCAACGCCAGTGTCGATCGTATCGAAGCGGCGCCAAACAGCTTTACTGTGAACGCCGGCGGTGAGACGGCGACGGCGCCCAAGTTGGTCCTCGGCGCCGGCCTGGGCAACACTGCATTGGCGCCGCAATTGGGGCTCGACGTACCGTTACGGCCCCAGCGCGGCCAGCTCCTGGTGACCGAGCGGGTGCGCCCCAAGATGGCGTTCCACATGGGCCGTATTCGCCAGACGGCGGAAGGCGGCTTCATGCTGGGCACGTCCAATGAGGACGCTGGTTTCGACGTCGGTACCTCGACGGGGGCCCTTAGCGCCGTGGCCCAGCGCGCCGTCGATACTTTACCGTACCTTGCCCGGTTGCGAATTGTTCGTGCCTGGGCCGGCTTGCGCATCATGTCGCCCGACGATTATCCTATTTACGATCAGTCGCCACGATACCCCGGCGCCTTTGCCGTCGCGTGCCACAGTGGCGTCACCCTTGCTGCGGCGCATGTTCTTAATGTCGCGCGCCATATCGTCGCCGGACGGATACCGGCTGACCTTGCCTGTTTTTCATCCAGGAGGTTCAATGTTCAAGCAGCTGCCTGACGACAACGCGGAACTGGTCACCGTGATCATTGAGGAACAATCCGTGAAGGTGCCAAGCGATTACAGCGTCGCCGCCGCCGTCCTCGCGAACTGGACTGGACCCAGCCGAACGACGCCCGTTTCAGGTGCGCCGCGCGGACCGTACTGCATGATGGGTGCGTGTTTCGATTGCCTGATGGAAATTGATGGCGTGCCCAACCAGCAAGCCTGCATGATTCCCGTTGCCGAGGGTATGTCCATCCGTCGGCAAGACGGCGCCCGGGGGGTCGAGATATGAGCGAACCTGTGGACCTGGCCATCATCGGCGCTGGGCCGGCCGGCCTGGCGGCGGCGGCAACGGCCGTCGAACTGGGACTTAAAACAGTCGTCCTTGACGAACAGACCGAGCCCGGCGGACAGATCTACCGGGCTATCGAGTCGGTGACCGCAAAGCGTTCCGATCACCTTGATATCCTGGGCTCCGATTATGCCGCCGGGTTGGAGTTGGCGCAGGGCTTCCGGGCCAGCGGCGCCCATTATCTGCCGCAGCGGACGGTGTGGCAGATCGACGAGGAGCGCAACGTCTTTGCCAGTGGTCCGAACGGTGTAGAGGTCATCGCGGCCAAGCGCGTTCTGGTCGCCGTCGGCGCCATGGAACGGCCGGTGCCGGTGCCCGGCTGGGAACTGCCCGGCGTCATGACCTGCGGCGCCGTCCAGAACATGCTGAAGGGCTCGTCCCTGGTCCCTGAGGGCCGGGTGATGGTCGTTGGCCTGGGCCCGCTGCTTCTGTTGATCGCCCAACAATTGGCGCGCGCCGGGGCCGACGTCGCGGCGGTCCTGGAGACGGCACCGCTGGGTAACTACGCCGCCGCCATGACGCGCCTGCCGCAGGCCCTGATGGCGCCTGGCTACATCGCCAAGGGCCGGGCCATCCTGGCCGAGCTTCGCGATCGCGGTGTTGCCTTGCGCCGCGGTGTCGCCGACGTGCGCTTGACGGGCGACGACCGGGTGCGCGAGATCGAATACCGTTGGCGCGGGCGCAGCCGGCGCGAGCCCGTGGACATGGCGCTGTTGCATCAGGGCGTCGTTCCTAACGCCAACTTGGGGATGTCGCTGCGCATTGATCATACTTGGGACGCGATGCAGCGGTGCTTCACGCCGAACGTCGATGATTGGGGCAATACCTCCACCGAAGGCATCCTGGCGGCCGGCGATTGCAGCGGTATCGGCGGCGCCCTGGTGGCCGAGTGGCGGGGCCGCCTAGCGGCCCTCGACGTGGCCCGCCAACTAGAGAGTATCGGCGCCGAGGAGCGCGACAACCGGGCCCAACCGGTGCGCCGCGACCGCGACCGTCATATGTTGGTGCGGCCTTTCCTCGACACCCTGTATAAGCCGCGTCACGACAGCCTGGCGCCGCCCGACGCTGACACCATGGTATGCCGCTGCGAGGAAGTCAGGGCCGGCGAGATCCGCCAGTTGACGACCGAGCAGAACTGCCCCGGACCCAACCAAATGAAGACTTTCGTGCGCTGCGGCATGGGGCCTTGTCAGGGCAGGTTGTGCGGCCTCACCGTCGTCGAGTTGATGGCCGAGTGCCGAGGCGTCGATGTATCCGAAATCGGCTACTACCGCATCCGCCCGCCGGTCAAGCCGGTAACCGTCGGCGAGCTGGCGACCCTGGAAGAAATCGACGCCGGCTGAAGCGTTGAGCGTGAAGAAAAGTCCTTCGCTAGCGCTCAGTGTACTTTTCTTCAATGTTGACGATGAGAAAGGCGTGCTTGGGGCGGCCCGGCGGCCGCCCGCGTTCCCTTGAGCAGGCCTAGGCCGTCGAGGGCGCCGCGCACCTGTTCGATTTCCTTATCGTCAAGGTTGAGAAGCGGCGCCCGGACGTAGCCGCCTGGGCGGCCAAGAATATTCATCGCCGTTTTCATCGCTGCCGGCGCCGTGCCGATGGGACCGAGCGCGTTCTTCATGCGCAGAATACGGGCCTGCAAAGCCCGCGCCGCTTCGATGTCGCCCTTTGCCGACAGAGTCCAAAGATCGATACCCTCGCGTCCCATGACGTGGGAGTCTTCGCTGCTGACGAAGCCAACACAGCCAACCATGACGGCGGCCAGTCCGCGCTTGCCAGATGAGCCGGTGAAGACCTGAATGCGCTCGCCGACGGCGTCGATGGTATTGGCGAACTCGACGAAGTCGGGCACGCTCTGCTTGACCGCAACCACGTATTCGATATCGGCGAGCTCGGCGCACAGATTAGCGGTGAGGTTAACCCCCGTCGCGGCCGGCGAGTTGTAAAGCATGATGGGAAGCTGGGCGCCGTCGGAGATGGCCTTGTAGTGGGCGACAACTTCCTTGCGGTTCACCATGGCATAGTAGGGCGGCATGATCATGGCGCCGTCGGCGCCGGCGTCCTTGGCTGCCTTGGTCAATTCGACGACCCGGGGCGTGATGATGCCCCCGGTGCCGCCGATGACCGGCACCTTACCCTTGAGCAGCTCGGCGGCGATGCGGACCAGATGCAGGCGTTCGTCGGGCTCCAGCGCCCACGACTCGCCGTTCGAGCCCGAGATGATGATGCCGGCGGCGCCTTCCGCGACGAAGATCTCTATCAACTCAAGAAACTTGGCATCGTTGATGGCGCCGTCTCGGTCAAACGGCGTCACTATCGCCGGAAAATTGCCCGTCCAATCGACCTTGCCGTTGTTCATCGTTTCCTCCTTGGACCAAACCTATTGGCCCAACAGTATCGGAAAGACCCAGGGCCGGCAAAGCGATTTAGCATGACGGTTTCCCCATCGCCAGGTTTCCTATAAAGAGATCGTCCGAACCCAAGGCCACCCGCCGGTCGGAGAATGCTAGCGTAATGGACGGACTTTTCACGCTTTTCGGAGTTGCGGCCTGCGACGGGGTGCCGGCGGCGTCGGTGGCAGCGCTGATCGGGTTCTACATGGGATCGTTCTTCGTCAAGGGTGCGATCGGCTTTGGCAATCTGTCCATGATCATCCTCTTGGGTGCCCTCGTCTTGCCGGCTCACCACGCAGTTTTATTGGCGGTGATGACAAGCGCGCTGTCGCAGGTCCAGTTCGTGGTCCCGGCGGTACGCGACGGCGATTGGCGAATAACCCGCCCGGTTATCGTTTCCTATTTCATCGCGGCGGCTTTTGGCGTCTTTATCTTCGGCCGTTTGGAAAGCAACTGGCTGCAGGTTGTCTTGGGGTTGGCGCTGGGTGTCGTGCTGATCATCGATATGACAAAAGTGCTGGCCCGCTTGGCGACGCGGTTTGATTTGCGCGCGCCCAGGGTCCTCTATCCCTTCTCTGCCGTCTCGGGGCTGATCAGCGGTGTCACCGGCGCCGGCGGCCTGTTCTTTATTGCCCTTTACGTGAAGCAGTTCGCTCCTGATACCAAGACCTTTCGAGCCACGAACCTGCAACTGGGCATCCTCCTAACCGGTTGGCGCGCCGTTCTCTTGATCGCCAGCGGTTTCATGACGCTAAAGGTCTTCGCCGAGGCCGTGGTGCTGATGCCGTTCGTCTTTGGCGGCGCCTACTTGGGCACCCGCTTCTACCGCTCGCTGCCGACCCAGCGGTTCTATCAGATGGTCCAGGCGGTTCTGTTGTTCGCCGCCGTGACCCTGATCTGGAAGGGCCTAAGGACCATGGTTTAGCGACTCGGGACAGTTCGCCGTTTTGCTTCGGCGTTCTTGAAACCCCTCAACGTAGTCGCTATACATCTTCTGCACTTTCAAAATCGCGAGGCTTCAAAGGACCATTGTGGTTGCCTTGGCGCTGGTTTAACCATCGGCGTGACGGTTCTTTTGATAGTAACGGAACGCAGGATGCCAGGAATGGATGCGAAGACCAACGACCCTTACGCAAGTGGCCGCGTCCAAGGGCGGCGAGACTGGCCACACTCGGAACTGGAGGCGCGCTTCGTTGCCGTTTTGAAAAGCACTCGTGAAGACCGTGGCTTGGAACTCATTCATCCGGCAACGCGGGCCATCCGCAAAAACGAGATTCACGAATTCATCCTTACCGACGAAATTGACGCCGGCCCGGGAAAGATAGTCAACCGTATCGCCTACGTGGCTTTTGCGGAGTTCACCAAGGGCGGCATGCTGGTCGAGGGCGACAAGGTCATCATCAACGGCCAAACCATCGGCGAGATCGCCGGTTTCGACGAAACCCACATGCCCAATCACCAAAATATTGTCATCAGGGGTCCGGAACGGAAAACCGGGCTGGACCTGGGGGCGAAGGTTGGTGATCCCATTTCATTTGTTCCCGTATTCACGAAAGGATAACCAATGCCGACAATTCGCTTACAATGGCTCAATACCCGTACCGAGAGAGAACGGCGGGCGTTGGCGAAGGGGTTTACCAAGGTCATGGTTGACGTCGTGGGCGTTCCCAAAGACATCGTCAACGTGATCTTTGATGAGGTCGATCCGCGCATGCATGCCAAGGGAGGGGTCTTCTTCAGCGACCTCATGAAGAAGGCTCCCGCCAAACGCAAGACCAGAAGGGCCCCGGCCAAACGAGCAGCGGCGAAGAAGGCCCCGGCCAAACGGGCAGCGGCGAGAAAGGCCCCGGCCAAACGGGCGGCGGCGAAGAAGGCCCCGGCAAAGCGGAGCACCACAAGGCGTGCCCCGGCCCGTAAGAAAACGACGCGTCGTAGTTCGGCCACGCGTAAACGCTAATCGGCCGACATCACGCAATTTGGATTGCCTTCCGCGAAATCGGAAGGAAGGATTCTCAGGAGAAAACGTCATGAGTAAGTTCAAGTACAAGATCGAACTTTATAACTATCTCGCAGAAACTCAGGGCAAGCTGCTCGAGGAAGGCAAGAAGATTCCCAAGGCAATTGGCTTACCTGATGAGCTTCTCGGCAAGGTCGGATTGTCGGGGACGGTGTCGGAATGCCACGGCCTTATGCGTAAGAAGGTGGCGGACGCCGTCGAGGCCGGCAATCGCAAGGTCGTGAACAGCGGCAGCCTCGATTACGAAGTACGCAAGCTGGTCAAAAGCTATTACGGCGACGACTACGACGCCGTGACGGCAAGCACCTGCGAAGCGCTTTTGATGGTTGGCTTCGAGACCCTTTATTCGCCCCCAATCGCCGGACGCGGTGAGAATTACCGCACGCGTTACATTGCGCCTTACGAGCGTCATGCCCACCATCAGGGCGGATACGGCCGGCCCTTCCCGCCTAAGTACAAGGACATTTATGCCGACCGTGGCGTCACCGCCGGTGAATACGGCCAGATGGGCAAACGGCTGAGCAACCTGGAGACCGTGATGGTGCCCATGGTTGGCGCGAAATACGACAGCCACGGTATGCGCTACCATCCCTGTACGCTCCTCACTCACGTCGACGGCAAGGCGACGGCGGAGAATGTCGCCAAAACCGCCAAGCGCCACGAGGAGTATCTGTCGGGTTTTGCCTCCATCGGCTACACCAATCCGTCGTATGGCTATAAGGACGCGGACAAAGACGGCGTGCCGGTGCTGCAGAAGGCCCTGGCGGATCTCGGCAAGGAATACGACGTCCCCTACATGATCGACAATGCCGGCGCCATTCCTTTCCAGTGCACCGACATTCGCAAGATCGGCGCCGATCTGATGACGTTTTCGATGGACAAGACGGGCGGCGCGCCGACCTGCGGCCTGGCCATCGGCACCGAACAGACGATCTCGCCCATGTCGCGCGCGCTGGGCACCGCCGGCCCCCGGGCCGGTGGCGTCATCTCTCACGGCAAGGCCATGTTCGTGCAGATGGACCCGGGCAAGGAATCGCTCATGGGCCTTATCGCGGCGCTTGAGATCTTGTTGGAGAAAGAGGATCAGTTCCGCTACAACTGCGACACGTTCCACCAGATCGTCGTCGAGGAGTTCTCGAAGATCGACCAGGGCCTGATGAAGGGCGTTGTGATCGACAAGGACTACGGTAGCTGCGGTGTCGAGATTAACTACCAAGACACCTGGAAGGACGGCCGCATGGGCTGGCCGATCTTCTCGATCGAGGACATGTACGCCGGCACGTCACTGCCGCAGACCGGCATGAAGGCGATGGGGATCATTCCCTGTATTTCCTACGACGCCAACATCCGCATGTCGCTCGGCCTCGGCACGACCGACGAGAATGGCGACATCATCGAAGACAACACGCGCTGGATGGTGCGCGCCCTGGCCAACTTCTGCGAGCTCATGTGCCGTCACTCCGGCGTCATGGACCAGAAGGCGGAGGCCATCGCCGCCGAGTAGTTCGCAATTTCGAAACAAAAAAATAAAGGGGCTCCGCCAAGGCGGGGCCCCTTTTTTTGTTCGCCATCCTTAAGCGTGTGAATACATGGGCCGTCCCGGCACTGGCATCTCGGCGGTCAGGATCGATGCGGTCTGCGATTCGGTGATGTAGAGGGTTTTTCCGTCGGCGCCGCCGTAGGCGATGTTGGTGGTTGTGAGCCCGGCGCAAGAGCGCACCCGCGCCACCGGCTCGCCGATGGGATCGAACAACCAGACCGTACCGGCGCGGGCATGGGCAACGGCCAAGTTGCCGTCGGTATCGAGCGCCATACCGTCGGGGCCGAGACCCCCAGACATCTGGATGAACAACCCCGCCCGGCGGTCTATGGCGCCGGCGTTGAGGGGCAGTCGCCAGATAGCGTTGCTTAGCGTGACGGCGACGTAGAGAACGCTCTCGTCGGCATTGAGAACCAAGCCGTTGGGGTAGGCGGCACCGTCGAGAAGAAGCTCTAATTCGCCACCCGCCGAAAGCCGGAAGACCCGCCCCGTCGGATGGTTCAGGCTGGAGCGTCCGGGATCGGTGAAATAAAGATCGCCGTTGGAAGCGAAAACCAGGTCATTGCAGCCCAAAAAGCGTTCCAGATTGGGGCGCGTGACCAATTGCTCGGTCTTGCCGGTTGCGGGGTCGGCGACGACGATGCCGTGTGCCTGATCGGCGATGAAAAGGCGTCCGTCGCGGTGAATCTTGAGGCCGTTGGGTTCCCCGTCATAGTCGAAGGCCAAGGTCCATTCACCATTGGGCGAGACACGGAAGACCCGGCCATAGGGAATATCGACGCAATAGAGGTTACCGTCGCGATCGAAGGCCGGCCCTTCGAGGAACGAATCCATCATGCCGCCGGGCTTGTTGATGGTGACCCAAAAGTTGGGCTCTCCTTCGACGCGGAATTCGTCGGGCAGGCAGGAAAAAAGGCGGGTCTCGATCTCGGGCGGGGCGGGGTACATGGGTCTCGTATCCTCAAAAGATGCGGCTGACGCGATGGTGGTTGACGGGTGTCTGGGTTGTCAACGCCGAAAGAAAAAAGGCACGGCCGCGACGGGTCGGCTGCGATTACCCGGCTCGGTCACCGCTCGCGCAAGTCACGTGGGGCACTGCCCGGATGGCCGAAGTCCCTCGGCTCCAAGCCAGCGTGGAACCAGGTGAAGAAGCTGTAGACGCTGAAGACCGGCATTCCGATGCTGTCCCGAAGAGACCTCGCAAAGGGCGCCATGTTGTGACATTCGAACACGATGGCACCGACCTCCGGGTGGCGTGAAACCATCTCTTGGCCGGCATCCAGGATGTCCAGTTCAGCGAGCTCGGCGTTCAACACGGTCTCAGCATTGTGGAAGACGCGCGAGAACTCACGCCCGTTTTCGGTTCCGACGACGGGCGTATCCGGCGCCGCGCCGGCCGCTTCGAGGTGCTCGGCGGAGAGCTGATCGCTCTGCACGGTGATGACGCCGACCCGTTTTCCGGGAGGCAGCAACCGTTCGACCAAGGGGATCTGCATCAACGAACTGGTGGCGACGGGGACCTCGCAGCGGGCCGCCAGTTCCGCCTGATAGATGGAGAAGAAGCCACCCGTTGACGCGATTCCGTCGGCACCTTCCTTGACCAGTCTTTGGGCGGTCCCGTAGATGGCGTCGAGAAGTCCCTTTCCCCGCTCGTTGACCACCCGCCTGGGGTTGGCGCCCGGCACCACCCCATAGAGGACAGGGAATGGCCAGGTCGCCGCGTTCCCAACGTCGCCTGGCATGCGCGGAGTCTCGACGTCCAGCATCAAGAAGCCAAGTCGCGCGCCATAGAGGTTCTTGCCGCCGTAGACCATCCGTCCCGTCATGATCGTTTCCTCCGTTTCCCAATGTTGCCCGTTGTCCTGCCTGCTCCGCATACCTGTGGGCGAAAACCAGGATCAGCGCTCGCGGTAATCGCGCGGGGCACTGCCCGGATGGCCGAAATCCCTCGGCGCTAAACCGGCGTGAAACCAGGTGAAGAAGCTGTAGACGCTAAAGACCGGGATCCCGATGCTGTCCCGAAGAGACCTCGCGAAGGGCGCAAAATTGTGGCATTCGTAGACGACGGCCCCGACCTCCGGATGCCTCGACATCAGGTCCTGGCCGGCATCCAGCATGTCCTGCTCGGCCAGCGCGGCGTCCAATTCGGTCTTGCCGAAGTGGAACTTGCGATAGAACTCGCGCCCGTTCTGAAGACCGGCGACCGGCGTGTCGGGAGACGCACCCGCCGCCTTCAGGTGCTCGGCATCCAAGGCATCGCTGTTCGAGGTGATGACGCCGACCCGCTTGCCGGGAGGGAGCAGGCGCTCAACCAAGGGAATCTGCATCAACGAACTTGCCGCGACCGGTACCTTGCAGTGTGCGGACAGTTTGGCTTGGAAGATAGAGAGGTAGCCACCGGTCGTGGCGATGCCGTCGACGCCTTCCTTGACTAACCGGGCAGCGGTTTCAAGGAAGGCGTCGAGGACATCGACACCGCGTTCCTCGATAACCCGAT
>JASLZL010000046.1 GCA_030754885.1 Rhodospirillales bacterium | reverse complement strand
TTTAGTGCCAGTGGTCCCATATGGGCTGACGACGTACATGTGCCATACGGATTTTGTTTGGATCATGACGGGTAATCCACCTTCCTGTAGGACCCTCCACGGCCCGGTCGAGATCGCTGACTTTTTCGCCGAAGGCATGGGCACGAAGTTCGCATCGACCCCTTGCTCGGGGCTTTATCCGGTGGACTTTATCGGCGAAGGGGACCGCATGGTGGCGGTTGCTAAGGGGCGCGGCGAACTCCGGAATGGAGTCGTTTACAACAACAACAATCTTTTCTTGTTTGAGGTGAAGCAGGACAAAATCGTACGCATGGTCGAATGCGGCGATTCCAGCACCGTGATGGTGGCCGTAAACGGCACTCACCTGGAAGAGGGCGAGCCTCTTTGACAGCGGACTTCAGGATTCATAACGGGCCGTCGAACATCGGCGAATTCGTTGGGCGGATGATCGGATCTAAGTTTGAGCCGACTCCATGTTCCGGCCTATGTGCGGTTGCTACGAACGGAAAAGTCCGACAGGCTTGACGGTTCCACTGCTTCGAATGGGGCGGGCGACGAAGAGCAAGTCGCGCCTCTTGCCGGTTCGCCTTATCTCCTGACGGCGGGTTTCCTGCTATCCCCTTTCGGCGCGCCATGCACCGCGCCCCCCTGGGGTGGGCTCACGGCGATCGACATCAAGGCCGGCAGCATCCTATGGGACGTTCCCCTGGGGTCCATACACCGGATGTTTTCCCCACCACTCCCGTTTACCTGGAATATTGGTACACCTGTTGCGGGTGGCCCAATTATCACCGGCGGCGAGCTGGTATTTGTCGCCTCGGCAATGGATAATATGTTTCGAGGGCTTGATCTCAGGACAGGCGAGGTTTTGTGGCGGGATGAACTTCCCGCAGGCGGCCAGGCGACGCCAATGACCTACGAAGCGGGTGGCCGGCAGTTCGTGGTGATAGCCGCGGGCGGGCACGCGTTATTTGGCACTACGCTGGGCGACTACGTTGTTGCCTATGCTCTGCCTCGGAAGCGGCAATGAAACTGAATTGAGTGGAAGGAAAGGCTAAGAATATGACAGCGCCAACAGGGCCGTATGTGCAAAACGAGCTCATCACGGTCGAGAATTATTCCATGGAAGAAATGTGGGGGCGGTTCGTCGCTCCGGGTTCGAAGGAATCCTATACCTACGACGAACTCTTTGCCGACTTCGTGCCCTCTTGGGCTGTCTTCGAAGGGGTTCCCATCGATGATGCTTTTGCCTTTCTGGCGCAGACCGAGACCATGGGACTGTGGACCATGTCCATGCGTAATCTGAAACTGGTAAGGGACGACATTTACACCGGCGACGAAGCGGCCACACCGACCGGCAAGGTCTTCGTCCGCACCATAGCCGACGAGAAAGCTATGACCATCGAATGGCAGGCGGGACACGCCGACCCCGATGATCTCTGGATATTTTACAAGGGCATCCTCACCGACGCCGGGCCCACACTGGGCCGGCCCGGTACGGCCTTCCTGTGGACCAACTTCGTGCCGGAGCGCATCAAGGCCGACCCCATGGTCGCTATCGGGTTCAAGATGATGTACAGCGCCCACCGCATCGAGATCAACAACCTCAAGATCATACTGGAGGAACGTTATGGCGCATAACCTGCCCCCCCTGGAGCCGCAAACCCAGGCCATTGTCGATATGCTGCAACAGGTCGAGAGTCCACCTCCCGGCGAGATGACCGTGGAACGTTCCCGGCTTGGGCTGACCATGATGGCCCTGTCCATGGCCGGCCCACCCACCGAGGTTCACGAAATCGAAGACAGCGCCATACCGGGCCCGGCGGGCGACCTACCGATCCGCATTTACCGCGCAGGCGAGGCTGATGCCGAGGCGCCGACCGGCGCCGTGCTTTACATTCACGGTGGCGGTTTCTACATGGGCAGCGTGCACACCCACGACCACGTATGCCGAAATATCTGCGCGGAATCCGGCCTGCTGGTGGTTTCGGTCGAACACCGCCGGGCGCCCGAGGCTAAGTTCCCGGCGGCCGTCGACGACTGTTACGCCGCGCTTTGCTGGCTGGCCGAGAACGCCGGAAAGCTGGGCGCCGACCCGGACCGTCTGGCGGTGGCGGGCGACAGCTCGGGCGCCAACCTGACCATCACCACCTGCCTGATGGCGCGCGACAAGGGCGGCCCCAAAGTTGCCTTCCAAGTCGTGGTCTATGGCCTGCTCACCCTTGAGGACGCCCTTGACTATGAATCGCGCCAGAACTTCGGGGGTGGCGAGTACTTCGGCTCCATCGAAGACCTGGCCTTCGTGCGGGAGCTTTACCTCAACGACCCGGAAGACGCGAAGAACCCGCTGGTCTCACCGGTCAACGCGCCGGATCTTAGCGGCATGCCCCCGGCGCTTGTGGTTACCGCCGGCTACGACATGGTCTGTGACGAGAACCGCCACTACGCCAGCCGATTATTGGAGCAGGGCATCGGCGTCGAATACAAGTGCTTTGAGACGACGACGCACCCCTTCTTCCTGCAAACCGGCGTGCTCGACATCGCCAAGGAAGCCCACAGCCTGGTGGCAAGGCGTCTCGGCGAGGCGCTCGGGACGTGATGAAGGCGTAGAGATGGACGTAAATGGACACGCCGCAATCGTCACCGGCGCCGCCACGGGCATGGGCGCTGCAACGGCCGAGGCCCTGAGTCGAGGTGGCGAAAGGTCGATAGGAGTAATGAGAGTGGCTGAAAATGCAGCGCCAAAGCAGCGGGGCAAACCATTCGAGAAAGGCCGGTCCGGCAACCCAAAGGGCAAGCCTCCTGGTGCCCGAAACAAAGCGTCTCTGATGCTTGACCATATGCTCAGAGAAGATGCTGCGGAGGTACTTACGGCGGTCCTTGAAAAGGCTAAGGCTGGGGATATACAAGCTGCGCGGTTGCTCCTTGATCGTCTTATGCCGGTCCGCAAAGGCCGGGCTGTCAACATCGACCTGCCGAGGATCGAAAAGGCCGAAGACCTCTTAACGGCCCTGAGTACAACCATTGAGGCGATGGGCAGGGGCGAACTTACACCCGAGGAGACGGGAATGAGTATAGGAACCATTAACGCCCTATTCTGATAGCAAAGCGAGGCAAAGGTAGTTCCAAGAAGGCCTCCTCGACTACTCAGCTGGTGGACGACGATCAGGCCATGGTCTGGCGCGGCCCCATGGCCACGCAGGCGCTTATGCAAATCATGCAGGGCGTTGATTGGGGAGAGTTGGATATTTTGGTGGTCGATCTGCCGCCCGGCACCGGCGACATCCAGTTGACCCTGGTTCAGCAGGTGCCCCTGCTGGGCGCGGTGATCGTCTCGACGCCCCAGGACGTGGCACTAGTGGACGCGCGCAAGGCCATGGTGATGTTCGACAAGGTCAGCGTCCCCAATCTGGGACTTGTCGAGAACATGAGCTATTTTCTTTGCCCCAGTTGCGGCGAGCAGGCGGATATCTTCGGCCACGGCGGCGCGCGCCGGAAAGCCGAGGAATTGGGGCTCGATTTCCTTGGCGAGGTTCCGCTGCACATCACTATTCGCGAAACTTCGGATGCCGGAACGCCGGTTATGGCGACCGAGCCGGATGGCGCCGAGGCCCAAGCCTATGCCGCTATCGCCGAGGCCCTGGACGCCAAAGTCGCCACCATGAGCGCAAGCGGCGCCCGCCAGGCGCCGAAAATCGTCGTCGAGTAGAAATATCTAGCGGAACAGTGCCCGCGCCACCGGATAACCCGCATAGCGCATGAAGACCGGTATCAGGCGCGAGGAAAGAAGCGTCTTCGGCTTTGAAAGCCACAGGCCGCAAGTCTCCTCCTCGCCGCTATCGATCAAATTCGCGACCTCGCGGCCGAGCACCGCGGCCCGGGCGTTACCGGTGCCGGAAAGGCCCATAACGGCATACGCGCCCGGGGCCAGCTTATACATCCTTGGGGTCTTGTCGGGCATCATGCATAGGGTGCCATGCCAGATATGGCGCCACTTGGGTAACGGCGCCGCCGGGAAAATACGCCGGAATTTGCGCTCGAAGGGCCTGGCCACGGTCTCGATGCTTGCGGAATCGCTGAAGGTTGGGAAGGCGCCGCCCAAAAGGCGTCCGACCGGGTCCATCAACAGGGCGAAGAAATTCAGCGAATTCATGTCGTGCAACGGCATGCCCTTCAAAAGGTACGAGCGGCTCTCCTCGGCGCAGGGCTCGGTGGCGAGTGATGTCAGCCGCACCGGATAGAAAGTCCGCGCGAGGCCGGGCCAGGGACCAACGGTATAGGCGTTGGTGCCGAAGACCACGCGCGAGGCCAGGACCTCGCCTTCGGGACTTGAGACCCGCCAGCGGTCGCCTTGTTTTTCGATGCCAATGGCCGGCGAACCGGCGTGGATGACGGCCCCGGCCCGCATTGCCGCCCGCGCCAGGCCGCGCACGAAATCCGCCGGATTAATCGACGCGTTCTCGTGCGTGAGGGCGCCGGAGATGTACTGGTCGGTGGCCACGTAATCGGTCATGGCCTGTCGCGAGAGGAAGTCCATCTGCAGGCCGTAGCGGCCCCACTGTTCGGCCATATCGGCAAGGAGTTTCTCCTGCTTGCCGTTCTCGGCCGCCCAGACCATGCCGGTACGCTTGAAATTGCAGTCGATACCGTGCTTTTCGATAAGGTCCTCGACCAGCTTGCCGCTACCGGTCCACAAGCGGTTGAGACGGTCGCCGCGCTCCTGCCCCCAGATGCGAATCGCTTCGTCCGGTGGTGGCGAGGTCCAGGCCGAACCCATGTGGCCGCCGTTGCGGCTCGAACATCCCCAGCCGATGCGCTTTGCTTCCAGGACGGTGACGCTCTTGCCCGCCTCGGCCAGATGCAGGGCAGTGGACATGCCGGTGATACCGCTTCCGACCACGGCCACGTCGGCCTCGACCCTGCCCTGCAGGATATCCGTCTTCGGCTCCGGCTCCGCCGTGGCGTCCCACATGGTCGACTCTAGGGTATCGCGCCCAACCGCGGCACGACCGTTGTCTTGGTCACTTGTCATGGATCCGCCCCCTGGTTCCTCTGCAGAGTCACATGTTAGAGTCTTTCCGGCCCTAATTGAATCAATTTGATGGTTCAATTAGGATCGGGGCAACCGCTCCAACACCACAAAACTGGCGGGCGGCGTTTCCGGCCCCGTTGGCGGACATAGGGTGCGCGAGACCTCCCGCCAATCATCGCGATCAAATTCCGGAAAGGTGGCATCGCCCGCGAATTCCCTATGCACTTCGGTCAGGTATATGCGCGCGGCGCGCGGCAGGGCCATGCTGTAAATCTGCTCACCGCCGATCACCATGATTTCATTGGCTCCCCCGGTGGCCCCGCCGGCCTTGACGACCTGCCCGGCCGCCTCCAGAGCCTGGACTAGACCATGCACGAACTGCACACGCTCTTGGGGCGCCCTCTCGGTGTGAGTGATGACGATGCTGCTGCGGCCAGGCAACGGACCGCCGATGGACTCAAAGGTCTTGCGGCCCATGATCATGGGCTTGCCCATGGTTACGGACTTGAAGAACTTGAGGTCCGCCGGAATGCGCCAGGGCAGCTTGTTATCGACGCCAATGACCCGGTTCTCCGCCATGGCGACGATGATGGAAAGACGCGGAGCGGGCACCGACCAGTCCCTATACCGCGACCGGCGCCGGTATGTGGGCGTGAAAGCGGTAATTCAAGAGTTCAAAATCATCGTAGGTAAAGGAGTATAGGAACCATTAACGCCCTATTCTGATAGCAAAGCGAGGCAAAGGTAGTTCCAAGAAGGCCTCCTCGACTACTCAGGCAAAATCATCAGCTGAGAGTCATAAATCACTCGCTCGGGAGGAAAGACTAATACGAGTC
>JASLZL010000045.1 GCA_030754885.1 Rhodospirillales bacterium | reverse complement strand
TCTGGGGAATGTCGGTTGAAGGAGTGCGAGTGGCGTTTTAACAACAGTGACCCATCAATCCAATTAGCGCAATTGAGGCAATGGGTTAGGAAAAATATGGGCTAGTTATCTGGGACAGCCCCTATTAATTAAAGCGAATTCCAACCGTTCATGACTTGTCCCACAGCCTAATCGGTACTCGAAAATAGGGACGTCCAAACAAATTTATTGCTGACAGGACTGACATTGGTCAAGCAATGGGCGATTGCGCCATGGCGAAAAGGTGGTGTTGCGGCAATCCGAACCGGGAGGAGGGTTCTAGTCCCGACCCAGGCTCTGGAAGAGATGCTCTCGCCTATCAAGCCCAGCATATCCCTATCTGATCCGCGTGAATGACGAGATGGGTTTTGGGATTTGAACTGGCCGAGCCTCCCTGGCCAGTTCTCGGTTCGTCTGCTCGCCTGACATTTTTCTCCTATACTTTCATCACGACGGTGCCACCGTGGGCCGGGAGAAATGTCCTAGCGATTGCAATTTGATCGCAAAATAGTCACCATTGAGGTTGAATGCGAAACCTAAGAGGATCGCATTCATCTCGGTCGTCGCAGATCGACAATAATAGCAATATTTATTGGTCTGCCTTTTTTAACCAAGGAGGAATCAATGCGTTTGAGTATTCTGTTCACAATCATGACCGCTTTGGCTTGGGTGTTTACCACAGCCATCCCCCCGGCGATGGCCGCCGATAACACTTGGGACCAGATTTCAAAAACCGGCGTCTACCGCATCGGTGTCATGCCCGGTAGGGCCCCTTACATGTGGCAGGAAAAAGGCAGCGAAAAGTGGGAAGGCTTTTCAATCGAGATGGGCCGCAATGTAGCGAAGGCCCTGGCCAATCCCAACGCCATGGGCAGGTCCATCAAGGTCGAATACGTGCCCACCACATGGGCGACGGTGGTTCTCGATATTCAGGCCAATAGGATGGATGGCTTCTTCGGCATGAGCATCACGGAGAAGCGCAAGAAGGCGATATCCATGTACGGGCCGCTCTATGCCCTGGCCCACGTCTATATCAACGCCAAGGGATTCAACCCGGGCAAGACGTGGGATTCCTACAGCGACCCCAAGATCAAGGTCGCCGTCAATATGGGAACGACGGACGAGGATGCCATCCGCAAGCTATCCCCCAAGGCAACGGTGCTGGCGATGAAGAACTCGCCGGAATCGATCCTCGCCGTTCAGGCGGGCCGCGCCCACGCCCTGGGCACCTCGGTCCTGGCGGGTCTCAACGCGATCAAGAAGAACCCGGACTTTGCCAGCCCCATGGTCATTCCGACGCCGATACAAAGCCTGCCATCCGGTGGTGGAACTCGTAGGGATGGTGACGGTCGTTTCTATACCTTCATGCAGGGTTGGGCCTGGGCCTCCCGCAATAGCGGCCAAGCCAAAAAGTTCATCCTTGATTCAATCGCCCAAGCGGGCCTCGATCCCAAAGCGGTTCCGCCCGAAATGAAATTCTGAAGCGAAACAATCGATTCGAAATGCCCCCGCTCCGACGGAGCGGGGGCTTTTTTCGTGGCGTTCGTCGGCGCCGAGCCGAGGGCGGCGGACCGCGTCCGAAAGGGAACGATTGATCAGAGCGAGACAATCGCGCATTATCCGTCATCATGTTGAAGCAAATGGCGGGGATTATTCTCCGCTTCCTCATCTTTCTCTCTGTGCTCGCCGGAATCGGCGCGGTGGCGCTGTGGTGGAACTGGGATACCGGCGCGGTGGCCTATTACCGGGGGGACTACGCCACGGCAATGAAGGAATTCAAGCCGCTGGCCGAGAAAGGCTGCACCGACGCCCAGTTCCTGGTTGGAACCATGTACGAAACGGACGAAGGCGGAGTGCCGCGGGACTATTCGGTGGCCGCGAAGTGGTATCTCCTTGCTGCCGAAGCGGGAGACGGCGACGCCCAATCCAAGGTTGGCGAATTTTATCGCAAGGGCCTGGGTCTGCCCCAGAGCGACGTGGAAGAAAAGAAGTGGCGAGACCGCTCGGCGGCCCAGGGATTCATGATGGCCGAATCGCGCCGGTTTTATCCAAAATGCGAGGAAGCCCCGGGATCCTGACAGCCCAATCCGGCTTCCGTTACCACGCCATCTCCAGGATATTCAGCACATCGTCGGGGCCATTGATCTTGCGCGGATTGGCGTGGACGGCGTGATCGTGCATGGCATTTCGGGCAATGACTGCGAAGTCTTCACGCTGGACGCCTACGTCGCGCAGACTAGAGGGTAAATCAAGGCTTTCGATGAGGGCGGCCACCGCTTCGGCAGCGTCGATGGTGGCGTCGCCCATGGCCTCGCTGACCAGGGCTTGGCGTCCGGCGTTGACCGTTTTGTTGTAGCGCAGGACGTGGGGCAAAAGGACGCAAGACGTCAGACCGTGAGGCACATTGGTGGTGCCGCCGAGGACATGGCCGATGCCGTGGCTGGCGCCGAAGGGCACGCCGGCGAAACTGCGCATCATGGACGCCCACATGCCGATCTGGCAGTCGAAGCGGGCGTCCAGATCGTCGGGCGCCGCCTTGCACCGCTTGAGCGCCCCGGGCAGAAGGCGTAACGCGTGGATGGCCAGGCCGTCGCTGATCGGATGGGGACGGATGGAGCACAGCCCCTCCACCGCGTGGTCGACGGCGCGAACCCCGGTCGACAGCCACAGCCATTCGGGCGTGTGGCGGGTGACGGCCGGATCGAGGATCACACATTGCGGAATCAACTTGGCGTGGGTGAAACCTTCCTTGCGGTTGAGCCGGGGATTGGTGCAGCCGGCGGAGTGATAGAACTCGGCACCCGACAGCGTGGTCGGCACGTGGATCGACGGCATGTCGGGCGACACCATTTCGGGCATGTCTTCGCGCCCGTCGGCGTGGATTACCCGGCGCAGGGGATCCACGTCTTCGAATTCGCGGACGTCGTTGGCCAAGCACAGTTTGACCATTTTTCCGGCATCGGCCAGGGTGCTGCCACCGATCGTTACGATGATGTCGGTCCCGGCGGCACGGGCCGCATTGGCGGCGGCGACAACCCGGTCGCGCGGCGTGTGGGCGGGGATGGAGTCGTCCAGCCCGACGGTGCGCTGGCCCAGGGCGCGGCGCAGGTCCTCGACCACGGAAGTTTCGCGGTTGAGGGTGCGGCTGGCGAGGATGAACGCCGCCGTGCCGCCCAAGCGCTCGACCTCGGCGGATAGCGCCTCGGCGGCGGGCGTGCCGGTGATGACCCGTTCCAAGGCCGGAAACGCGAACACACCCGATGTTTCCATCGCTTTTCTCCTCCGCCGCGTGGAAATTGTGCTCAATCTAACACGATTTACTCCACCGAACGGTTCCCGCCCTTACGCGAACGTGGCATCTTGAAGGCCGTATTGGCGATGAAGGAGCCGTCATGGCGGAACGCCCACTCATTCAAAAGTGGCGGCGGCCGGGGACATTCGCGACCTGCATCTTGGCTCATCTGCTTCACGACGGTTTTAGCGCCGCCCTTTATCTGTTCCTGCCGGTGTGGCGGGCAGAATTCGGCCTATCGCTCTTCCAGGTGGGTATCTTGAAATCGTCCTTCGTCGCCGGCATGGCCGGGTTCCAGGTTCCGGCCGGGCTGGTTGCGGAACGCTTCGGCGAACGGAGCCTGTTGGCCGTCGGCACCGCCGTAGCCGGCTTGGCTTACATGGCACTAGGCACCGCCGCCGGTCTCGCCGCTCTCGGTCTTTTGTTGTTCGCCGTCGGGGTCGGCTCCAGCGTTCAACATCCTTTGTGTTCCTCGCTGGTGTCGCGTGCCTATGAAGGCGGGGCCAGACGGGGCGCTCTCGGCATCTATAATTTCTCGGGCGATCTCGGCAAGTTGGCCTTTCCGGCCGTTGCCGCGGTGATCTTGGTCAGCTTCGATTGGCGTTGGGCCACGACGGGCTACGGCGTGGTTGGTTTGGCCATTGCGCTGGCCGTCTTTGTCGCGCTCGGCTTGTTGGGCGGCGGTGGCCGGCCCGCCGCTGGGTCAGAGACAGAGATCTCGGCTTTCCGGTCCGGCGGGTGGGGCATCCGCGATCGGCGCGGCTTTGGGGCGTTGTCGGCGATCATGGTAATCGACGATTCGACGCGCACCGGATTCCTCACCTTCGTGCCATTCTTGCTCGCCGATAGGGGGGCGTCGGTACAGACGGTGGGCTTGGCGCTGACCTTGGTCTTCGCCGGCGGAGCGCTGGGCAAGTTTCTTTGTGGTTTCCTTGCCGGGCGCCTGGGCATCGTCCGCACTGTCGTCTTGACCGAAGGACTGACTGGTTGCGGGATAGTGCTCCTTCTCGCCCTGCCGCTGGGTCCGGCCCTGGTCGTGTTGCCGTTGATCGGCGCCGCGCTCAACGGCACGTCGTCGGTCCTATACGGCACTGTCGCCGAGTTGGTCGAGCCCGAGCGCCGGGCGCGGGCCTTCGGCCTCTTTTACACGGTGGGCAGCGTGTCGAGCATCGCGTCCCCGGTTCTCTACGGCATTGTCAGTGATCTCGCCGGTGTCCCGGTGACCCTGGCCATCATGGGAGGGGTGGTGCTGATCGTCATCCCCCTAACCTGGATCTTGCGCCGGGCGCTTTCCTGAAGGCCGTTCTTCCCTACCAGCCCGGCGGCTGCCAAGTTGTTTCAGGATCGAGGGGGAAGATGGGCCGCTGGTAGCCGGCAAAGGTGAAGTTGGCGAGGTTGGGCGAGGTCAGGCCCGGAGCGTCGGCCTCGATGATCTGGTCGGGCTGGAAGAGATGGGCAAAGCCGGCACGGAAGTGGCCGCGGGACTTGACGACCACGGTACGGGCCGCTTTGACGTCGACGCCGAAGGTCTCAAAGAAACCGCTATCGAAGCACTGAACACGCTTTGAGACGACAACCACGATGACACCGCCGAGCTCCAGCACCGCCGTCGGGCCAAGCGCGACCGTGCGCCCGGCGACCGAGCCGCCCGGTCGCCCAACGAGATCGCCCGAAGAAAGGGTGCGCACCGTCGCTTCCGCCTCGAAGGGCTCAGAATAGGTGCTCGCCTCATCGCGGTTGAACCGCGCGCCGAACGTTTCCCCGACGCCGAGTGCGTGGGCCTCGGCGGCCAGGGCGGCGTCGAAGAAGATGCCGAGAACCGCATCCTTTGCACCCGCCTCATGCAGCCCACGCAGAAGCCAAGTGGTGTTGCCACGCCCGCCGCCGCCCGGATTATCGGCGACGTCGGCGATGAGGATGGGCGAGAGCGCCACATCGTCGCCTACCTCAACGGCGCGGCAGATGCAATCGTCGAGCGAGGTCAGGCGTGGGACGAAGCGGTGACGCTCGGCCCAGGCATGTTCCGCCAATTCGCGGCACAGGCATCGCGCCCGGCCCTTATCGCCGCGCGTCGTGACGATAAAGGCCATGCCGTTTTCGGGGGTATCGCCATAGGTGAAGCCGGAACAGATGGAGACATTGAGGATGGTTTCGTCCAGGCGATCCTGGCCGATATCGATAATTTCTCCATAGGGCCCAGCGGCGGTGAGTTGGGTGACTTGCGGGGCCTGCAAAGGCAGGCGGATAAACGCCGATTCGGTGTTGAGGCCAGCCATCAGCTCGACCATGGCGCGGGCCGCCTCGGCGCCGCGCTCGAAATGATCGACGTGGGGGTTGGTGCGGTAGGCGACCAAGAGGTCCGTACTCCCCACCATTTTGTCGGAGATGTTGGCGTGCAGATCGAGAGTCGAGACCAACGGCACATCCGGGCCCACCAGGGCGCGAACGGAGGCGAACAGGTCGCCGTCGGGGTCGCTGATTTCGGTGGTGACGGCGGCGCCGTGTTCGCAAAAGTAAACGCCGTCGACGGGCATCTCGGCCTCGAGACGGCGCAGCATCTCGTCCTTGATCTCCAGGTAATATGCATGCTCGACGGCGCCGGCCGCCCCGGCGCCGGCGACCATGATAGGCACCGGCGTCCACGATCCTGTCTTGTCCATGGTGCGGGTGAAGCCGACCAGGGTGCCGGGAGAGCGGGGGTTCTCGGTCGCCAGGTCGGCCATCATGTCGGCGCCCTTGAGGACCAGCTTGCCGGTGAATTCCGTTTTCCCTACGACGGGGGCGAAGCGGTTGCTTTCCAATTCGAAGCCGAGAAGCGCGATCCTCTTGGTCGATGCATTGGCCATGGCTCGGGTCCTATCCGCCTTTGTTGTTTCCATCCTATCGGAAAAGGATTCCTGTGCCAGCGTCGATTGCCTATCATGCGGGTGGGCTTGCGACCGCCCCCTTTTGCGTGATCCGGTAAGCCCGTGGAGAGAACCGTGAAGAAAAATGACAAGTGTCTTGCCACCTTACTGATTGGTGAGACCTACCAGAATATGTGGAGCCAACACTTCGAAAGAAGTTGGCGTGAGTACGCGGAACGGCACGGCTATGACATCGTTGTCGTCGATCGCCCTATCGATCAATCGGAACGGGGCCGCCAGCGAACACCCCACTGGCAAAAGTGCCTGATTTTGGAGCACGAAGAGGTTCGCGAATACCAAGACGTGGTGTGGGTGGATGCCGACATTGTCATCAACTTTCACACAGCACCTTGCATCATCGGTTGCAACGAGGGGGGCAAGATCGGGATCGTCAGCTATAAAGCGGCCTATCCCAACGCCGAGAAGAAGGACAACATTTTAGGCCGCGCCTTCGAATACGGCCCCCAGGAGTGGATGCGCGATCCGGACCTGACCTTTCCCATGCTCTACGCCAAGGCGGGGTTGCCGATGGACGTTGACGACATGGTGAATACGGGCGTGTTGGTGTTGCGCACCGGCCGGCACGAGGAGGTTTTGAGGAACGTCTACGATCACTGCGAGGAAAACGAATACTCGGCTAAGGAAAACATACCCTTGTTGTATCATATCTTGGCCAGCGGCATGGCGAACGCCATCGACACGCGCTTCAACATGATTTGGGACTACGTGCTGTTGGAGAACTATCCGTTTCTCGTGGTGGAGAATTTCGAAACCGATCTCAAGATGCAGGCCCTGTGCGTAAACACGGCCTGGCACAATTCGTACTTCCTTCATTTCATCGCGGGAAATTCCCGAAGGCATGCCGCGTACCTGGTTCAAGACCACCATTGGATCGATGCGTGGCGCCGAATATACGAAACCCATTAGTTGACTCTGATGAAAAGTCCTTCGCTAGCGCTCAGTGTACTTTTCTTCAATGTCGACAATGAGAAAGGCGCGCTTGGGGCGGCCCGGCGCCCACCTTTCGCTTGTCCCCTTTTGCAAGGTCTTGCGCAAGAAAAGCGCAAGACCTTGCAAAAGATTCCAGCCACGCCGAATGGCGTGGCTGGGAACAGACTCTCAAATTGGCCCCCGGGGGGCCACCGGGGGGTGTCCCCCCGATTTCAAATGCGGGGGGCGCCCCCGCGACCCCCGGAGCCGCCTCAAGGGCCGATTTGGCCGTACCAAAACCGGGAAAAAGTACACCGAGCCGAAGGCGAGGGACTTTTTCACGACCAACCCATTAGCGGGCCATGACGGCGACGACTCCTCCAACGATTGGGTCGGGGCTGAGAGGTATTCTGTGGATGCTTCTGGCGACCTTGCTTTGGGTCGGTTCGGACACTTTTGTTAAGTATCTGTCCAACACCTATTCGATGCCGCAGATCCTGTGGGCGCGCTATACCTTTCACGTCGTACTGGTCATTCTCTTCCTGGGCCGTCGCTTGCCCGGCGCCATGCGGTCGCGGCGCCCCGGCATGCAGTTAGCGCGCTCGGCGCTTACCCTGGTCTCGACAGGGATGTTCTTTTACGGGCTTCGGTTCATTCCTATCGCCGATGCCAACGCGGTATTCATCGTCAATCCGATCTTCGTCACCGCCCTTGCCGTTCCGCTGCTTGGCGAGGTGGTGGGTTGGCGGCGCTGGCTCGGCGTCGCCACCGGCCTGATCGGGGCGCTGATCATCATCCGGCCGGGTATGGGCGTGATGCACTGGGCTATCACGCTGTGCCTTATTGCGGCCTCCATCAACGCGTTTTACCAGATTGCGACGCGCTTCCTCAGCCGCTTCGACCGTGCCGTCACAACGGTCGTCTACACACCGCTGGTCGGGTTCGTGGCAACCTGCGTCGCGGTGCCCTTTTTCTGGCACCAGCCCGATCTTCAGGGGTGGCTCTTGATGGGAGCGCTGGGGGTGTCCAGCGGCGCCGCCCACTCGGCATTGGTCAAGGCCTACGAGGCGGCGCCGGCCGCTACCGTGACGCCGTTCGGCTATTCAAGCCTGGTCTGGGCCGTGATTTTCGGCTTCATCGTCTTCGGCGACCTACCCGATCTGTGGACCGTCGTCGGCGCCGCTGTCATCACCGTGAGCGGCCTCTACATCTTCCACCGCGAGCATCGGCGCACCGGAGGGGCCTAGCCTGAGTTGTGCTCATAGACGACGCGCCCGCCGACCACGGTGGTTTCGGCGACAATTTCCTTGATGGCGTCCTCGGGGCAGGTGAGGGGGTCGTCCGACAGCACCGCGAAATCCGCTAACTTGCCGACCTCGATCGAGCCCTTGACGCCTTCTTCGAAGGTGAGCGTGGCGCCGCCCATGGTCGCTGCGCGCAATGCCTGTTCGCGCGACAGTCTTTGGTTGGGAGAAACAACCGTGCCCCCGTCGCGCCCCTTTCTTGCCACCGTCTGCCAAAGGGGATGGAAAAGCGATACCGGTACGTTGTCGGAGGCGAGGGCGAAGGGTACCCCGGCGCGGCTCAGCGCGGCCAGGGGAACGATGGTGTCGGCGCCGGTCTCACCGAGCCGCCCGGCCGCCGCCTCGCCTTCTTTAAAGATGTAGCGGTTGGTATGGGTGGTCATCACCAGGCCGAGCCTTTTGGTGCGTTCGATGTCGTGCTCGTTTAAAATATTGATGTGGCCCAGCACCCAGCGCCGCCCGGCCAACGGCACCTGGCGGTCGACTTCCTCATAGAGGTCCAGGAGATGGGGCTTGACCCCGGCGACACGGATGCCGCACCTCGCTGCCGCCACCATCATCTCCAGCGTCTGTTCGCGCGGGATCCCGGAATCGGGGTAAAAGCCGGCCCATCCGGTATGGGGAAGGCTCTGGGCGCGGAGCGCACTCTCAGGTGTCTCGTCAACTTCTGCGAACAGGCACGAGACCCGCAGCCACTCATCACCCATGCCCGAACCGGCGAGCCAGCCGCCCCAGGTCTCAAGCAGGGCGTCTACCGCCGCCGCGCCGGCCGCCTGCCACGACGGGCTGAACACCAGGTGCGCCCGCACGGTCTGGGCATCGGCTTGGCGCACCGCCTTGTAGGCATCCAGAACCTCCGCCGCGACGCCGTGGCCCTCGAAGACACCGGTCGTGGCGAAGGAATTGTAAACGCCCATGCTGCGTTTAAGGCCGGTGATGCGCTGGTCCAGGGTAAAGCGCGGAGCGACGCCCATCAGGGCGTGTTCGATAATCGGAAGCAGGTTGCTTTCGATCAGCCGGCCTGTGGGCTCGCCGCTTTTGGGGTCTTTTTCGATTTCGATGCTGGCGGCCGGTGCCGGGGTGTCGCGGGTGATGCCGGCCAGGGCCAGGGCTGATGAGTTGGCGATCGAGACCAGGGGAGGGCGATGGCGCCAAGGACCCCAGATTGAGCGGATATAGACCGGATTGTCGGGTGCCGCCCGGTCCAGGTCCCAACGGTCGGGGAAGCACTTCTCGGCCAGTGATTCGGGGACGCCTTCGTAAATCGGCGGTTCGCCGACCGGCATGGTGACGATCCACGCGCCTGGTTCTGCCTGGGCGGCAAGGGCGGCGATGCGCTCGACGATATCGTCAACGGAGTGGCAGCCGGAAAGCGACGGCAGAGCCTCCTTCAGCCCCTCGCGGTCCATGTGGGCGTGGCCGTCGGTCATGCCCGGCATCACGGCGCGGCCCTCGCATTCGATGATCCGCGTGTCGGGCCCCGCCAGGCCCATGACATCGCCCTCGGCGCCGACGGCGGCAATTGTGGCACCCCGCACCGCCACCGCCTCGGCGATGCGGAAATTGCCATCGACGGTAATCACCTTGGCGTCGCGGAGAATGAGATCGGCGTTCATGGACGATGGGTCCCCATTGGGTTGAGCGGGATTGAGCAGTATAAAGACTGCCATACGCATTAGGGCGCTACAATGAAGTGGGTCCAATGACGCGGCACAAGATTGGGGGAAACGGAAAATGACGGGACGCATAGCCCATGGCGGCAAGACGATTTATGGGGCACGGGTCGGAATTCTGATCTTGGAGACCAGCTTTCCGCGCATTCCGGGCGATAGCGGAAACGCGCTGACGTGGCCGTTTCCGGTACTTTACAAGGTCATAAAGGGTGCCAACCACAAGACGGTTGTCCTCGACAAAGCGAAAGACATCATCGACGACTTTGTTGCCGGCGCCAACGAACTGGTCGAGATGGGCGCCGATGGCATCACCACCACTTGCGGCTTCCTATCGGTCATTCAAGACGAGCTGCGCAACCGCTGCGGCGTGCCGGTGGCGGCCTCGTCATTGTTGCAGGTGTCCTTCGTTCAGCGCCTGCTGCCGCCGGGAAAAAGAGTGGGCATTATTACCGAAAGCGCCAAGAACCTGACCCCGGAACACATCGCGGCGGCCGGCGCGCCCCCCGATACGCCTGTTGTGGGCATCGAGCACGGGCAGGAGTTCACAACCACCTTCAATCGAAACGAGATGGAAATGGATGTCGCGGCGGCCGAGCGCGACCTTATGAAAGGCGGCGAAGAAATGGTGTCCAAGCATCCCGACGTCGGCGCCGTGGTGCTGGAGACCGCCAACATGCTTCCCTTCACCCGCGCGCTGAGCCAGCACATGGGCCTGCCGGTCTACGATCTCTACAGTCTTGTCTGCTGGCTCCAGGCCGGCCTGGAACCGCGCGACTTCGGCCATCCGGGAAGCGGGCCCCGCGATTTCCGCGAACGGTGACGGGGTTGGGTAACCGGGCTAGACTGCTCGCGAAATCAATTTTCAGGACGTCATGACCACGGACCTCGATTATCTCACCATCGCCGAAGGGGCAGCGCGCATTCGGTCGCGCGACCTTTCGCCCGTCGATTGGACCCAACACCTGATCACACGGATTGAGGCGCTCAATCCTTCGCTCCATGCCTTCGTCCAGGTGACGGCGGAGCATGCCCTGGACCAGGCGGGCAAGGCTGGGGCCGAGATCGCCGCCGGCAATTACCGCGGACCGCTGCACGGCGTTCCCTTCGCGCTCAAGGACATCTATGACACCGCCGGCATCGCCACCACCGGCCAGTCCAAGGTCTGCGCCGGACGGGTGCCGGAGCGCGACGCCGCAACAGTGCGCCGTCTTAAGGACGCCGGCGCCGTGCTGCTCGGCAAACTGACCACCCATGAGTTCGCTTATGGCGGGCCGTCCTTCGATCTGCCCGGACCGCCGGCCCGCAACCCCTGGGATACAGACCGCTTCACCGGCGGCTCGTCCAGCGGTTCGGGCGCGGCCGTCGCTAGCGGAATGGTGCCGGCGACCATGGGTTCGTGCACCGGTGGTTCAATCCGCACACCGGCCGCCTACTGCGGCATTGCCGGGCTCAAGCCGACCGCTGGCCTGGTCAGCCGCGCCGGCGTGCTGCCGCTCTCCTATACCCTTGATACCTGCGGTCCCATGGCCTGGACGGTCGAAGACTGCGCCCTGATGTTGCAAGCGCTGGCCGGCTATGACCCCGAGGACGGCCAGTCGGTCGAAAGGCCCATACCCGATTACCGCGCGGCGCTGACGGGTGATATTAAGGGCCTGCGGATTGGTGTCGTTCGTCATTTTTGGGAGGTCGACAAGACCACCGACCCCGCCGTCGCTGCTGCCTTGGACGCGGCCATCGGCGTCCTTGGAGGATTGGGCGCGGAGGTTGAGGACGTGACGCTCTCACCCCTCGACGACTTCGCCGTCAGCCAATGGATCATCGCATGCGCCGAGGCCAACGCCATCCATGACGATACCTTACGCCACCGCCCCAACGATTACGGCGAGAACTTCCGCTACCGCATCCTTCCCGGCGCCGTCTTGGGTGCCGTCGACTATGTCCAGGCCCTGCGCCAGCGCCGCGAACTAATCCATGAGGTTGAAACCGTCCTCAAGGATTTCGACATCCTTTTCACCGCGACGACGCCGATTCTGCCGCCGTTGATGGCGGATGAAGATTTGGTATCCATCCTCGCGTCGCGCGGCATTACCGGGGCCTTCAACATCACCGGCGGCCCGGCCTTGGCCCTTTGCTGCGGCTTTACCGACGATGGCCTGCCTCTTTCCATGACTCTTGGTGGCAAAGCCTTCGACGATGCCATGGTGATGCGGGTTGGCCATGCTTACGAAGGTGCAACCGAATGGCGCCGCCGCCGGCCCAATCTTAAAGGCGACGGCCCGTGACAGGCGAACTCCATCATCTGACCATTGCCGAAGGCGCGCGGCTGATTGGCCGGGGTGAGCTGTCACCGGTCGAGTGGACCGAACGGTTGTTGGAGCGCATCGACGCCGTTGATCCCTTGCTCGATTCCTTCATCACGGTGACCGGTGACCAGGCGTTGACGCAAGCCCGGCGGGCTGATGAGGAAATCCGCGAAGGGAATCACCGGGGCCCCCTGCATGGCGTGCCCTTTGCCTTGAAGGACGTCATCGACACGGCAGGCATTCGGACCACCGCCGCGTCTAAGATCTGCGTCGACCGGGTGCCGGTGCGCGACGCGGCGGTCGTTCGCCGTCTCACCTCCGCCGGCGCTACCCTGTTGGGCAAATTGACGACCCATGAATTCGCCCAGGGTGGGCCGTCCTTCGATCTGCCCTGGCCGCCGGCCCGCAACCCGTGGGACCGACGGCGTTTCACCGGCAGCACGAGCAGCGGGGCGGGGGCGGCGGTGGCCGCCGGACTGACGCCGGCGGCGCTGGGCACCGACCAGGGGGGCTCGGTGCGTCATCCCGCCGCCCACTGCGGTCTTGTCGGTCTGAAGCCGACCAACGGCCTGGTCAGCCGCGTCGGCGCCATTCCCAACTCATACTCCTTCGATTGCGTGGGACCCATGACGTGGACCGTGGAGGACTGCGCCATCGTGTTGCAGGCCATCGCCGGGCATGATCCCGAGGACCCCGGCTCGGCCGATGTGACCATCCCCGATTACCCAGCCGCGCTGACGGGCGACGTCAGGGGGATGAAGGTCGGCCTGGTCCGTCATTTTCATGACAGCGATGTCGAGACCAATGCCGAGGTCAAGGCCGGGGTCGAAAGGGCGGCCCAGGTACTTGGGGATCTTGGCGCCGAGGTGCACGACGTCCGGCTTCCCTCCCCGGCCGAATTCGCCGCCTGCCAGTGGACCATAACCTGTGCCGAGCTTAACGCCGTCCATGAGGACAATCTGCGCCATCGGCTGGAAGATTTCGGCGAGAACACCCGCTATCGCTTGGTCCCAGGCGCCATGACGGGTGCCGTCGATTACATTCAGGCCCAGCGCCTGCGCCGCGACTTGATCCGCCGTATCGATGCGGTGTTTGAAGATGTCGACGTGTTGTTGACGGCGACCGTCCCCGTTTTGGCGCCATTGATAGAGGACATGAAATTATCTTCGATCTTTGCGTCGCGTGGCGGCATGAACATGGCGTTCAGTGTTGGCGGCGGTCCGGCCGTCTCCGTTTGTTGCGGGTTCAGCGAAGAGGGCTTGCCGCTATCGCTTCAAATTGCCGGTCGGCCCTTTGACGACACGGCGGTGCTTAAACTTGCCCATGCCTATGAGCAAGCGACCCCGTGGCGCGATCGCCGTCCGCCGATTGAGACGAACGAACAGATTGAAGGAGCGAAGGTGAGCCATGGATGACAAAGTGTCGCGCTCAGAGATTGCCGCCCTGGTCAAATGGGCGGGGATGGAGCTTTCGGAGGCGCAGTTCGACCAGCTTTGCGAGGCCTATCCCCATGCCCAGCGCATGATCGATTCGGTGCCCCGTGACCAGCCGCGCTGGGATGAATTGGCCAATGTTTTCGAGTTCCCGCCCGAGGATGCCGAGCAATGACAACCGAGCTTGAATGCATCACCATCGCCCAGGCGGCGCGCCTGATCGAAGCCAAGGAGTTATCGCCCGTCGAGTTGACGGAGGCCAAGGTCGCCCTTATCGAGGGCCTGGACGGGCAGCTCAATTCCTTTGTTACCGTGACGGCCGATTTGGCGATGGAGAAGGCGAAGGCGGCGGAAGCCGAGATTGCCGCCGGCACTTACCGGGGACCGTTGCACGGCATTCCCTTCGGCCTAAAGGACATCT
This sequence comes from Rhodospirillales bacterium, assembly GCA_030754885.1. Classification (GTDB taxonomy): domain Bacteria; phylum Pseudomonadota; class Alphaproteobacteria; order Rhodospirillales; family JASLLZ01; genus JASLLZ01. The sequence continues at coordinate 10,020 of JASLZL010000045.1, read as the reverse complement.
ATAACACCGCCGGAATCCTGACCACGGCCCAGTCCAAGATTCTCATCGACCACATTCCCGAACGGGATGCCACAACGACCGCCATGATGCACGCCGCCGGCGGTGTGCTGATGGGGAAGCTCACGACCCACGAGTTCGCCCACGGCGGTCCGTCCTTCGACCTTCCTTGGCCGCCGGCCCGTAATCCTTGGAACCCGGAGCATTTCACCGGTGGTTCGTCGAGCGGTTCGGCGGCGGCGGTGGCGGCGGGCCTGGTTGTGGGTGCGCTGGGTTCGGATACCGGTGGTTCGGTGCGCATCCCGGCGGCGCTTACCGGCATCGCCGGGCTGAAGACGACTAATGGCCTGGTCAGCCGCCATGGGGTGGTACCGAACTCTTTCACCTTCGACACCTGCGGCCCCATGGCGTGGACGGTCGAGGACTGCGCCATCTTGTTGCAGGCCATTGCCGGCTACGACGCCAGTGACGCGTCGAGTGCCGATCATCCCGTGCCCGATTACCGCGCCGCGTTGACCGGCGATGTCCGGGGACTGCGCCTTGGCGTGTTGCGCCATTTCTGGACCGACAACGCCGACGCGGAGACCGCGGCGGCCATGGAGGCGGCCCTCGAAGTGCTCGCCGGTCTTGGCGCCATCGTCGAGGAGACGCAAATCCGCCCGCCCCAGGATTATTACGACGTCAAGATCGTCATCGCCGAATCCGAGCTCTACGCCACCCATGAGAAAGAACTGCGCGCGCGGCCCGGCGATTTCGGCGCCGATTTCCTGTCGCGTGCCTTTCCGGCGTGTTTGTTCCGCGCCGTCGATTATATCCAGGCCCAACGTAAACAGCGGCGCATCCTTTCCGAAATGCGCTCGGTCTATGCCAAGTACGATGCCCTGGTGACGGTCGGCGCCGCTGCGCCCGCGATGCGCCTCGACGCCCACAAGATGGGCGAATCGTGGGAGAAGCCCAACGTGACGACGCCGTTCAACGTTACCGGCGGCCCGGCCCTGGTGTTGTGCAACGGGTACAGTAACGCCGGCCTGCCGCTCAGCGTGCAGATCGTCGGGCGGCCTTTCGACGAGGCGACGGTTCTGCGTATCGGCGATGCCTATGAGCGCGCCACTGAATGGCGCGCCCGCCGCCCCAAGCTCACCGAAGGTGCACCGCAAGTCCCGGTAACGCCGGCTGAGGTGCCGACCGTGGCCCCCGACCTTGACGCCGAAACGGCGGACATTGTCGAGGCGCGCGTTGCCCGGGCCGGCCTTACGCTTGACGACGGGCAACACGCCCGGCTTTACGCGGCGACGCCCCACGCGCTGGCCATGGGCCGGCGGTTGCGCGGACCGCGCCCGTGGGAGGAAGCGCCGGCCAACGTTTTCCGATTTCCAAGGCGCGTTTGATCCTGACATTCCAAGCGACCTTGTGATAGGTTTTTGCCGGAATTCGTGGTTATCCCGGAATCGATAAGGAGAACCTTGCCGTGCCGATTTTTCGCTCTCTTTTTGTAATCTGGGTGGCGGTGGTTTTGGCCGTTCCCCCGGCCGCTGCCATAGATTTCAATCCTCTTTCGGCCATCAAAGGCGCCATCGAAGCGGCGGCCGAGGGTCGAAGTTCCGGCGATATCGCCAAGGATCTGGAGATCAAGGCCAAGATCACCGCCGATGTTATCGACAAAATGGGGTCGGACGTGGTCTCCATAAATGCCGATGTCTACGAACAAGATGTCATGCTGACCGGTTCGGTGGAAACGGCTGGTCAGAAGACCGATGCCGGGGCGTTGGCGAAGGCCGTCGAGGACGTCAAGAAGGTCTATAACGAAATCATCGTCATCAAGGCGGTCAAAAAGGAAAAAGGCGTGGTCGAGAATTTCGTCGATGACTCGGTCATCGAGACCAAGGTCAACGCGCTCCTTCTCGACGGGACGGACGTAAACATAACCAATTTTCGCTGGCGTTCCGTCGGTGCTCACGTGTTCCTTTTCGGCCGTGCCCTGAGCAAGGCGGAACATGAGAAGGCAACCAAAATCGTTAAGGAAATCGAAGGCGTCCAATCGGTTACCAGCCGGGCGAAGGTACGCCCCAAGGAGTGACGACGCTCCGCATTTCCGACCTTTTTTTCCAACCTAATCGAAACGCAAAGGAGACTCCCATGCCCTATGTCCACGTTCAATTGATCGAAGGCCGCGACGACGAGACCAAGCGCAAGATCGGCTTGGCCATCACCGAGGCCCTGGGAACCTATGCCAATGCCCCGGCGGAAACTTGCTCCATCGTCTTCCAGGATCTTAGCGCCAACCACTGGATGAGCGGCGGCGTGACCATCGCGGAAAAGCGCAAAGCGAAGTAGGGGAGGGGCGTGGTCTAACCCGCCAGGGGCCCGCGCAGAAGTTCGCACAGCGGCCCCAATCCCGGCGCCGTGTCAAGTTTCGCCACTGTCTCGATAATTGACCGTGCTTGAGTTTTGGGCATGGCTTCGGTGGCGAGGCCTAAGAACTTGGCCTCGACCTCGGCCGGGCTCATCGGCGCCTCGGGTTCGCCCTTGGGCTGCGCGACGTGGCGTTCGAAGTTGCGGCCGTCTGTCGTCTCGACGCGGACATCAGCCGGCCAGTCGGCGGGAAAGGCGGCCGTCATCGCCGCGTCGGCCTCCACCGTCACCTTGGCCGCCAGCGCTTGCAGCGCCGGATCGTCCAGGCTTTTCTCTGTAATGTCGCCCTCGTCGATCTTGCCTTTGAAGGCCGCGACGGCAAGAGAGAAGGGCATGCTCATCTGGGCGTCGAACACCGACTTTGGTTTTATCCGGTGGGGTCGGTCGGTGACCGCGATGTCGTAGGTGCGGACCCAGATGGCGGCGATGTCCGTCACCTTTACATCTTCGGAATTTAGGATATCCGAAAGCCCGTCAATGGGGGCGTGGTAATAGCGGCAGCATGAATAAGGCTTGAGGCTGGTGTGCAGGATCTCGAAATCTTCGCCCAGGCCCTCGGTGATCCGGCTGAGGTCGTGCTCGTTCGAGAAGACATCGCAAAAGCCGAATTTGCCCTCAAGGATATCGGTAGTGCCGGTGAAGCCCTTGGCCGCCAACATTGCCGCCACGGTGCCGTTGGCTGCGGCGCGGGACGGCACCAGCCGCTTGCCCATGTCGCCCTCGGCGTAGATCGAAGAGTTAATGCCTGCCGCCTGAACGCCGGCGAGACCAAAGGCGTTGGCCAGCCCGTCGGCGTCGAGGCCCAGGCAATGGGCGGCCGCCGCCGCCGCGCCCAGGGTGCCGCAAGGACCCATGCCGAGAAATCCCATGCGCCAGTGCGACGGCTGCACCGCGTTGGCGACGCGCAACGCCGCCTCGTAGCCGACGACAACGGCGGTGAGAAAGGTACGCCCATCGGTTTCCTGGCGTTCGGCCATGGCCAGGGCGGCGGGGATGACCGGGGCGCCGATGTGGGTGATGGAGCCTCGATGGGTGTCGTCCAATTCCAGAACGTGGGCGATAAGGCTGTTGGCGAAGGCTGCCTGCTGACACGAGGTTTGCAAGGGAAATCCGACGACCGAGCATTCCTCCTTGCCGCCCAGCTCGCGGACGTGTTCGACGGCGATCCGGACCTCGGTCGTCGCGACGGCGCCGAGCCCGCAGCCCAAGAGATCGAGGGTGAAGGTCTTGGCGGCATCGACCGCCGGGGCCGGTAGGGATGTGAAGGTAAGCCCGACTAGGAACTCGGCCAGGGTGCGAGTGGCGGGCTCTCTCTTCATTCTTGCCAGGGGATTTCGATGGATGTCAGCGGCACATGCTGCTGACATCCGTAGACGTCGGATTCCATCAGATCACCCGACCCGGTGGGCCGGCGGATGGTGATTTTGAAGGCCTGGGCCGGGTCATAGGGCCGGCAGACCAGAACTTCGTTGTGGGAAATGTTGTAAAGCCCGGCGATCAATTTGGACGTGATGACGCCGCTATTCTTGACCTTTTCATAAATGCCCGCATCGTCGAACATAATGTCGAACGTGATCTCGAAGGGGCCCGCGTTCTTGCTGCGGATGACCTTAGCCAGCTCTGTAATTTTTGCCAATCGGCTGCCCATCGTCATTCTCCTTGGTCCTTATCCGACCGTTATCATTTCCATCGGGAAACATTCACACGGATCGTCAATCGCCATCAGGTGATAAAGCGAGAAACGACACGCCGGTCCCACCGGAACGTTGAAGGGCGAAAACGGGAAGGCAAGGTTGCCCGCGGTGGTAATGATGCCGGGATAGCTGGTGTGGCCCAGGGTGCCGCGCGCGTGCATAGCGACAGCGTTGGCCATATCCTGGGTCTTGGCGACAACGTCGATGAGGAGCCCGATTTCCAGCGGCACGTGGTCCGTTTCGGGCTCAAGCGATCGCATGACGGCGTTCTTGCCGTAGACGTGGAAGTCCAGGTGGTAGTCGCCTTCATCTGCGGTATTGAATCGTTGGCGGACTCGCTCGCGGGCTTCTTCCAATATGTCGTCGATCTGACTGATCATGATGGAATCGCGAATGCCGCTCATGACAATGGCGCGATACCCGATGATTTCCGCCCCTTCCAACTTGACCTTATAGACGCTGTCGGGGACGAAGCGACTTCCCGACACCTTGACCGAGCGTTCGTCAAATTGCTCGAAGACGGATACGGAGAGGTCATTGACACCGCCGGGACCGGGCTGGATGCACGGATCAGTGCGCTCGTAAAGCGAATGAGAGGCGACCGAGACCGTGGTACAGCGCAGGTCCCCATTGCCCGGCTCGACGACGAAGTGGTCGTCGCGGATGCGCCCGATCAGCGGCTCTTGCAAGTCGATGGGACTGGCCGATAGGCCGGCACATTCCAAGATTTTGCCCATGTGGAGCGACAGACCCTTGTCGAAACCCTTCATGACCGGCAGGGCTGCAAAGATGACGTCATCGCAGGCTCGCCCGGCGATGACCACATCGGCACCTGCCTCAAGCGCGCGGACGAAGGGTTCCACCCCCATTTGGGCAACGATGTGGCTGGAGCGGTCGATGTCGGCGGGTGTTAGCTCGCCCTCGGGTCCGAGGCTTTGGAAGGCACCATCGGCGAGGCGATTCTTCAAGTATTCCTTGTCGAGCTCGGCGTCGATGACGGCCATCTTGAAGGAATGGCCACTCTCTTTGGCCAGCTCCTTGACCATGGTCACCGCCAGATCGAGCTGGCCACGGGTTCCAGCCGTGATGCACGACCCGACGAGGAGCGGTATCTCGCGTTCCCGCGCCGCGTTTAACATGAGTGATAGGTCGTGGCGGTAACTGGATTCTGGAAAGAAAAGAACGCCGTCGCCCAAGTGGGTGGGACCCATATCGGTGGATCCCGCATCCTGACCGATGAAGTCAGGATTCGCGGTCAGGGCCCGGTTGAAGGCGTCCACATTATAGCCGCTGCCCAGTGACCCGGACGGCGCCAAGCCAACGATTTCGTCCATACTCTATCTCCTCCACTGTAATGTTTTAGAGTTGCGGCCGGCAAAAAGCCAGAACTGCTCGTTCATAAATCTCAAGAGTGCTCGTTGGCCGATGTCTTGAGGCTCCTTTCGCGAAAAGCGATGTAGGTGGTAGCGGAAAAAATCATGGCGCCGCCGATCCAAGTCCAGGCGTCGGGAGTCTCGGCGAAGATCAAATAGCCGATGATCGACGCCCAGATCAATTTGGCGAACCCCATCGGCAGGACGGCAGTGACTTCGGCCTCGTCAAGAGACTTGGCGAATAACAGGTGGGTTAAACCACCCAAGACGCCGATCACGGCGAGCCAAGCGAGGTCCATCCACGTCGGTGTCTGCCAGACGAACAAGGACGCGATGGCGGTGATCGGTAAGGCGAACAAGAACCCATAGACGGTCGTCGTGACACTGGTGTCCGATCGCAGCACGATTTTGATCAAAATGGTTATCGCGGCCAGGGTCACGGCGTTGACCAAGATTAACGCTGAACCCAAGTCGAGGCCGGCGAAACTGGGCCTGACGATGACCATGGTGCCGGCAAAGCCGACAATGAGAGCCGTAATGCGGCGCGATCGGATGGCCTCGCCAAGGACGACAATGGCGAGGACGGTGGCGAACAGGGGGGCCGTGAAGTTAAGCGCCGCGATCTTGGCCAAGGGCGCCAGGCTAAGGGCAGTAAAGAAAATCATCGTTGCCGCACCTTGCAGACAGCCGCGAAACGCTTGGAGCCTCATGCGGTGCGACTTCAGCAACCCCAGTCCCTGACGAAAGACCAGCGGGGCTAGAAAGACACAGCCGAAGAGGGCGCGGAAGAAAGCTATCTCGAAGGGGTGCAAGTCGGACGTCAGGAGGCGCACGCTCGCGCCCATAAGGGTACCGCAGAATCCGGCCATCAGCATGAAGACCATGCCGCGAAGTGTGCTCGGCTCTCCGCCGAACCACCCATCGACTAAGGGCAGGCGTAGATTCACGACGTCCGGTCCTGCGATTGAGATGGGGATTTGCGGGCAGTGCGGATCGAGTTTTCACGATAGGCGATATAGGCGACGGCGGAAAAGATCATGGTGCCGCCAAGCCATGTCCAAGCGTCAGGTATTTCGCCGAAGAGGAAGTACCCGATAACCGCCGCCCATAGGAGTTTGGTGAAGTCGAAGGGAAAAACCGCCGTTGCGTCAGCCTCCTTAAAGGCTTGTGCCAGGCACATTTGGCCGATACTTCCGATGGCGCCCATGAAGGCAAACCATAGAAGCTGTTCCAGGCTCGGCATTTGCCAATACGGCAGAGCGGCGATGAGGGTCAGGGGCGACAAGAATACCCCCATGTAGAGGGTAATGGTGAGACTGGATTCGGTACGCGACAGGACCTTGATGATAACCATGGCGGTGGCAAAAATGGCCGCCGAACCAAGGACCAGTAGCGAGCCCAAATCAACGTCGGCAATCCCCGGCCTGAGGATTACCCAGGTGCCGGCAAAGCCGATTACAAGTGCCGTGATGCGCCGGGCACGAAGGGCCTCTCCCAGAATCATGAGTGCGAGCAAGGTGCCAAATAGCGGCGCCGAGAATTTCAGCGCCGTCGCCTTGGCCAAGGGCGTGATGCTGAGCGCATAGAAGAACATCAGCGACGAGGTGGTGTGGACGATGCCGCGCACGGCATGAAGACCGAGCCGGCCGGTGCGCAGGGGTTGAAGTCCACGACGCCAGAAGACCGGCAGGAGGACGATGAATCCAAACAAGTTGCGAAAAAAAGCGATCTCGAACGGGTGCAATTCGGAAGACATTTCGCGAATGAGGGCGTTGACACCCGTCAGCATTAGGGCGGACAGCAACATAAATGCCATGCCGCGGAGCGTGCTGGGGGTGCCGTTCAGGATCGATCCCAGGCTGAGGGATAGGCGCCTCATGAAGATGGGGGCAGCAGCTCGAACTCCCATTGCGGGAAGGGCGGATCACCATTTCGATCCATGGGCGCGCCTATCATAGCTCCAGCCGCCAACCGCCGCCAGCCGTTGCCCGCCACCTGCGGGCGCGCCCCATGGTTGCGGCGAAGGCGGTGCGCGGCTAAGACAAGGCCATGTTTATCCTGTCAAAGGTCTTTTGGTTCATCGCCGATCCCGGCAATCTGTTGCTTGTCGCGTTGTGCCTGGGCGCCATTCTATTGTGGAGCCGGTGGCGTCGCGCCGGACGATGGCTGATCTCGGCGGCCGCCGTCGCCGGTCTGACGGCAGCCACAATCCCCGTGGGCAATTGGATGATGCTTAGCCTGGAGAACCGTTTTCCGGTGGTTCACGATCTGCCGTCCAGGGTCGATGGCATCATCAGCCTGGGCGGCGTCGTCAACCCATGGGTGACCCAGGCGCGGGGCCAGTTGGCAATTGGTGGCAGCGTCGAACGGTTGACCGAGTTCTCGGCCCTGGCCCGGCGCTATCCCGAGGCCAAGCTGATCTTTGCCGGTGGATCAGGAAGCTTGTTCAACCAAAAAATTAAGGAAGCCGACGTATTATCTCCATTCCTTGACATATTGGGCTTGGACCCGGGGAGGGTGAAGCTAGAAAACAAGTCGCGCAACACCTATGAAAGTGCCCTGTACGCCCATGCCTTGGCCAACCCGCAACCGGGCGAGACCTGGATCTTGGTTACGACCGCGTGGCACATGCCGCGCGCCTTCGGGTGCTTCCGAAAGGTGGGCTGGACGGTGATTCCTTATCCTGTCGATTTCAACTTCAAGGGCGATGAACAATTCGATCTCCTTTTCAACCTTCGTAGCGGTCTTTCGCGGCTGGCCGGGGGCCTCCACGAATGGCTGGGGCTGATTTCTTATTGGGCGATGGACAGGACCGTGAGTGTCTTCCCGGCGCCCGGGGATTGACGATTGCCCCGTCGCCACCCCTGTGGCAGAACCATATCCATCGCAAACGGACCGGAGAATGGAGAATGCGACGGTTCCCCATCTTGAGACGCGTGGCGAGCGCCGTTCTGGTGATTCCGCTTTTGTGCGCCTCCTCCACGGAAAGTGCTGCCCTGGAGTTCTCTCAGTGGATCAAAGAGTTACGAAAGGACGCGGTGACAAAGGGCGTTCGCCCCGCGACCTTGGACGTGGCGTTGAAGGGTGTCAAACTCATTCCCCGGGTTGTCGAGCTGGACCGCAAGCAGCCTGAGTTCACCCTCACTTTTCGCCAATACATGGACCGGGTCGTGCCTCAGGGCCGGGTCGATAAAGGACGTCAAAAACTCCGGGAAAACAGGGCACTGCTTCAGCAGATCAGTGGGAAATATGGCGTTCCGCCGCAATTCATCGTCGCCTTCTGGGGTATTGAAACCGATTTCGGCCGTATCACTGGAGGCTTCTCGGTGATCTCCGCCCTCGTGACCTTGGCCTACGACGGTCGGCGCAGCACCTATTTCCGGGGCGAGCTGATGAACGCGCTAAAAATCATCGACGGCGGCCATATCACCGCCAAGGCCATGGTGGGGTCCTGGGCCGGCGCCATGGGCCAGCCCCAATTCATGCCGTCGAGTTTCCTTAGCTTCGCCGTCGATCATGATGGCGATGGGCGCAAGGATATTTGGAAAAATGTCGCCGACGTCTTCGCTTCGGCAGGAAATTATCTGGCGCGTTCGGGCTGGAAAGGCGACCAGACCTGGGGCCGGCCGATCCGCCTGCCCAAAGGGTTCGACCAGACCCTGGCCGGTCACGGTACGCGCAAGCTCATCAGTGAATGGCAGAAGTTGGGGGTGCGCCGCGCCGACGGAACCGATCTTCCCACCCGCGACCTCAAGGCCTCCGTCGTGTTGACCGAAGGGCCGGGCAGTGCGGCCTATCTGGCTTACAATAACTTTCGAACCATCTTGAAATGGAACCGGTCAAACTTTTTCGCCATTGCGGTGGGCTCCCTTGCTGACCGCATCGGAGATGGGTAAACTACCAGATATGAGGGATTGCCTCGACTGAGACACAATATATTGGATTTGATCGGTATGATGGGTTTACCGTCCTTGCGCCGTGGTTTGGTGATGATTGTGGGCGCCGTCGTGCTCACGGCCTGCGCCGAAACTCAATTCATAACCCACACCGCCAAGCGCATTACTAAACCCAAGACGACGGTCGAGCCGAAGGTCACCTACAAGGTGGGCAAGCCCTACCAGATCAAGGGGACATGGTATTACCCCGCCGAGGACTATAACTACGACGAGACGGGGATCGCGTCTTGGTACGGAACCAAGTTTCATGGCCGCGCCACCGCCAATGGCGAGGTTTTCGACATGAACGGCCTGTCAGCGGCGCACCGAACGTTGCCTATGCCAAGTTTCGTCCGCGTCACGAATTTTGAGAGCGGGCGCAGCCTTAACCTTAGGGTGAATGACCGGGGTCCGTTCGCACGTGGGCGAATCATCGATCTATCGCGCCGCGCGGCGCAACTTTTGGGCTATGGGACGAAGGGGACGGCACGCGTGCGGGTGCAGATTCTGGCCCGGGAGAGCAGGGCCATTGCCACGGCCCTGCAAGGGGGTTCGGACGTGGCGCGGCTGGGCACGCCGATCACTGTCGGTCGTCTGCCCAAGCCCGCT
>JASLZL010000044.1 GCA_030754885.1 Rhodospirillales bacterium | reverse complement strand
ACCTTGTATGTTATACCCACCGGCCCCCGCCCCCCCCCCCCCCCCGCCCCCCCCGCCTTTACCTTGGTTTTGGGGGGCGGGGTGGGGGTGCGGGCCGGTGCCGACCAATTTTTAGGCCGCCTAATGCGCCTTCTTATTACCCGTCCCCGCGACGATGCCGGGTCTCTCATCGGTCCCCTTGCGGCACTCGGCATCGAAACCCTGATCGAGCCCATGCTGTGCATCCGGTATCTAGACGGTCCTCCCCCCGATCTGGCGGAGGTTCAGGCAATCCTGGCAACCAGCGCCAATGGTGTGCGCGCCCTGGTCCGGCGGTCCGACGATCGGGACGTGGCCGTCTTTGCGGTCGGCGACGCGACGGCCGGAGCGGCGCGGGCGGCCGGGTACCGGGCGGTGGAAAGTGCCCAGGGTACGGTCGAGGACCTGGCGCGGCTTGTTTGCGCCCGCCTTGATGCCGGCGCCGGTGCCCTGTTGCACGTCGCCGGAAAGACGGTGACCGGCGACTTGGGCAAGCGCGTCGCCGACGCCGGGTTCACATGTTTCCGCCACGTGTTTTACGAGGCGGTACCGGTCGAGCACTTCACCGAGGCGGCGGTGCGGGCCATGGGTGCGGGCGAGATGGACGGTGTTGTATTTTTCTCTCCCCGAACCGCCGCCATATTTGTTAGTTTGGCAAAGGCACATGATTTGACGGAGGCCTGTCCGGGAATGGTAGCCTATTACCTGAGCCCGGCGGTCGCCGAGCAAGCGCGTCTCCTTACGTGGCGCCGGGTTGTAACCGCCACCCGGCCCAACCAAGACGCGCTGATCCTTGGCATAGGCCAGGACCGGACGGCTGACACCGTGAGGTCGAAAGCCGGAAAAACGATATGACCATGAAGCCCAAGAGCACTGAGAGCAAGCCCGCCACCCGCCGCGCCGCGCCGCGCAAGCGCACCGGTACGGCCAAAACAGCTGCTCCGCCCAAAAAGGCACGCGAGGCGCCCGCCGCCGCCGAGACAATCGAGGCACCCGCCGCCGCCGAGACAATCGAGGCGCCCGCGACTCCTCCATCCGAAACCATTGAGGCGCCCGTGACGCCGCCTAAGCGACGGAGTGGCGGCGGAACCACGCGAGCCTTTCTGTTGACGGTGGTCGGCATGGCCTTCATTGGCGGTGCCGTCTACGCCACCGAACCGGTCTGGTTTCCTGTTCTCGGCTCCTATTTGTCCAAGGCGGCCAAGGATCCATTTCTCGATCCCAGGATGACCGGCATGGACGATCGGGTGGGGGCTCTTGAAAGTCTGGCCAAGGCGCGTGCCGACACCGGCGACAACATCGCCGACCTGGAACGGCAACGGCGCCTGTCGAGCGAAAGGCTGGTCGATCTGATCGAACAGGTCGATGGCCTTGAAGTGGCTCTCGAATCGGTGAAAAAAATGATTGCCGCCACTACCCTGCCGGCGGTGGCCGAGAGCACCAGCGAATCCCTGCGCCGGTTCAACGAACGCCTGGAAGGGTTGGAAGGCGCCGGCAATGCGCTTGACGGGGTCACCAGTCGCCTGTCGAAGCTTGAAAGCGACGTCGTTGCCGGGGACGCAAAAAGCGTTGACGTGAAGGAATTGGAAGCCCGCAACAGCGAACTCAGCGCCGCCGTCAACCGGCTGGCCCAGCGTCTCAACTCCTTGGTGGTTTCGGGCGCCACCCGCGATCACGCCGCCGCCACCCAGGCACCAGCGGTGGTCCTGGCGGTTGGTCAATTGCGCGCCGCCCTGCGCACCTCGGGACCTTTCGCCAAGGAACTCGCCGCCGTCGAGGCAGTGGTCGGCAAGGACCCCGATGCGGCGAAGGCTATTGCCGAGTTGCGGCGCCACGCCGCCACCGGCATTGAAACCCTGGAATCGTTGCGCCGGCGTTTCAATGACACGGCCAGTGCGATCGTGCGGACCTCGCTAGGCGGCGAGGGCGCCGGGTGGAGGGACTGGGCGGGGCGCTGGCTGACCTCGCTGGTGATGGTGCGCCGAACCGCCGTCAGTGCGACCGACGATGGCACCGAGGCAGCGGTCGCCCAGGCCGAGGCCCTCCTTCAGGCCGGCGACCTGATCGCCGTCGTCCAAGTGCTCGGTGCACTCGAGGGCCAGGCTGCGGCGGCGGCTGATGTCTGGCTGACCGATGCCCGGGCGCGCCTGGCGGCGGAACGAGACGTTGCAAGACTGCACATCTTCGCCATCTCGCTGCTTGATTCATCCTGAAAGCGCAGCCCATGATTCAAGCCTTATGGTTCATGGCGGTCCTGGCGGCGCTGGCCCTGACCGGTGTCTGGTTAGCCGACCATCCAGGTTCGGTGACGGTGCAATGGCAAGGCTACCGACTCGACTCATCGGTCGCGCTTCTTCTCGGTGCCGTGGCGGTGGTGGCCGTCCTGACGGCGTTGGCCTATCGGTTTTGGATGGCCCTTGTGGACCTGCCATCGGTCACACGACGCTGGCGCCAAGGGCGCCGTCAGCGGCGAGGATTCGAAGCCCTGACCCGTGGCATGGTCGCGGTCGCGGCCGGTGACGCCGAAGACGCCGGGCGCCAGGGCAAGCGCGCCGAAGGGCTGCTTGAGGACCCTCCGTTGACTCTGCTCCTGTCGGCCCAGGCGGCGCAACTGGCGGGCGACGAACAGGCCGCGGCACGGTTCTTCGAAGCCATGCTTGAACGCCCTGAGACCGAATTCCTGGGCCTGCGTGGCCTGTTGACTCAGGGCATTAAACGTCACGATTGGGACGAGGCCCTGGCTCTGGCCCGGCGCGCCTATCGGTTGCGGCCAAAAAGCGCCTGGGTGGCGGCCAACCTGCTCGACCTACAGGTACGGGCGGGACAATGGCTGGATGCCGAAATTACCTTGGGAGAGGCCGTTAAGCACGCCTTGGTTCCCCCGCTCCAGGGCGGCCGTCAGAGGGCCGCCCTGCTCCACGAGCAGAGCCAAGAGGCGGAAGCGGGCGGCGATGGTGCCAAGGCGCTCAAGCTGGCGCGGCGCGCCTACGACTACGATCCGGCCTTCGTTCCGGCGGCGGTTCGACTGGCGCGCCTTTTGGTCGCCGATGGCAAGGGACTCAAGGCCGCCAAGGTGATCGAGAAGACTTGGGGCCTCGAACCCCATCCTGAGCTTTTTGATGTCTACCGGGCCGCCTGCCCGGCGGAAGACGGTCTGACCCTGGCGCGCGGTGTGCAAAGCCTGGCGGCGGCCAACCCGGGCCACCGGGAAAGCCACATCGCCTTGGCCGAGGCGGCCTTGGAGGCACGGTTGTGGGGCGAGGCCAGAAGCCACCTGAGCGCCGCGGCGGGCGCCGCGCCGACGGCCCGCGTGTGTCGCCTGATGGCGCACCTCGAAGAAGACGAACATGGCGATGCGGCGGGCGCCCGGGAATGGCTGGTACGCGCCTCCATGGCCGATCCGGATCCGGCCTGGGTCTGCGAGAGCTGTGGCAATGTTGCGGCCGAGTGGACGGTGCTGTGCGGCAAATGCGAGGACTTCAATCGTTTCGCCTGGCGAACGCCGCCCCGGATCGCCCACCTGGCCGGTCCGGGGGACGCCGGCCTGGGAGACGCGGGTCTCGAAGACGCGAAGCCGGCCGTCCTCACCCACGATGAGGCCGGAGCCGGGTGACATGACCGCCCTTGATGTCGATGTCAGGGACTTCGCCCGCGAGGAGTGGAACCAACTGGCCGGCGGCATGGCGGGCTTCAGCCTCATGCAGTGTTGGGAGTGGGGCGAGGCCAAGGCCAGCACCGGCCCGTGGCGCGTTGAACGGGGAACCTTGGGTTGCGACGGGCGCACGGTAGGTGCTTTTCAGGCTCTCGTCAGGGCGTTGCCCGGTGGCCTTCGGGGTGGTTTGGTATGGATTAACCGGGCCCCTCTTTGGCGGACCTCGGATGACGATGGCCCGGCGCCCCCCGATGCAATGATGTCAGCCCTGGCCCATCACTATGTGGATCGGCGCGGCTTCTATCTGAGGCTGGCCCCGGCCCAGAGCGAAGACGGGTTTCAATTGAACGATGGCGGCCTGGTCCGGGCCGGCGTCGAGGGCTGGGCCTCGGCCGTGCTTGACCTCGGCCGACCCGCTCCGGACCTGCGCCTGGGATTGCGCCAGAAGTGGCGCAACGCCCTCAACAAGGCCGAACGTTCCGGCCTTGAGGTCAGGGTCGGGCCGGGCGAGGGGCTGTTCGCCGAATTTCTCGCCGGTTACCGGCACATGACCCGAGAGCGCGGTTTTGACACCTCCGTCACCCCCGAACTCCTGGCCGCCCTGCAATCGGTGCTGCCGGTGGAAGGCCGCATGGAGACCTTTCTTGCCACCCACGACGGCGCGCCGGCTGGCTCGGTCCTCATGGTGCGTCATGGCGATACCGCGGAGTACCTGGCCGGGACCGTCGCCGAGGCCGGACGGGCGGTCAATGCCGGGCAGTTGCTCTTGTGGCGGGCTGTCGTTGCGATGAAGGAACAAGGTGCCCGGCGTTTCGATCTGGGCGGTCTGGATACGCGGCTGACGCCGCCCGGCATTTACCGTTTCAAGGACGGCCTGGGCGGCGTCCCCTATCGTCTGGCGCCGGAGCTGGAGGCGCTGGACCGAGGGCTGTTGGGTTGGCTGGTGCGGTGGCGGGTGCGCGCTGCCCGGTCCCGGGCCTAGGGCGCCGGCCATGTTGCGACACCGCTTTTCCCGTCCTTGGTTGACCGGTCTTAGGGCCTGGCGCCGGATCAGTGCGCCGTCACCGGCCTTGCGCATCCTTCTTTTGCACGACGTGCCCGAGCATCACTTCGATGCCCTCGACCGCCTGCTCGACACCGTCAAGCGCGGCGGCGGGTTCGTGACACCGGCCGAGGCCGAGGCGTGGCTTGCCGGCGACGCACCGGCGCGGGGCAACGCGCCATGCCTTTTGACCTTCGATGACGGCTTCGCCTCCAACCACCGGGCGGCCGACGTCGTTCTTTCGCGCCATGGCGTTAAGGCGCTTTTCTTCGTCTGCCCGGGCCTGGTCGATCTTGACGGCGAGGCGCAGCGCCAGGGCATCGCCGCCCATATCTCCGACGGCCGCCTCGGCGCGGCGGACCTGCCCCGCGAGGCGCGCCTGATGTCATGGCAAGAAATCGCCGCCCTCAACGACAGGGGACATGCCATCGGCGCCCACTCCATGACCCATCGCCGGCTGTCGCGTTTGCAGGGCGACGAGCTTTCCCGCGAGGTGCTGGGCTGCAACGAGGTCCTGACAGCTCGCCTGGGGGCGCCGACGCCGTGGTTTGCCTATCCCTTCGGTTCGATCGACAGCATCTCGGCCGACGCCCTGGCCGTCATCGCCAGCGCGTACAAATTCTGCCGCAGCGGCGTTCGCGGACCCAACACCGGGGCCACGGACCGTCGCGTCCTGAGGGCCGACCAGATCGATCTGGCAGCACCCGAGGCTTACCTCTCATTGATCGTCGAGGGGGGACTGGATTGGCGTTACGCGACACCACGCCGCCGCCTCGACGCTCTTATCTGAGCCAATTCGATAAGGGCCGCGGCGCCACCGATTGATGGACCGGCAGAAAGACGAGGCGGCGCCTTAGGTCCACGGCGGCGGCGTGACGCTCGGGCTCGGCCAGCACCTCGGGTGCCAGGTCGGGCCAGGTCTCGACCGGGCATCCACGCTGGCGCAGGGCCTTGAAGCGGTCTTCGGCGCCGTCGCCACAATCAAGGACGAAGCGATAGGGCGCGTCCGGGCCTGAATCGAAGAACGCTTGGCACCCGGCCAGGCCATCGCAAGCACGGCGCAGGGTTTCCTCGTTGCGCCGCCGTTGAAGGCCTGTCGCCGCCAGCTTGCCTTGGGCCCCGGCCAGTAGGCGTCGCGCCACCCGACTGAGGACCGGCGTCGGCGCCATCGCCTGTAAGGGCGCATCGTCGGCGAAGGCGGGACCCGTCAGGCGGACGCGGGCGCCGAGCAATGCCGCCGGCAGGCTTTTCTGGACAAGGCGCCGGACCAGCCACGGCCACGGCGCCGGTGCCCTGCGCCCAAGGCCGGCGGCGGCCCGGGTGAGGGCCGGAAGGGCACTTCGATCGCGGGCCAGCAAGACGGCGCCGTCCGAGACGGCAAGGGTCTTGTGGGGGCAATAGAGAACGAAGTCGCCGTCACCGCCAATGCCGATTGTGGGCCCTGGGACATGTGCCGCGTCTTCGATCATGAGCGCGCCGGTCTCGGCCGCGAAGGCGGCGGCGGCCCCGCAATCCGCCGCATGGCCGAAATAATGGACCAGGACGAATAGATCGGGCGGCGCCGAACGGGCCAGCGCGCGCAAGGCCGGCCACTGGGGGTGAAGGTCTTCGCCGACGGGGTAGAAAACAAGCTCGGCGCCGGCGTCGCGCACCGCCTTGGTCGAGGCGTTGCAGAAGTAATCGGGCAGCCACAACCGCGCCGGCCGGTCGCCCGCGCCCTGCCACCAACGGACCACAGCCGCCAAGGCCCAGGCGCCGCGCGAAAACCACAGGGCCCCTTCGTCGCCGCGCCGCCACGGCGCCGCCAATCCGTCGTCGCCGGTTGTCCGGCCCGGTAACAGGGCCGCAAGGTCGCGCCACTCAGGCAAGGGGGCCATCGTCGTCACTCGGGGATCTCCGAAAGCGGGCCGGTGTCCGTCAGCCGACACCATATTGCGCCCGGCCCGGCGGCGCCACTTCTAAGCGGCCCGTTGACGGTTAGCACCCGGCGCATTAAGTAGGGTTTGGCTGCCGCGTTAGCTCAGCTGGTAGAGCACAGCATTCGTAAGACATAGTGCGAAGGAATTAACCCATTAAACCAATACGTTAGGAACATCCTTTTTATCGTGTGAACGATATGTGCATTTGGTGTGTGGATATTGAGGTGCGGTTTCGCGCAATCCATGATTGATTTGTGACGTGAGTATGATAGTTCAAGAGTATGATAGTTCAATAGGAAATGCCGCCTTAGCTCAGTTGGCAGAGCGCAGCATTCGTAATGCTGAAGTCGTAGGTTCGAGTCCTACAGGCGGCACCACCCCATTTTGTCTATCCAGACATAGGGGACGGTGATGCGGTTAATAATTTATGGAACACTCCTAACCGTATTCGTTGTGTGTGCAGGAGCCGTTCAAGCAGCAAACGATTTGGATGGAAAGGCACTATTTTGTAAGTAAAAGTTCGGTGGTTCCATCCCTTTTTATGGGTTGGTATTCAGTCAGGGTGAGGTTACGAGACATGAGGTAAGGGGTTATTCCAAGACTATCGCATATAAGGTGAAATACCACATTAAAGGAACGAATGAAGTTAGATGGCGGGTTACGGGAAGATGGACAACTTTAAATCGAGAAACTCTCAAAGTTAATATCGACCAATGTTCCCTCTCTTCCAAGAAAGAGATTCTTCAAAAACTGGATGGAATCATCACTAACGCAAAGAAGAAGAACAAGATGTAGTGGTAGTGTCGTAGTCACTGAATCCAAGTCGGCACCATCTCAGTTCTCTATTCCCCTACCTGTTAAGTGAGGGAAGGGTGCTGAGGATTCGAGGGTGGGGTTATGAGAGGGAACGTGGGTGTTGGTGAGATGGTGATTCGGTTGTGCCTTTCTAGTCCAAATTTAATAGTGATGTAAGGAGAGCGAGGGGGTCGGCGTTAGGGGATATTTCCAGTTAAAAAACCCATAATGACAAACCCTATAAACTCCAACATAATCCAGACAACGGTACCGACAACCATCGAGAACCCAACCAAAGCCTCGGGACTATCGTGCTCATCCCCGAAATTGCTAACGGTGATGAATATCCAACACAATACCAACAAAATCAGGTGGGGAACGACTGTCTCCGTGGTAAGGACTAACGGTTCGGGCATTTAACGGGGGAACCCGAAGGTCGATACGATTACCCCTGCTCGTTTTGGCGGCGGCCCGGCGCGCCGGCGAGGGCGAGCGCATGGTGCGCGCCGGGAAGTGGAACGGCTGGGCGCCGACCCAACTGATGGGCGTTCATGTCTCGGGCAAGCGTCTTGGCATCATCGGCATGGGGCGCATCGGGCGCGCCGTTGCCCACCGCGCCCGCGCCTTTGGCATGGATATTCACTACCACGATATGCAGCATTTGGGGCCGGATTTGGACGAGGGCGCCACCTTCCACGCCGATGTGGAGGAAATGTTGCCGTTTTGCGACTTCCTTTCCCTGCACTGCCCCTTGAACGCCGATACCCGCCATTTTATCAACGCCGAACACATCGCCCACCTGCCCGACGGCGCCGTCATCGTCAATGCGTCCAGGGGCCCGGTGGTTGAGGACGAGGCCCTGATCGCGGCGCTTAAATCGGGCAAGGTGGCGGCGGCGGGCCTTGATGTCTATGAGGGTGAACCCGAGGTCAATCCCGGCTATCTGGATCTCGACAACGTCTTCTTGGCGCCTCACCTCGGCAGTGCCACCGTGGAAACCCGTAACGCCATGGGTTTTAGGGCGCTCGACAATCTGGATGCTTTCTTCGCCGGACGCGAACCGGGCGACCGGGTGGCCTGAAAGCGCGCCACTTGGCTCACAAAAAAACCGCCCGGAGGGATGCCCCCGGGCGGTTTTTGTTGTCTTGGCGGCGGCTTATCGGCGTTCGCCGAACAGGCGCAGCAGCATTAGGAACAGGTTGATGAAGTCCAGATAAAGGGTGACGGCGCCCATGATCGCCTTCTTGGCCGCAATCTCGGAGCCGTCGGACTCCAGGTACATGGACTTGATCTTCTGGGTATCGTAGGCGGTCAGCCCGACGAATATCAGCACGCCGATCACCGAGATGATGAAGTGCATCGCCGAGCTTTGCAGGAACATGTTGACCACACTGGCGATGATAATGCCGATCAGGCCCATAAACAGGAAAGAGCCCATCCCGGTCAGGTCGCGCTTGGTCGTATAACCGTAAAGGCTCATACCGGCGAAGGTGCCTGCCGTAATGAAAAAGACCCTGGCGATGGAAGTGCCGGTGTAGGCAATGAATATATGGGAGAGCGACAGGCCCATGACACCGGAAAAAGCCCAAAAGACAGCCTGTACCGTCGAAGCCTTCATACGATTGATGCCGAAATTCAACACCAAGATGAAAGCCAGCGGCGACAGCATGGCGATCCAGGCCAGACCGGTCGGCTGCAATGAGCCGCCAGGACCGACGGCGTACATGAGATTAAGGATCGCCGGTGTGTTGGCGGAGAAGTAGGCGATGATTCCGGTCAGGGCCAGGCCGGACGCCATGTAATTGTAAATCCTGAGCATGTACTCGCGCAGGCCGACGTCGATCTCGGCGGCGTAGGCCTGGCCGGGCGTCATGCGCCGGGTGCTGAGGACGGTGCGTCTGTCGGGTCCAAAAGCCATGGGTTCCCCTCTTTCGGTTAAGTGTCTACATGTGCCGCTAATATGGCATGCCGGCCCCGGAAATCAACAGTTCCCGGGGAACATTACCCAATTGTAACATAAAAGTGCTTCCAGATTAGCGATTGCGCAGGTGGGGCGCCGATTTCTGCCCCATGGCGCGCCAGGTGCCGGCGAAACCGGCGGCCAGGGTCAGCACCACTGCCGCCGCCACGGTCGCCGCCACGACGCCGGGCAGGAAGGTCCAGGCCATGTTCATCAGATAAGTAACCACGGCCCAGGCGGTCAACGTGCCGACCGCGGCCGCGATGGCACCAGTGGCGAGGCCCAGGATGGAGTATTCGATAATAAAAGCCTTGAGCACCGTGGTCCGCGTCGCACCCAGGACCTTGAACACCACGGCGTCATAGATGCGCCGCCGCTGTCCGGCGGCGACCGCGCCGCCCAGCACCAGGGCGCCGGCGAGGATGCTGATCAGCGCCGTTGAGCGAACGCCTTGGCCAATGCCGTCGAGGATGCGGGCCGCCGCCTTCAAGGCTTCGCGCACGCGGATGGCCGAAACATTAGGGAAGGCGCGGGCAACGGCGCGTTCCACCGCCTCCTCGGCGGCCGGCGTCGCGTTGACGGCGGCGATGTGGGAATGGGGCGCGCCTTCCAGGGTTCCCGGCGCGAAGATAATGGCAAAATCGAAGCGCAGGCTGCGCCAATCGATCTCGCGCAGGCTGGCGATGGCGGCTGTGAACTCACGGCCCAGCACGTTGAGGGTCAAGGTGTCGCCAAGTTCGATCCCAAAACCCCTGGCCAGGCCGGCGTCGAGCGAGATCAGGGGCGGACCCCGGTAATCCGCCGGCCACCATTCCCCGGCCGTGATCCGGGTGTCGGCCGGCACTTCGGCGGCATAGGTCAAGGCCCGGTCGCCGCGTACCGCCCAGGTTGAGCCGGGCGCGATCTTGGCGTCTTCTACGGCCACACCGGCGATCTTGACGATGCGTCCGCGCAGGCTCGGCACGCGGCGCAAGCCTTGCGCCCCATCAACCACCGAAACGACGCCATCGAAGGGCCGGGCCTGATGGGGCTGGATGTCGATGAAGAAGAAGGCCGGCGCCTCATCGGGCAGGCGCTCTTCGATCTGGTGACTCAGGTTGCCTTCAATCAAGGTAATGGCGACCAGCACCGAAAGTCCCAGGCCGAGGGACAGCACGACGCTCGACGTGGCATTGCCGGGACGGTGGATGTTCGCCACGCCGAGCCGTCCCGTCGCGGTCCGCCACCCTTTGATACGCGCCGCCCCGGCGATCAGGCCAGCCGCACCGGCGCGCAGCACCGCCACGGTCACCAGGGCGCCGCCGACGAACCAGTATGAAAAATATCGTTCCGATGCCGTGATGACCGTCAGTCCGGCAAGGGCCAGCACGCCCAACCCAACGAATACGGCGTCGGACAGGCGTGGACGGGCGCGGACCGGCGCCACCAGATCGCGGAATAAACCGGCGGCGGACACGTCGCGCGCCCGCGCCAAGGGCCACAGGGCGAAGGTGAGCGCCATTAACAGGCCAAAGGCCGCACCCAGTGCCAAGGGCAGGGGGTAAAGCGCGGCCACGGGTTGAACCGGCAGCCACGCCGCCGCGACCTTGAGACCCGCCACCGGCAGGGCCGCGCCGGCCGCCAGACCCAAAGCGATGCCGACCAGGGACAAGGCTGCTACCTGCACCAGATAGACGCGGAAGACCAGGGCGGCGGGGGCGCCCAGGCACTTCATGGTGGCAATGGTGGCAGTCTTGCCGTCGAGGTAACTTTTGACCGCGTTGCCGATGCCGATGCCGCCGACCAGCAGCGCCGTCAGCCCGACGAAGGTGAGGAACAGCGTCATGCGCTCGATAAATCGCTGAACGCCCGGCGCCGCCGCATCCAGGCCGCGAATGCGCCAGCCGGCCTTGGGAAAGGTCTGCTTGACGGTCTCGATCCACTCCTCGCCGTTGGTTGTCGGCGCCAGGGTCACCCGGGTGTGATAGTGAATCCGGCTGCCCGGGCGCACCAATCCGGTGGCGTCAAGGGCTTGGTCGGCGACCAGAAAGCGCGGACCCAAGCTGAATACGGTCGCTACCCGGTCCGGCTCTTTGACCATGGTGGCCCGCAATTCGAACACCGCATCGCCGATCAGCACCCGATCGCCCAGCTTCACGTCCAAGCGGCCGAGAAGGTTGGCATCCACCACAGCACCCCAGGCCCCATCACGGCGCGCCAAGGCCGCCGCCAGCGGCTGGGCAGGGGCTAGCCCGACGGTTCCGACCAGGGGATAGGCGCCGTCGACCGCTTTCATTTCGACCAAGGTGCGCTTGGCGCCTTTCTCAAGGCGCGCCATGGCGCGCATCTCGACGACCTTGGATAGCGCATGGGCGTTGGCGGCAAGGAAGGCCGCCTCGGCCGGCGGCGGCGGACGGCTGACGAGGCGCAGATCGACGTCACCACCCAAGAGCGTGCGGGCGTCAGCCCGCAGTCCAGCGACAATTGATTGGCTCAACGAACCGACGCCGGCGATGGCGCCGACGCCGAGCGCCAGGCAGGCGATGAAAATGCGAAAACCCTTGACCCCGGCGCGCAGTTCCCGACGCGCCAGCCGGATTGCGAGGGCCAGGCCGTTCATCCGCCCCCGCCCGCTATCGCGCCCGAATCTTCGGCGATGCGGCCGTCCGCCAGGCGTAGCTGACGCCCGCAGCGCTCCGCCAATCCGGACTGATGGGTGACCAAGATCAGCGTCGTGCCGCGCCGGGCGTGGAGATCGAACAATACGTCCATGACGGCATCTCCGGTCTCGCCGTCCAAGTTGCCGGTCGGCTCGTCGGCAAGCAAGATGGCGGGTTCGGTGACAAAGGCGCGGGCCAGGGCGACGCGTTGCTGTTCGCCCCCCGAAAGCTGCCCCGGATAGTGGGCCAGGCGGGGACCCAGGCCGACCGCCTCTAACTGAACGCGGGCGCGATCGAGGGCATCGTCGGCATGGGCGAACTCAAGGGGCAGGGCGACGTTCTCCAACGCCGTCATGGTGGGGACCAGATGAAAGTCCTGAAAGACGATGCCCACATGGTTGCGGCGAAAGAGCGCCAGGCCGTCCTCGTCCAAGGCCGTGATGTCGGCGCCGGCGGCGCGGATGGCGCCCGACGTCGGTCGTTCCAGGCCGGCAATAACCAGCAGAAGGCTGGTCTTGCCCGAACCCGACGGACCGACCACGCCAAGGGTCTCACCTGGCCCAACGATTAGATCGATGCCACGCAAGATGTTGACCTCGCCGGCCGCACTTGTCAGCCTGAGGTGAACGTCGTTCAACTGAATGGCGGGGCCTTGAGCCCCGGATCCGCTATCCATGCCCATGCCGGGATATTGTTTTTGAAGCGCCTGATCTCACGTATCCGATATGGCGTCGCCGTGGCCCTTGTCAACGTCGCCGTCGCCCTGGCGGTTTTTGGCCCCGGCGTGGCGGCGGCCGAGCCGACGCGCATCCTGGCCCTCGGCGACAGCTTAACCGCCGGCTATGGCCTTGAGCGTACCGACAGCTTTCCGGTGCAGTTGCAGCGCGCCCTCAATCGCCAAGGGATTGATGCCGTGGTCTCCAACGCCGGCGTGTCGGGCGACACTTCGGCCGGCGGTCGGGCGCGCCTGGCCTGGGTGTTGGCGGAAAAACCCGCTTTGGCAATCATTGAGCTCGGCGCCAACGACGGCTTGCGTGGGCTCGACCCCGAAACCACGTTCGCCAACTTGGACGCCATCCTTGGGCAGCTCC
This sequence comes from Rhodospirillales bacterium, assembly GCA_030754885.1. Classification (GTDB taxonomy): domain Bacteria; phylum Pseudomonadota; class Alphaproteobacteria; order Rhodospirillales; family JASLLZ01; genus JASLLZ01. The sequence continues at coordinate 4,484 of JASLZL010000044.1, read as the reverse complement.
GCGAGGCCGGCGTCGCCGTCTTGTTGACCGGCATGCAGGCGCCCCCCAACCTGGGCCGCGATTACGGCCGCGCCTTCGCCGACCTTTATCCGCGCCTGGCGGCCAAACATGGTGTGGTCCTCTATCCCTTCTTCCTCGACGGCGTCGCCGCCGACCCGGCCCTCAACCAAGACGACGCCATCCACCCCAACGCGATGGGCGTGGCGGTTATCGTCAAGCGTATAGTGCCTTATGTTAAAAGGGTGATGCCGCCGGGCGGATGACGGCGGACGGACTTCGTGATAGCGTCCCGGCGCCACGATCGGCCACCGTTGCGGAGAGGGTACCATCACCAAGTTTGCCGTCAGCCAGCCCGCATACCGAACCGAGGACGCGCGCTTCCTCACCGGAACCGGCCGTTATACCGACGACATCAACCTTCCGGGACAAGTCCACGGGTTCGTTGTGCGCTCGCCCTTCGCCCATGCCCACATTCGCGCCCTCTCGGTCGATGCGGCGCGGGCCGCGCCCGGGGTGGTTGGTGTCGTTGTCGGTGCCGATCTTGAGGCCGAGGACGCCAATACCATCCCCAGCATCATTCCCCTGACCAACCGCGACGGCACGCCCGGCGCCGCACCCCTGCGTCCCGTCCTGTGCACCGACACCGTGCGCCATGTCGGCGACGGCGTGGCCTTCGTCGTTGCCGAAACGGTGGCCCAGGCCAAGGACGCCGCCGAGATGGTGGAGGTGGACTACGAGCCCCTGGACGCGGTCGCCGAAACCGGCGCTGCGATGGGGCCGGACCGGCCCCGGGTGCATGACGGGGTGGCGGACAATCGGGTCTTCGACTGGGCCTTCGGCGACGCCAAGGTCGTTGCCGGGGCTTTTGCCGAGGCAGCCCACGTCACGCGGGTTGAGCTGGTCAACAACCGCATCGTCGTCTGTCCCATGGAAACCCGCGGCGCCATCGCCGAATACAATGCCGCCAGCGCCACAACAACGATCCATACCGGCAACCAAGGCGGATGGCTGCTCCGCGACAGCCTTGCACGCCACACGCTCAAGGTGGCGCCCGAGAAAGTCCGCGTCGTCTGTCCCGACATCGGCGGCGCCTTCGGCGTCAAGATATTCTTCTATCCCGAACAGGCCCTTGCCGCCTGGACGGCGCGCCTTATCGGGCGTCCGGTCAAGTGGATGGGCGAGAGGGGCGAGTCGTTTCTGTCCGACGCCATGGGCCGCGACCACGTCACCCGGGCCGAACTTGCCTTCGACGCCGACCACCGCATCCTTGGCATGCGTGTCGAGACGGTGGCCAACCTTGGCGCCTATCTTTCAACCTATGGCCCCCTGATCCCGACCGGTGGCACTCTCAAGGTCCTGCCTGGCGTCTACGACGTGAAGTGCCTCAGCTATGAGGTCAAGGGCGTGTTTACCAACACCCAGCCGGTCGATGCCTATCGCGGCGCCGGGCGGCCCGAGGCGATCTATGTGATCGAGCGCCTGATCGACAAGGCGGCGCGTGAGCTGGACCTGGACGCGGCCGAGCTTAGGCGCCGCAATTTCGTCTCTCCCGCCGTCATGCCGTTCGTTACGGCGTCGGGCGAGACCTATGATTCGGGGGAGTTCGAACGCCTCTTAGACGATGCCCTGGTCATGGCCGACCGGACCGGTTTCGAGGCTAGGCGCGCCGAGGCCCGGGTGCGCGGCGCGTGGCGCGGCCTTGGCATTTGTTTCTATGTCGAATCGACCGTCGGTGAGGGTGATGAGAGGGCCGACATCCGTTTCACCGAAGACGGCACGGTCGAACTTTTGGTCGGCACCCAATCGACCGGTCAGGGTCACGAGACGGCCTACGCCCAGCTTCTCGGTGGGCAACTTGGCATTCCGATGTCGCGAGTCCGCATCGTACAGGGCGACACCGCGCGCATTCCGACGGGCGGCGGCACCCACGGCTCGCGCTCGCTGACCAAACAGGGTTGGGCCATCTTCGACGCCGCCCGGACGGTCATTGAGAACGGCCGCCGCCACGCGGCCGAAAAGCTGGAGGCCGCCACCGCCGATATAGAGTTCACCGATGGCGCCTTTCACATTGTCGGCACCGACCGCTCCATAGCGCTTCTTGATCTGGCGGCGGATTTGGGCGGCGATCTCAATGGCGCCGCCGACATCACCGTCGAGAAGTGGACCTATCCCAACGGCTGTCACGTGGCAGAGGTCGAAATCGATGGCGAGACCGGCGTCACCCGCCTTGTCCGCTATTCGGTGGTCGATGACTTCGGCCACGTCCTCAACCCTTCCGTGGTCGCCGGCCAGGTGCATGGCGGCGTCGCCCAAGGGGTGGGCCAGGCGCTTTTTGAACACACTGTCCACGACGATGACGGACAACTGATTACGGGCTCGTTCATGGACTATTGCTTGGCGCGCGCCGACGATTTGCCGTTCTTCCATACCGCCACGGTCGAGGTGCCGTGCCTGAACAACCCGCTTGGCGTCAAGGGATGCGGTGAGGCCGGGGCCATCGCGGCACCGGCGGCGGCAATTAATGCTATCCTTGATGCCTTGGCCGAACTGGGTATCGAGAGCATTGACATGCCGGCGACCCCGGAACGGGTGTGGCGGCTGATGCGGGGCGGCTGACGGCGAATTCGTTGTAGTCGACACCCCACCCCTTGGTGGACGCAATGGGAGCGCTTATCTAGGGGGATGAGGCGATGTTAACGATTGGGGCGAAGTATATGGATGCGATTGAAGCGCTAAAGACGCGATCATCGGCGGTCAAGATCGGCGAGCCGGGGCCGCCCGACGACGTCATCGCCACCGCCCTCGAAGCGGGCGCCCGGGCACCCGACCACGGCATGTTGCGGCCGTGGAAATTCATCGTCGTTCGCGGCCCGGCCCTTGATCGTCTGGGTGACGCCTTTGCCCGAGCCCTTGAGATACGCGAGCCCGGCACGTCGGCGGCGGAGCTGGAACGCGCCAAGCAGAAAATTTTTCGTGCCCCGGTCAACATCATCGTTGCCGCCACCGTCGAGCCCGATCATCCGAAAATTGCCGAGATTGAGCAGGTCGTCTCGGCCGGCGCGGCGGCGCAGTACATCACCCTGTCTCTACATGCCCAAGGGTTTGGATGCCGGTGGCGGACGGGCGTGGCGGCTTACGATGCTACGGTCAAGGCGGCGCTTGGTCTCAAGGTCCACGATCACATCGTCGGCTTTCTTTATGTCGGCACGGCGCTCTCGGTGACGCCCGAACATACCCGCGCCGATCATCGCGGCTTTACCGAGGTCTGGAACAGCGAGGCTGGTGGCGAACAATCTTGAAATGCGCTAAGCGTGTGGCGGGATCTTCCTGTCGCTTTTATTTTCGATGACCTCGTCGGCGAAGTGACGAACGCGTTTTATCATGAGAAGAACAATCCCTTTCATGATCGGGTCCATGACGCCCAGGCGTTTGTGAAACTCATCGTAGGCAATTTCGATAACTTCGGTCGCCGTCATCGCCACGGCTTTGGCCATGCGCGGCCGATCGTCGAACAGGGCCAACTCGCCGATGGTCTCGCCGGCGCCTACCTCCGCCAGCGTATGAGACTTGCTTCCGCCAACGCCCCTGGTCAGCTTCACTTTTCCGAACGAAATCATGTAGGCAACGAGGCCGGTATCTCCTTCATCGAAGATCGTTTCGCCGGGATTGAAGAGCAAACGTTTGAACGACTGATCTTTTTCCATCATCGAAAGGAACCCTCCTCCACCAAGGTCTATCAGATTTAGGCCCTTTCGCGCCAATCGACCCGATGAAGAGGCGTGCCGAACAGGCGCACCGCCGCCCCCGGGAGTGAGCGGGACTTGCGTATATTTTCCATAACCAAGGATGTCGTCGAAACCAGCGCCGACGATAGTGATTTGAAAACGCGCCCGAAAGCTTGGTGACCCCAACGGGATTCGAACCCGTGTTGCCACCTTGAAAGGACCAAAGCAAAGGCGTTGTATCAAAGGGTTTGAGTGCAAAGCACAGTGACGGATCGCCCAACAAATCCCTTGCCTTTGCTGGAGTGGTGCAAAGCATCTTGCCGCTGCCGACTGACGCGAGCGATTTTTCGTTAATCGGAGGCTCGCAACCACCAGAACGTCCGCTTGCCGCCCGAAAGCAGACGTAAACCACAACGCAGTCGCACGTCCTTTAGTAGCCATGAACGGTCATCGGAGCGGGCTCCAGAAAGGGCGATTACGTTTTGCTTTCGGTACCCTCGGCAGTCGAGACCTGCAAACCTACAAGGTAGTTCTTTACCAAGGACATCACCAACGCCTCGATCAATTCGCCTGGGATCATCTTGTCTTCGGTTTCCGGCGAGCACATGCCATGCAGGCTCGACCAAATAACCCGAGCGGTATGAAGTCTCTCGCCTTCTTGCCCGGGGTCGCATCTTGGAAGTGGAGCCCGACTGGGCTATCATCTGGTGGCTGTGGGCGTCGGCTGCGGAGGAGCACCGGCACCAGTTCTGCAAGGCC
>JASLZL010000043.1 GCA_030754885.1 Rhodospirillales bacterium | reverse complement strand
GTTGTCGAGCTGCAAATGGCCATCAACGACTACCTCGAACAGCACAATGCTAACCCCAAGCCCTTTGTCTGGGCTGCATCCGCCAGTTCCATCATCGAAAAGGTCAACCGTGGGAAACGAGCGTTGGAATCACAACACTAGATAGTCGGGGTTGTTTTTGCTTTTTTGCTTCCACTTTTCAGGCGTGGGCGATTTCTTGATCATCGCTTCCATGTGAATATCAAAAGGAACTTCGTGACGCGCGGCTATATCGGCCAACAGCAGGAACAACGGGTGGTCGGGTGGAGTTTCCACGAAAGGGTGGGTATCCTCTCCGGACAAGTGAAGTGCCGTCATTTCGCCAAATCCTATCGCACCCTTTTTGAGAATGTTCTCGGCTTCTTCCTCAAAATCGCGGCGCACGCCTTCACTGACAGAATCGACACCAAGACCGTTGATCATTGGATTGAGATTGGCACCACCCCCGAGGACGGCAAACCGGACCGGATGTTCTTTCGCTACGTCCAGTAAGTCCCGGTAGTCGTAGAATTGGTCTCGGCTGCTGGGCAAAGGAGGATGCATCAAAAACGCCGTCTTGACGCCGTATCGATCCATTTCCTCCAACGCGACCTTAGTGGGAGTATCCCAATCGTTGGAACGGTCCCTCCCTTGCCGGACCTTCGGGTCGAAATGGGCATGGGTGTTGATGATGGGAAGTTTGGCGTTCCAGGCTGCATATGGATTGTTTGATTTTTCACCTCCACCGGAACTTGAAAAATGGGCGTTAAGTTCTTCTTTTGTTAAATAGCCATCTTCGTTAGCGTCGATCTTGCCGAATTCCTGAGGTGGACCGCGAAACTCTGCTTTGGAAATTCGGCCGTCGCCATCCTCATCCAACTTTTTTAATACGGCGCTGGGATTTCGGCCACCGCCGTCGCCCTGACCCGCTTTCTTGTTTCTTTGTCCACCTTTGCGACCCCCTCCACCCGAACCACCCTGGGCAAGTTGTTCAAAGTCGCCGCCAGTAATCTCCGGCAGAGAAGGTATTTCGCCCGCAATCGATGGTTGGATCACCAGAAGCGCTGCGAGTAACACCGGTGAATGCAAGATTAGTCTAGTCATAATCGCATTATCCCCCTGCAGGCCTGCTTTGGCCCGAAACTCAAAGGCAAGATCTCACTTATCGTCCGGCTAATTGCCGCAAGTCTGCGTTGACCCCCCTATCCTCCATCGACTATCTACGCACTGAACATTCATCCATTATTGCAATTGGCGATCGTGCGGGATGTGGCAATTGCCACAATCAAATAAATTATTTTGAAACCCGGGGTGAACAAAAACGGCCGCACCCTACGCGGTGGCCGACGGGAATACGGGCCATACCTCGGTCCCGGTTTTAACTAGGTGCGCAAGTCGACCCACATCGAGAATGACCAACTCGTCCCGCCGGCGTTCGATTATTCCGTCGCGGGCGAGCTCGTTCAATTCGCGGGTCACCCTCTCGCGATGGGTGCTGACCCGGCTTGCGATAACGGCATGGGTGGGGACCGGAGAAATGATGGCGCTGTTGCCGGTTACCCCGTGGTCGCGGGCGAGCCGCAGCAATTCGGCGTGGATACGGTTTTTCACCGCCAACACGCTGAATTCGACGACCCGGTCCGATAGTTTCCGTACCAGACCCGCAAGGTAGACCATCATCTTTGTCGAAATCTCCGGATGCTCGGTCAAGAGGCCGAGAAATCTGCTAGCCGGCATGGAGGTCAGCAGCGTATCGGTGAGCGCGAGTACATTTGCCGAGCGCGGAGCGCCGTCAACCGCAGACAACTCGCCAATGCTCTTGCCGGCGTCAAGATCGCGGAACGAGACTTCCTTGCCGGATTGCGAATAGACAGTCACGCGCACTCGTCCGCTGGCGATGAAATAGACGTCGGTCGTCTCGTCCTGATGCTGAATGATCTGCTGGTCGGCGTCATAGCGCCGCCATCGGCATTCCTTAGCGAGTGACGCGAGGTCTGAATCGTTAAGGTCGCCGAATAATTCGATGCCCGAAAGCCTATAACTTGCGTCGTCCACTGCTGCCCAACCGGGATGTTCCATTGCCGATAGGCCGTAGAGGCGGTCATCCCCGTCACGGCCGTAGATACGGTCGATGGTATAGGCATCGTTGGAACCGTAAAGATAATCGATGCCGTTGCCGCCGTAGAATTAGCGATACTTGTACGACGTGGTCGTCGACGTCAATCCCAAGCCGAAAATTCGGTGGCCGGATGTCCGTCTACTTGGCGGCAGCCTTACCGGAGCGGGCTCCTTGCTCTCTGACATCCGTGAAAGGAAGACTACGCACGATGCCAACGGTTGCCACACCCAACAACAAGGCGGCGCCCATGGCCACGAACACCCACCGGGCATGGCCGAGATCAATGAGCAGACCGAACAGCACGGGTGTTATCGCGGACCCAATGCTGAGCCCCGTGGAAACAAACGCAAACACACGTCCGGTGGCACCGGGAGGCGTCGCGGCACGCGTCATCAAGTCTCGCGAGGGACGAATGCTTCCCTGGGTAAATCCGGTCAAGACGAACAGAACGACCACCATGGCAAAGGACATAAGAAAGGCGCCGACCATTGCCATCATGGCGGCGCCCGCCGCCATTGCCACGGCGGCAAGGAGCCCATGACGATTGGTTCGATCGGCGAGCGGCCCGCCCAACAGAACCCCCACCGCACTTGCCACCAGATAGGCGGTCAAGACGATACTGGCGGCCCCCAACCCCGTTCCCTGAAAGGCAACCAAAGCGGTGACCGAGAAAGTCTGCACCCCCGAGCTCACCATTGCGGTACAGATATAAAAGAAGAAAAGCATTAAGATCGCCGGGTTCAGCAGCGGTCGGATACCCTTTCCCGTTTCGGTTGCCTTGTCTTCCGCGCTGTCGGTCGACAACTCCCCCTCTTTGAGCATATCGCCCCACATAAAAACGGCTGCGAATACAACCAGCGCAAATGCCCCCGCAATGACCAAAGCAGCGCGCCAACCCCACAGCGACGACATCAATATCATGCTTCCCGGCGCGGCCATCATGCCGACAAGCCCGGTGAAGGTGTGCACCCCAAAAGCGCGGCCCAGACGTTCTGAATCAACGCTTGCCGAAAGGATGGCATAGTCGGCCGGATGAAAGACACTGCACCCGACGCCGGCGAAGACGACAAGCGCCAAGACCATCCAATACGACGTCACCAGGCCTATGAGGGCAACACCAAGCCCGGAAATGGCCAAGCCCCCAAGTAGCACAATGCGTGCGCCGATACGGTCGACCAAAAATCCGGCGGGGATCTGGAAAGTACCCGACGACAGGTTGAACAGCGTGAGGAGAAAGCCCAACGCGGCGTAAGAGGTATCGAACTCATCTATGAGCAAGGGAAACAGCGGCGGCAGGGCGAGCAGGTAAAAGTGGCTCAGCCCATGCCCCGACCCGATCATCATCATCACTGGCGCGTAAGAAGATCGTTTCGAGGGAGATCCCATTGACCGCCTTTCTCATCTGCCGTTGGAAGGGATTGGTCGGCCACGGACCGCAGGTTTCTATATGCCGACTATATCATCCCCACTGCCGCACAACAACGCACCCCACTGCCGTCGACATCAAGCTGAGAGTGGACTAGAGCCTGGTCGCATCCTTGGCTGCACAGAGGAACACGCGAGGGAGGGATCCGTGAAATACCGCAATTTGGGGTGTCAAGGTATCGAGGCTTCGGCCATTGGGTTAGGATGCACGGCGACGCATCAGAGATCGAGCGGCTGGACGATACCTTCAAACCGGGCGTGGCGGCCGGCACCCGTTATCCGGCGGGTGGCTTGCGCCGACTTGGCCTCTAGGCCGTACTCTGGTCGCGCACCGCGACGCATTCTTCGGCGCGGATACCGGTGACCACGTCCAGTGACTTGGCGGTGAGCGCGACCAGCCCCTCGACCGTGTAATCACCCATATCGGCCCCTTGCAGGTCGGCATAGCGGGCTCCCAGCACCAAGCGCCGGATGCCGCTCCTGACGATTATCCAACAACACATGGGGCAGGGTTCGACGGTGGTGTAGCAGGTGGCACCGGCAAGATCCGTCGTTCCCAACTTGCGGCAGGCGTCTCGGATGGCAACTGTCTCCGCGTGGGCCGTGGGATCGATGTCCGTCATCACGGTGTTGTGCCCCTCGCCAATCACCGTTCCATCCCTGACGATGACCGATCCGATTGCCGAATTACCCTCGGCAAGTCCACGCTGCGCCTGATCAATGGCCAGTCCCATGAAGTGATGATGGTCGGTTTCCATCCCGTCGTCCTTTCGCTTCAAAATGACGCCCGAATTGCGTGGCAGCCCCCCCGGCCAGGGTTGCCGATTGGACGGCAACGTGATACGCACAGCGCTATGAGAGGCAACACCATAAAACCGTTGATTGGTATACCGGTCAACACACATCAACTACCCGAATATAAGATCCATATTCACGGATCGGGGGAAAATTATATCAGGGCCGTGGCCGACGGTGCCGGAGCGGTACCCTTCCTGGTGCCAGCGCTGGGCGCGGAAACCGACGAGCCAGCGCTGATCGGACACCTTGACGGACTGCTGCTGACCGGCGGGCGCGCCAATGTCGAGCCTCACCATTTTGGCGGACAGCCGTTCCCCGACGACGAAATCCGTGATCCGGCACGCGACAACACCGTACTGCCCCTGATCCGCGCCTGTATCGAGGCCGGCGTCCCAATCTTTGGAAGCTGCCGCGGCATCCAAGAAATCAACGTGGCGCTCGGCGGATCGCTCCACTACCGGGTTCACCAACTGCCCGGAATGATGGACCACCGCATGTCGCGCGACTCCAGTGAAACCATGGAACACCGCTTCCGCCTCCGGCACGCCCTGGCGCTGACACCGGGAGGATATTTGGAAAACCTGGTCGGCACGTCCGAGGTGATGGTCAACTCTCTCCATGGACAGGGCCTGGACCGGCTTGGCGAGGGCGTTGTTATCGAAGGCGTGTCGCCCGACGGCCTTGTAGAGGCGATGCGCGTGGAAGGCGCCAAGACCTTTACCGTCGGAGTGCAATGGCACGCGGAATGGCGGTTCGACGAACATCCCTTGTCCAAGGCCTTGCTTGCGGCCTTTGGCGACGCCGCTCGTGCCCGCGCCGCCATGAAATCAGGTCGTGCCGCAGTCGCCTGACGCGCCGGCCGGATATCGGTCACTCTGAATAGTCGACGTCTGGCGAGGAATTGCCAGGGCATGTGATTTTCCTGGGCAAAGCAGCGCCGGGATAAGGACTGCACTTCTACCATGAAGTTTCTCACCCAATGGACTTCCAATTTGTTTGGCGGTGCCGGCACGACCCGGGGTATGGCGCTGATGATATTGGCGACCTTCACCGGCACCTCCATGAACGGCGTAATCCGCCTGCTGTCCGCCGATCTTCATCCCTTTGAGGTCGCCTTCTTCCGCGGCCTTTTCGGCCTCCTCGTCTTCGCGCCGTTGATCGCGCGCCACAGGCTCGCCCCGCTCAGGACCAAGCGGCCCGGCATGCATGTCCTGCGCGGATCCTTACAGGCGGTCGGTATGACCCTCGGATTTTTGGCATTGAGCATGACGCCGCTCGCAAAGGTGGCGGCGTTGCAGTTCACGGTGCCGTTGTTCGGAACCGTGCTCGCTTTGCTCATTCTGCACGAAGCTGTTCGCGCCCGCCGCATCACGGCGCTTGCCGTTGGCATCCTCGGCACCCTGATCATCGTAGATCCCACGACCAATGCCATGGACCTGGGGTCGGTTCTGGTCCTTTGCTCGGCCGCCACTTCGGCCCTCAGTATGATCATCGTGAAGCTGCTCTCGCGCACCGAAAACAGTACGACCATCGTACTCTACTCGACCATGTTGATGACGCCGCTGATCCTGATCCCGGCCGTTCCCTACTGGGAGACGCCGACGATCCAGCAGCTTCTCTGGTTGGCGCTACTCGGCTCACTGGGCACGGTTTCCAACATCTGCTTTGCCCAGGCGCTCAAGGAAAGCGAGGTGACGGCATTGACCCCAATCGAGTTTACCCGGCTCATTTGGTCAGCCCTCATCGGCTATTTCGCCTTTGCCGAGGTACCAGCGGTCGAAACCTGGATCGGCGCCGTAATCATTTTTTCGGCTAGCACTTACATCATCTTGCGCGAGCGCCACCTTCGCAAAGGCGCCGTCGGCGCCGAGCCTCCGCGACCCTAAATCTTCTGGTCCGAATTCCTGCTTTTTGTCGAAAAGCGGTCGTAAAGGCCTCTGGCCTAGCGAAAACCAACCGCACGTACCGAAAGCACGTGATATTCGCCAACATACTGCGTTTCCTCTTTTGCTTTGGCTTAAAACAGGGATAAAGTGACGGCTTAGATTTAAGCAACTTTTTAGTGAATGGTACGGTTAAAAATATCGGTAAAAGTGTCATCGCAAGATGAAAAATTAGAATTCTTCTAAAGCCGAATAAAGTTAGGGTTAACCCTTTTTATTTACTAAATAACTCAATATATATGCTATAATTCCTGCGTTGGATGTGCTAGAAAGGGGGTCGTCTCTAGAAGGCGGCACTAGATCTGGTATGAAGAGGCGCGCTATATGACAAGCAAAGTGCTCTCTAAATTCGTCGGAAACGTCTTGGGCAAACGGCCGGACCGACGAGGAAAAAAGAAAAATGGGGCAGCCCGAGGGAACTCGGCGAAGAGCGCGCAATCCGATTTATCCTTTGACGGAACCGTATCGTCCGAAGACATCCTGAAGGAACGTAGGGGTGTATTCGGCAAAGTCTACATCGTTCCTCTCTCGGATCTCTTTGACATCATCGGGAAACCCTCCGAGCGTTTGCTCTCCGCCCTCGAATTGATCTGCGAGCGGGTGTTGGAGAAGCAGGTGGGCGACCGTGGACCATGGGGTGAGGTTCAGGGTGAGGGGTACTTCTTTAGCTTTGACGACACGAATGACGAGGAAGCCTGGGCCAAGGCCAACGAAATCGTCGATGAGATTGGCATCAGCCTCCTAGGGGCACGCTATAAACGGTCCACTATCCGTATGGCGATCGCCCAGGCCGAAGATATCATGGTGCCGGGTACCGAGGACACATTCGATGGCGCCAAGGTCCGAGCGGAAATTGAAAACGTCGTCGGAAAAGACACCTCGGAAGTACTTCGCGAATGGGCGGATCTTAAATGGAAAGGCGTCGCACGGTCAGACAATTGGCAGCAGATTGAACATGAGAATAAGCCGGATAATACTGCCGAGGTTCCATTGGTTCATGACGACGAGACGGGAAAACGTGCCTTTAATACCGCCCTCTGGAAACAGCGGCAGGGCGGCAACCGAAGACAGCAAATGATGGGATGGGAGGGGCTGGAACGGCGGCAGCACAATGACCGACGCTCCTTCGCGCGCGCATAGCGCACTTCCGATTAGGCGGATACGGCCTGCTCTTCGTTCCAAGGATGTGGACGACGTCCTTCTAACCCACCTCTAGCTCGTTTATCGCCGCCCCGTAGCCCACGTTACGCCGCCATCGGGCAACCACGTCGCGGGCCGCAGTCTTGGTCATATGGTCATAACGGTGCTCGACCTTGAGCAAATCCTTGTGCACCTTCGCATCCGAAGCGGCCGAAGATTTGCGGCCGAGTGCATAGATGGAGGAAAAAACCGATTTGTCGAGACCGGCGGACTTGCACGCAATGGCCAACCCCGTTCCCGCCGGTTCCGTAAGCATGTGAAGGATGATGCTTTCTTCGACGTCCGTCAGTTCATGAAACATGGACACAAACATTGAAACTTCGCCCTCGTGCAGGGCCTTGATCATGAGATCGGTCGTCACATTTCCTTCTTTCGATACTTGATCGACCAACTCCCGGGCGGCATTCGGAGACTCTCTTTCAGACGTTACGGCATCGGTCTCTGCCTGGACCGCCCCCTTCATGACGTCGTCGATAAAGTCGGGGTCGAGTTCGTATGTATCGAGGATATATTGACGGAGTGCGGTGGAAACCCACGTGAACATCCGCTCAGCCAGGACGGAATCCAAGTCCTTGCGGCGCAGGATCGGTTCCTGATACGCGGTGACGCGCTGAGATTCATCAACCAGATAGGCGATCGTCTTGCTTGAGATCTCTGCATTCTCGTTCTTGAGCATGCTTGTGATCACGGTCCCGTTCCCGGTTTCCACGAGCGCATCAGAGACGTCCTCGCTAACCGACGGCCGGACGGTGATGGCCAATTGGTGCTCGACCGAGCGGCCACGGATGATTTCGATCAGATCTTCGTCCAGCAGTGCCCGGCTGAGGGAAAGAATTGGAAACGCGATCTCAATGGCGTCGTTGGCAAGCAGCTTGGCCAGATTTCGCGGTAGGCTCGGCTCCTCCGCCAATTGTTCGGAGATCGCCTTGCGCAACGGCATTTCAATGTCGTGGACAAGGAGGCACAGGATGTCGAACATCAAAGTCTGTTCCCGCGACGACAAGGCGGGATACTTGTCGAGGAACAGCTCTGAAAGCTTCTCGGCGAACGCCTTTCTCCCCCGAGGTGATTTATCCTTGGCAAGTTTAAAGAGATAGATGCTCTCGACGGAACTCATCTCAATCGCACCTGTATTCTATCCGAAAAAGCCGCCTACCAACCGCGCAAGAATTTGCACTAATTCTAACATACACCAGTCAGCATTGTCACTGTTCACCAAATCCAGGTGCCCGAACTACCTCTCGACTACGTCGCCTCGTCCGGCCATGGCTCCAACACCACCACCATTCGGGTAAGGTCAACCACTGATGCAGCGTTCATTTTCTTCATCAACTTGGCGCGTCGTGCTTCGACCGTTTTCTTGCTGATGCCAAGGTGTTCGGCGATTTTGGAATTGGTATTCCCGGCCAGAATCATTTCGAGAACTTCACTTTCTCCCGTCGACAGGAGATCGAGCCGTTGGCGGACCTCTGCGATAAAGACATTCTGCTCGGCAACTTCGACATTCTTGCGGACTGCTCTTTGGATAGCATCCAGCAGGTTTTGGTTATTGAAGGGCTTTTGAACGAAATCGACGGCACCGGACTTGAAGGCGCGAATGGCGGTCTGCATGTCACCGTAGCCGGTCAGAATAATAACCGGAAGATCAATGGAACGCGCTTCCAGTTCGCGTTGAACGTCAAGCCCGCTCATCTCCGGCATGCGCACATCAAGAACGACGCAGCCAGGTCGTCCCGGTTCATAAGTTTCCAAAAATTCGTGGCCCGACGTGTACGTTTCCACCTTCAAGTTCACCGACTCAATCAGCCATTGCAGGGCATTGCAAATCGCCTCATCGTCATCAACCACGAAGACGGTTGGTTCGGGGGTTGTCATACCGGCCTCAGTGAGCGGTGCAGTAGTGGAATGAATGTTGCTTTCTCTTTTCATTCGTAAATCACGTCCCTCTTATTGTTTCTTGCGCTAGCATCCGGCCTCACAGGGCCCTTAGATTGTTGGCTCGGGTGGTGCGCGCCGCCACCCAGCTCTCCCCGCGTTTCCAGGCCTGCCGTTCGGCGACACCACAGTCCCTAGGTTTTACATGCCACATGAGATTTTCCAAATTAGTTCGCGACCTGCGCCTCGACGGGCAACGTGAAACGAAAGATCGTTCCCCGTTCGTTACTTGGCGCACACCACAACTGGCCGCCATGATCATTAACGATCGAACGGCTGATCGAAAGGCCCATTCCCAGGCCGTCGGATTTCGTCGTGAAGAACGGATCAAAGACGTGGTCTTGCACATCGGTCGGAATGCCCGGCCCGGTATCTTGAACGGCGATCTCAATGAACTTGCCGTTCGGACGCGACGTGCGGATTGACAATTGGCGTGGCTGCGGCCCGTTGCCGTTCATCGCCTCAATCCCGTTCCATGCCAGGTTCAAAATGACTTGCTGAATTTGAAGTGGGTTTGCCTGCACCGTTGGCAGGGATTCCGCCAAGTCCAGCCACATAATCGTTTCATCCACGCGGATGCCGCCGCCGAAGAATCCAGCCGCGTCCTCAACCGCATTGTTGACATCGACGCCCGGCTTGAGAGCTTCAGCCTTACGAACGTATCCCCGAATTTGGTTGATAATATTGCCCGCCCGCTGAGCTTGTTCGGAAATGCTTTCAACCGCGAGATACAGTTCGTCCTGCTTTAACTTTTGATTACGCGACCGATGCATGCACCCCTCGGCATAGGCTGCAATAGCACCAAAGGGTTGATTAATTTCGTGGGCCATCTCGGCAGCCATCTCGCCGATCGTGCTTAGGCGTTGGACATGGGCCAGTTCGGCCTGGTGACAACGCTTATTTTCCTCGGCCCTCTTGCGTTCCGTGATATCGCGCACAGTGAATACGAAGGCTTCATGGTGTCGCGAGCGTCGTTTCGCCGCGCTACGGTTTTCTGTCTTCAGTCGGTATTCGGAGACGGTGAGCTCCATTTCAAAGGCAGTGCCGTCCTTGCGCCGGCCCCCAATCTCGCGCATGCCGATAGGCAGCGTGTTCGAATCACCGGACTCAATGACACCGGCGATCCTGGCGCCCTCGTCGTCCCGACCATCCGGTGAGGGCGGGAATAGGATTCCGATCTTGGCGCCGATAACTTCCGACGCCGGACGTTCGAAGAGGCGTTCGGCGGCCTGATTGAACATATCTATTACGCCTCCGGCGCCCACGATAATAACACCGTCGAAGCTGTTTCCCACGAGGTCCATAATCACGGCGCGGCGGTGAGTGGCCGTGAGGCTGGCCAGGGCAAGGCGAAGGGTTTGCCGGTCAATCGTGGCGACCAGGCCGAGAAGATAAGAACCGACGGGCACCAGCAGCCATGGTGTCACGTCCAAAAGAACCGGCAAGAACAGCTCAAGGGCAAGAGCGGTACCAACACCACCTCCGCTGACGACGGCAAGAACGCCCAATCCCTGGCGCCACGAAAGCGCCGCCAATTCCGGGCCCACGATCAACGCCAGCAACAAGGCAAAGACAAGGATCGGGATTACGGCAACGCGCCGCAGGTCCCGGCCCTGGACCAAGGATTCGTACGCGGATGCCTGTACGATGGAACCCGAGGCCGCACGGTAAAGAGGAACGGCCAACTGATCGCCCAACTCAATCGCCGTGGTGCCGACAATGATGTCCTTGCCGGCGAAGAGGTCCGGATCGACAGCACCGTTTAGGACCCGCGCATAGGAAATCCGGGGAATCGTTTCCGGAAGAATGCCGAAATCAATATAAAACATTCCGGTTCCCTGGAACTCCACGGGTGCAAGTGCGGCTACCATGGTCGGCAGTGTTGTTCCCTTCCATTCATCATCCAGAGCCATGCGCCGGACCAGGCCGTCAATCTCCGGGCGGACGTTTACGAACCCCAGGTCCGCATGCTTGGCAAACGCCGCCAGCGGGAACGTTAACGTGGTTGCTTGCTTGTCCGCCGCGGCGGGATCGAACTGTTTGAAGATTGGAAGGACCACTCTGCCGGCGCCCCGCTTCAATGCCTCCGCGAAGGCGCGATCGTCTTTGGCGGTGGACCGGGAACTGAAATCGATATCAAAGGCAATCCGCCTAGCGCCGGCCGCCAATAGGGTATCGAGCACCTTTGCGTGATAGGCGCGCGGCCATGGCCAGACGCCCAACTCGCGGAGGCTGGTCGTGTCGATATCGACCACGATCACCTGTTCTGTCGCCTGGCGAGGCGCTACCAGGAAACGAAAATCAATCAGCTTGTATTCCAGGAACTCCAGACCACCGGCCAGATAAAAACCAGCAACTAACACGAACACCACCAAATGCCCGCGCCGCCTTCGTGCCCTTATCCATCGGTGGCACCGTTTGATAATGCTTGCGAAAGTCAATTCGGTGGCCCCCCGCCGCCGTTGCCGCCACCTTTGCCACCGCCGTTGTTGCCGTCGCTATTGCCGCTTCCGCTACTGTTGCCATTTTGGCCGTCACTGTTTCCAGCGCCTTGGCTAGGGCCAGGACTAGCGGCCGCACTCTTTCCGGCGCCTTGGCCAACGGCGCCCTTGGAACGACCCGGCTGACCCGCACCGGCGGCACGGCCTGATCCCGCGGGAGTTGGGCCGACCTCAACGTCGGCGCCCGGTGCGGAGGACACGCTGGCGGTCCGCCCGACCGTGACATCGACTTCCACTCCGCCATCGCTATCGTTCGTTGACACGCCAACCGTGCCTTCTTCGACGCTGGCGGTGGCACCCTTGTTTTCGACGTTGACGCTAAAGGTCGTACCCTTGACGCCGGCAATCAGGTACGGCGTTTCGACCTCGAACCGTTGTCCGGGCCGCTTCTCGACGCGGAGCAAAAGGGTGCCGAGGGACTGCAGTATTCGTGTCGCCAACGGATGCTGTGGCTGCTTCGGCACGGACATGTGGCTGTTGGACATCACGGTGATATCGCTTTTGCCGCGCACCAGCAGCGCCCAGCCATCGGCACCCGTTTTGAGCTGGCTCGCCGGTGCGAGGCGGGTGCCCGCGCTCACCGGCCGCCACGTCTCGGTATCAAGGCGCGCGGCCATAACCTCGCCCGAGATACCGACGACCGCCCATCGGCTTTCGCCAAGCGACGCGACGGGTCGCTTGGGGTTGACGGACGATATAAGCCTATTCTTACCGGGCTGGTCGTCGGCCAGCACCATGGGCTGGCCGATCCAGGCGATCAGCGCAACGACCCCCACGATCCCCACGATCCGGATCCACGGGCTTCGCCTGCCCTGTTCTCGGGGTCGGCTCAGCGGCCGCCCGTCGAACAGGCGGCCGGAACATTCAGAGCGTAACCTCCACAGGACTTTCATCGACGATCCGACCGAATTGCGGCACCAACCATATCGATGGATATCCTGAAAACAATAGGACAAACCCGGCATGCAAAAGAGTATAACGACGGGACGTCACAGGATATTTCCAGAACGCCGTGGAAATTTTAACACACGGTTAGGGCTAATACCAACGATTGAGGCCAAAATTTACGGCCAAAACCCCTAAATCGGCTGATCCGAGGCGTGGGACGAGGTGATGGTGATCTCGTAGCCGTCGGGACCGCGAACGGTGAACCACTCGTGAACCCGACTCGCTTCCATGGTCGACGGCTCCATCCCCAAAGCCGCGTAATCCTTGCGTGCCGCTTCGATGTCGTCGACCATCAGATCGAAGGGCGCTTTGCTTCCAGGCGCGATGGGGCGGTCGGCCGGCTTCACCACGAGGTGAGTGCCGCCCCTTAGTTGGAGGACCGCAACGGTCTCGCCAAGATGAATCAAGCGCATGCCCACGGTCTCGAAAAACCGTGTTGCCTGGCCGACATCACTGACCGTGAGACTGACATGACCGATCGCCACCGGGGGCCGCCCGTCCATATTCGTGGCCATTGTTCTTCCTCCGTCATGGGTTCCCTTGTGGATATATTGGGCGCCCGGCGCCGATCGCCAAATCCACTTCCTATCGGCAGCGAAGGCCGTTACGGTGCGGACCACGTCAAGATTATCGCACGAGGAGGAAACCATGAAACTCTATGATCGGGACCATTCTGGAAACTGCCACAAGGTCCGGCTGCTGCTATCCATGCTCGGTCTCGAATACGAAAGCGTGCCCGTGGACCTGGGCTCGGGGGAAAACCGGTCGCCGGAGTTTCTGAGCCTCAGTCTTCGCGGCCAGGTGCCGACCCTGACCGACGGCGACGTCACAGTGTGGGACTCCCAGGCGATCCTCGTCTACCTGGCGCGCCGTTACGGCGGTGAAGAGTGGCTGCCCATCGAACCCGTCGCCATGTCCGAGGTGATGCAATGGATGGCGATGTCGGAGAACGAACTCTTGTTCGGTCTGGCACGGGCACGTCAAAACAAAATGACGAACGGGCCGTGGCCTTGGGACCTGGTATCGGAATATGGGCGGAGCGGCCTCGCGGTCATGAACGAGCATTTGGCGGAACGCAACTGGTTGGCCCTCGATCGGCCGACCATCGCCGAACCGGCCTGTTATCCCTATGTGGCGCTGGCCCATGAGGGTGAGATCAGCCTCGACGACTACCCGGCCGTCAGGGCCTGGTTGGCGCGCATCGAGGCACTGCCCGGTTACGTGGGCATGCCGGGCATCGGCGATTAGAATTAAGAACCGTTGGAATTTGAAAGCAAAGCTTAAGATTTAGCGCCGTCGGCAATATCGACATAGCCGCGCTCAATAATTCGTTCCAGCGCTTCGAAGGCCTTGGACGCTTCTTCGTAGATAGCGCGCTTGTCCTGCACGGGGGCGACATCGATCCCGTCATCCTCCCAGTTCAAGGCGAGGACCGCTTTTAGATAGTCTGCCCTTAGCTTGGCGACCGAGACGGCGAGACGGAAAAGCTTTCCTTGTTCAGCTCGGGGATCTGCTTGCCGATGATCTCGCGATTGGCGGCACGCAGGGCCATTTCGATCTCTTCGATGAATCGCCTGTAGACTCGCGTTTGCTCGGGATCGCCAGAGAAATCGGCCATGGTTATTCCCTTCCCCTCCGTCACTGATCGGTCACCGGTCATTATGGGGCCCTGCCCGCCATTCGGCAATTCCCATTCTCACCGCACCCAGCGCCCGGGGAAATTCGATTGTCCCGGTGGTGGGAGTGACCTAGGATGCCTAGTTGGAGCAGAAGCGCAAAGCAGACTGTCGATCCGAAAATGAAATCCTTTTTAATATCAATTAGCTAGGGTCGGGACAGAGCGCCAATGGAAGCCAAGAACAAGGACCCCTACGTGGCGGGCGGCCTTCCGGACCACTGGGACAGCCCGCATGCGCCCCTGGAAGCAACTTTCGTTTGCGTTTTGAAACCCAGTCTCGAAAATCGTGGCCTGCGTCTCATTGTCAACCAGTCGCGCGGCATTCGCCGCCACGACGTTCATGAGTTGATCCTGACCGACGAGGACGACGCGGCCCCCGGCGGTGAAGTTAACCGGATCGCCTATATCGGCTTTGTCGAGTTTCTATGCGGTGGCCTTCTCGTCGCCGGACAATCAGTGGCGGTCAATGGCGAAGCGGTCGGTGAGATCGCCGGCTTCGACGAAACCCACATGCCCAACCACCAGAACATTGTGCTCAAGGGAACGCCCAGGGTGTCGGGTTACGACCGCGGATACAGACTGGGCGATAAGACTACCTTTATCCCGCTCTGCGGGGAGGACTGAACGTCCTGCCGCTTTCCGGCGGGGCAATCGACGGCGGCGAAATAGCCGCGAAACAGAGGAATGTGGAGGAAATATCATGGCCAAATTCGACTATAAGATCGAGCTTTACCAGTACCTATCGGACAGCCGCGAGAAACTGCTCGCCGAAGCACGCAAGATCCCCGGACGCATCGGCATGCCCGATGATCTCCGCGGCAAGGTCGGCCTCACCGGATGGGTCTCGGAATGCCACGGCCTGTTGCGCCGCGAGATTGAGGCCGCCGTGGAAGATGGAAACCGCAAGGTTATTAACAGCGGTAGCCTCGATTATGAGATCCGCAAGTTGGTCAAGAGCTACTACGGCGACAACTACGATGCTGTCGCCACAAGTACCTGCGAGGCCACGCTGCTGGTCGGGTTCGAGACCCTAATGGCCCCCCCCATCGCGGGTCGCGGCGATAACTACCGGGGGCGCTACATCGCGCCCTACGAGCGTCACGCCCACCATCAGGCCGGTTACGGCCGCCCCTTCCCGCCCAAGTACAAGGACATCTATGCCGACCGCGGCGTCACCGCCGGCGAATACGGCATGATGGGCAAGCGGTTGGCCAACCTGGAAACGGTCCTCGTGCCCATGGAAGGGGCCCACTATGACAGCCACGGCCTGCGCTACCATCCGGCGACGCTGCTCTACGACGTAGATGCGAAGGCGACGGCGAATAAGTTTGCCGAGGTTGCCAAGCGCCACGCATCCGAACTCGTCGGCTTCTCTTCGGGCGGCTACGCCAACCCGTCTTACGGCTACAAGGACACCGACGCCAAGGGTGTGCCTATCTTGCAAAAAGAGATCGCCAATCTGGCCCACGAATACGACGTGCCCTACCTGATGGATGCCGCCGGCGCGGTGCCGTTCCTGTGCACCGACATCCGCGACGTGGGCGCCGATCTGATGGTCTTCTCAATGGACAAGGGGGCCGGCGCGCCGACTTCGGGGCTGGCCATCGGCACGGAACAAGCCATCTCACCGCTTGCCCGCGCCCTGGGCACCGCAGGTCCCCGGGCCGGCGGCGTCATTTCCCACGGCAAGGCCATGTTCGTGCAAATGGACCCAGGCAAGGAATCACTCTTGGGCCTCGTCGCCACCCTCAAAGTCCTGTTGAAGCACCGCGACCAATTCAAGCGGAACCTAGACGTACTTTACGACATCGCCGTCGACGAGTTCTCCAAGATCGACCAGGGCCTGATGGAAGGCGTCAAGATCGACAAGGTTTACAGTACCAACAGCGTCGACGTGAACTATCAAGACACCTGGAAGAACGGACGCATGGGATGGCCGATTTTCACCATCGAGGACATGTACGCCGGCACCGCCCTGACCCAGAGCGGCATGAAGGAAATGGGCCTCTGGCCGACCATTGCCTACGATGCCAGCATCTTCCTGACACCGGGCCTTGGCACTACCGATGAGAACGGCGACATAATTGAGGACAATACCCGTTGGGTGGTCCGCGCCTTGGCGAACTTGTGCGAACTCATCTGCCAGCACTCGGGCGTCATGGACCAAAAGGGCGTGCCGGAAGCAGCCGAGTAACGACGGAGAGCGGCGCTCGGCAAAAAAAGCGCCGGACATGGCCCGGTTAAGGGAATGTTCTGGGTTCGCTGTCATGGTGGAACGATGAACGCCGGGTCGATGATGGCCGAGGAGACTTGAGCCGTTAGTAAATCACCGTTGGATCGCCCAATCCACTTCGACATCCACGCCAGCACCGGCGGTCGTTGGTCGATCCATTCGTCCGCCAAGGACCGGGCGCAGGCGGTCTCGAAAGCCAAGGCCCTGCTCACCGACCGAAAGATCGAAGCCGTAAAGGTGACGCGCGAGGGAGGATTGTCGGAAACCGAAGAGGTGATCTTCGAGAGCAAGCGCGAGGGAGTTTCCGAAAGACCCGTCACCATCACCCCGGTGGATGAAGCGCCCGAATGCAAGGAGTTAGAGGACTTCTACGGCTTCGAATCACGCAAGACCTTGGGACGGTTACTACGTAAATACCTGGACCGGGAATCGATCACGGCGAGTGAAGTGCTATACGGCGCCGGTCAACTGAAAAGTTTGTGCCGTGACGAGGAGCTGATCAACAAGGCCATTCACAGCATTGCCCGAATTCAGACCAAGGGGACAGGCGAGAACCCGCACAAGCGGGTTGAATACCTTTACGACATGGTCGGACGAATCACGGAGCGCGCCGAGCAAGCCGACAACATCGACGAGTTCAAGCAACTTCTCACGAGCAAGGGTCTTGAGGCACTTGTCAAACGGGCCCAAGACACGACCAACGAGAGCGAGCGTGAATACCTCATCCACGCCACGCTCGCCGCCTACATCGGTAACGCCCGTGATTGGGAACGCAAGTTAGACCTTGTTCTCGAACAAGCCGAGAATCTTACCGAGGATCCCGCCTTCGTCTACCTGGACGAGATCATCGCCGAAATTTTCGATGGCGGCGGTGCCCTTAAGGAACTGCTTGGCCACCAGCGCGATCTCGCCGATTCCCTACAGACCCTCGCCCACCTCTCCGCCGGCACATTTGAGGCCAAAAAGCGCACCGGGCCCAGCTTGGAAAGACTGAACGCGGTGCGCAGGCGTTTCGACATGCCGTGCACCTCCGACGTGATGCTGGATCGCGTGGCGCGCGAAATGAGCGGCATCCAGCCCCTGAGCAAGGAAGGCGGTCGGACAGAGGAAGATGCGTTCCGGGAGCTTCTCGGCGATCTCGTTGCAAGCAGGTCGATCTCGGAAGGAGCCGGCGAAGTAAGCGAAGCCGTGACGCTACGCGCCAAATCCGTATTCACAGACGCGGGAATGGACGAAAGCTCGGAGAAGGCGATAGACGACGTCCTCGCCCTCCTTCCCACCCAGGCGGCCCGGTTCGGATACCTGATTGATCTTGGCGGCACCGATTTCGGAGATAAGAACCAATCACACCTGGTCGCCCGCCTGGCGGCCATCGTGAAGAACCTGAAATCCGCGACCGATCTGGTCTACGCCGGAGCCAGCGACAGTGACATCATCTTCGCCGCGGCCGGCGTTCGTGACCGTCTGCTTTCCACCCACTTGCCCGAGGAATGGCGGCTCCGCTTCGCCCGCAAGATTTACGACCTGCTGATCCACTACAAGGCGGGCGCCGGCTCCCAGGCGGTGGAGAAAACCGACGCCGCCGAACCAGAGGAAGGGATCGCCGCCGAACCCGAGGTCACGCTGCCCGACAAGGCAGACGCGCCCGTTTCACCAGGAGACCTGTCACGCAAGACCGTCGCCGCCGGCGAATACATCTTCCGCGAAGGGGACACGGGCGATGAGGCCTATCTGATCAAGTCGGGAGAGGTTGAGATATCGCGCATGTCGGGCGACCGCGACGTAAGAATTGCCCAGGTGAAGGAGGGCAGCGTGATCGGCGAGATGGCGCTTATCGATTCCGAGCCGCGCATGGCCACCGCACGGGCGACCAAAAAGACCGTGCTCACCATTATTCCCAAGGAAGATCTAAAAAAGCGGCTTAAGCGCCTCGAAACGTTCGATCCGGTCATGCGCCGCCTGATGGGGGTGATGGTCCAGCGCATGCGCAATCACCCCATTATCGACGCTTAGGTCACATCCACATAAAACTGAAAGTTTGTGAGGATTGGATCTAGGCCTCAAGCGTGTTCTTGTAAAACTGGCCGTCCTTCATGATCATCGGGATACGGGCGCCTTCGTCTTGAAACAGGCCGAGGTCGCCAAGCGGATCCCCGTCCACCGCGATCAGGTCGGCCAAGGCACCCGGTGCCAGGGTTCCCAATCGGCCTTCCATGCGCAGCACCTCTGCCGCCACGGTGGTGGCGCTGCGAATGATGTCGGCTGCCTTCAGGACCTCGGCGCGAACCAGGAACTCCTCGGTCTGGAATTCGGTGCGGGTGCGAAAGCAATCCGTGCCAAAGGCCATCTTAACGCCGGCACGGGCGGCGATTTCAAGAGATCGGACACCAGCCTCCAGGACGGTCCTAATCTTCTCCATCTCGCCCGGGGCGCGCGGAATGGCGTCGCCCAGACGCTGGTGAGCACGGTAGGTAATAAGGGTCGGCACCAGGAAAGCACCGGCCCGGACCATCATGGCGGCCGCCTCTTCGTCGATCATGTTACCGTGTTCGATGCTGCGCACACCGGCGTGGATTGAGCGCTTGATGGCGTCGGCGGTGTAGGCGTGGACGAGGACGTAGGAATGGGAGCGCCCGGCCTCGTCAACGGCGGCGGCGAGCTCAGCGTCTGAATATTGGAGCTGATCGATGGGATCGGCGGCCGAGGCAACCCCGCCGCCGGCCATGACCTTAATCTGGTCGGCGCCCAGGCGAATCTCGTCGCGCACCGCTTGGCGCACCTCTGTTACGCCGTCGGCGATGCGGCAAAGACCGCCGACTAGGTGGACGCAGGCGCACGGTGACGAGAGATCAGCGCGCGAGCGGGCGTCGCCGTGGCCGCCGGTCTGGCTGATGGCGCGACCGCAGACGAACAGTCGTGGGCCGGTGAACAGACCCTGTTCAACGGCCTCGCGATGGCCCGCGTCGGCACCGGCGGCATCGCGAACCGTTGTGAAGCCACGCATCAAGATGCCGCGCAAGACATCGCCCGCAACCGCCGCCTGAAAAGACGGCAGTACGTTGGGATAGGCTGAAATGCGGCCGCCCATGGCGGGCACCATGATATGGACGTGACAATCAATGAGGCCCGGCATAAGGGTCCGCCCGCCCAGGTCGACGACCCGCGCCCCGGCCTCATTGATGGCACCGGGGCGAAGCTCGGCGATGTGTTGGCCCCGGACCAGAAGCTGGTATCCCGATTGTAACGCGCCGGCCCGGGGCTCCAGCATCGCGAAGTTGCGGAAGAGAATATCGGTCATGTTAGCTTCCCGGCCGCGGCCGGTGAGAGGCGAAGACGCGCACCGATTCCTCAAGCGTGCGGTTGCTGTCGATTGTCTCTCGCGTTTCCAGGGCGAGCGGCGTTTGCGATAGCAGGGCATAGATATCGACCGCGCCACGGTGAAAGTTGGGGGTCACGCCGACGGCCGTGAACGACGCCGCGCCTTCCTCCATCTCGCCGATCCAGCGTGCGGAATCGGCTGGAAGGCGGGGTATTTTGTACTGCATGGCGGCGTAGGTGTCTTTCTGGCTGTACATGAGTTCGTCGCGCAACTCGTCACTCAGGCCCATCGCCTCGGCGGCCAGAAGAACGGCGGTATGAAGCGTGGCAATGCCCTTGGTAAGTCCGCCATAGCACATCTTGATGCCCGATGCCCGGCCCACCTCCGAACCCAGGGGCTTGACCGCGATGCCGTGGCCGTCGAGGGCTTCCAAGGGCGACGTGTCGGTGCCGGAAGCATAGATGCGGGGCAAATCACCGGGGGACGGAGCGAGACTGCAGATACTGGCGTCGATGAAGGGAGCCCCCGCCGCCTCGATAATACTTGCGATCCGGCGCGCCGTCGCCGGCGCCAACGCGTTGCAATCGGCATAAGGCGGCCGATGACCGCTGCGTTCCATGGCCGCCGCGACCGTTTCCGCCATGGCCGGCCCATCCGACGGCGGAATGATGGAGAGGATCAGATCGGCCCGGCGGGTCACGGTCTCCAGGTCTTCGGCGTCGTCGAAGCCGCCCTTTTCGGCCAAGCCACGGGTCCGTTCGCTGCGCCCGGCCAAGCATGTGATAAGGTCGTGGCCGTGCTCGCCCAATGCCCGGCCAATGCGGTGACCCATGTCGCCTGGACTGAGTATGGCTATGGTCCGATTGCTCATGCCTGCTCTCCTCTTGTGATCCATTTCAACGCGCCCGGCGCCGACGACATTACGCGAAGGCCAGCTTGGCCAAGGCGTCCTCGCCGCCCTCCATGCCCAAAAGCCGCGCCGGACTAAAGGCCGCGTCGAAAATCGGCATCTCGGGCACGCTCCCGAGCAAAGTGTCGGCCAACAATCTTCCCATGAAGGGTCCAGCCGTGAAGCCGCTGCGCATGGCACCGATGATATACGCGTCGGCGACGCCGGGCACGGGGCCGATCACTGGCTGGTTGTCCGGGGCATAGGCTTCAAGGCCGGTCCAGGTGCGCACCGCCCGTCCCACCGCCAGAGCCGGGATGACCGAGGCCGCGGTGCCGATCACCTTGGTCAGGTTCTTCACCAAGCGTTCCTGATCGATCTGCTCGGCGGCGCGCTCGGCATCGTCGATCCAGTGTAGAACTGTGCCGATGAGGGCGGTGCCGTTGGTCGCCTGTTTGAGCGACAGGTGTCCGAAGACCTCGATCACCGTGCTCAAGATGGGCGGCAGACGCTCGGTGATGGTTCCTTGGTTGACGCGGCAAATGATGGGTATGTCCAGGCCAAACCAGGCCGCCATCTTGTCCAGCCAGACGCCGCCGGCGAGAACGATGCGCCTGGCCTTCACGGTCCCCGCCCCGGTGGCAATGGTGAAGCCATGGCCGTCCGGCTCTATGCCCTCGACGGCGTGCCCCTCACGCAGGGTCACGCCATCGGCGACCAAGGCGCGGCGATAAGCGGCGCCGATGCGGTAAGAATAGGCGTAGCCGTCAATCGGGCAATAAGCGGCCAACACGGGGCGGTCAGAAATAGCCGGCTCAATCTCGCGCGCCCGGTTGGCGCCGATGATCTCGATGGGGGCGCCGGCTTCCCGGCGTTCGTCCGTCTCGGCACGCAACCGCTCGCCATCCGCCTCGTTCAACGCCAGACCTAAGCCGGGCGTCGACTGGAAGCCGACGTCACGACCCAGCCAATTCGGTGCGTCCTGCCACAGTTCGCGTCCGCGCATGGCATAGGGAATGAGGGCGGCGCGGGTGAACATCATGGTCAGGGTGCCGGCGTTGCGCCCCGAGGCCTCCATGCACAGACCGCCGCGTTCGACCAGCGCGCACCGCATGCCGCCGCGCGCCAACCACAGCGCTGTCGTGCATCCCATGATGCCGCCGCCGATGACGGCGACGTCGAACGTTTCGGTTCCGCTCATTGTGCAATCAGCCCTTTTTGCTCAGCCGACATCAACTCCCAGGCGCGCGCCCCTGTCAACGGGCAAGCGTTTCCCTGGCTTCCCGGGTCAACCGAAGCTCACGCCGGGCCGTGTAGAGTGCCGCCGAGACGATTACCGCGGCTCCGACCCAAGTCCAACGGTCCGGCAACTCGTCGAACAAGAAATAGCCGAACGCGGCAGCAAACAACAAGGAGACATAGCGGAAAGGCATCACCAGCGAGGCATCCGCCGCCCGGTAGGCGCGGGCCATAGCCATCAAACCCAAGGTACCCGACAGCCCCGTCCCCGCCAGCCAGCCGAGGGTCGTCATCGACGGCGTCGTCCATACCGTAAGCGCCACGGGCAGCGACATCGTCGCCATCAGAATAGTTAGATAGAGCGCGATGGTGTCGGGGGGTTCGGTGCGGCTCAGCAATTTGGTGGCGAGAATGCCGCCGGCGATAAAGGCTGAACCAGCAAGCACAACGAGGGCGGGCAGAGAGATCGCCTGCACTCCGGGCCTAAGGATGATCAGGGCACCAACAAACCCGACAGCGGTGGCCGTCCAGCGCCGCCGGCGCACGGTCTCGCCCAGAAAGAGCGCCGCCCCTGCGGTAACGAACAGGGGCGCCGTGAACGTCAGCGCCGTCACCTCGGCGATCTGAATTAGCGACAGCCCGACGAACGTGCAAGCCGTCGCCATCACTTGAAACAAGCCATTGAGAAAGTGCAGGCCGAAACGCCGCGTACGAAGGTTGAAGCCGCCGAAACGCATTAATATCGGCGCCAAGAAGAGCAGGCCGAAGAAAAACCGGAAGAACAGGACCTGGAGGGCATCCAGTTCATGGGAGGCATATCGCACCGTCAACCACATGACGGTAAAACAAAACATTGAGCCGATGATCCAAAGAGCACCGCGCAGAACGGCGGGAACGGCGGGGGAAGAGGCGGGTCGGTGCATGGCGTGAGCTATATCGCGCCGACACGCCTCAGCCAATAGGATTTACCGTGTTAGGCGTGTCTTGCCAGTTTATTTAGGGCTTCTTTGGCGACCGCCGGGGCCTTTTCGCGCCGCGCGGTTCTCCCCAACGGCGCACCTTACCCGTCTCAAGGTCGAACAGATCGAGCACCCGCCCGACGGAATGATCGACGATGTCATCGACGCTTTTCGGCTGGGAGTAGAATGCCGGCACCGGCGGCGCGACGATGGCGCCAAGTCCGGTCAGGGTCAGCATGTTGCGCAGATGCACTCCGTTGAGGGGCGTCTCGCGCGCCATCAGGACCAAGCGGCGGCGTTCCTTGAGCACTACGTCAGCGGCGCGACTGAGAAGATTGGACGTAGTGCCGCAGGCAATCTCCGCCAGGGTGCGCATCGAACACGGCGCGACGACCATTCCCAGGGTCCTGAACGAACCGCTAGACGGCGCGGCGGCGATGTCGGAGACCGGATACCAGACATCAGCAAGATCACGCACCTGGGCAACCTTGAGGCGGGTTTCCAGGGCCAGGGTTTTCTCCGCCGCCGGACTCATGACGAGGTGACTTTCCACAGGCAAGGGGCGCAGCGCCTCAAGCAAGCGGACACCGTAAATGACGCCAGAAGCGCCACTGATGCCAACGATCAGGCGCTCGGGCACCGTCATGGTTGCCACCAATGGGCGGCTATCCCGAAAGAGTCTTGAACCATGCTAACCCTCATGACGCACCCCGTTCGCGGCCATACTAGCATGGGCCGGCCGTCGGAACACCCGATGGCGCTCACAGATCGCGGTAATCCCGGTTGAGCTTGAACTCACTCGATGTAACGTGAGCCTCGGCGGCCCGCAGGCGGCGCTCCATGTCGCGGAACCCGTGGCCCAGGTCGGTGACCGTCTGGCTGGGATCGACGCGCACGGCGCGCCAGAAGTCCGCTTCCTCGGAGCTGGCGAACAGGCCGTCTGGCTTCTTGTCGAGGAACATGCCGGCGGCGCCATAGGCAATGACCGTCGGCAGGGTAAAGAAGACAAGCCCGAAGACGGCCGCCGCGCGCACCGCCAGGGGTGTCACGCCGAAATATTCGGCAAGGCCAGCACAAACCCCCATCACCGGCCCATTGTCGGGATCACGGTAAAGACGGTTGGGGCTGGCTTGGCGGCGACTTCCGATAGGATCGGTCATGTCCGGGTCCTCCAATCGGGGGCTTCGGCGTCCAATATCCTTTCCAGGCTGCGCATGCGGCCGTCCATCTTTTCGGCTGTTTCGCGCAGCTCGGTGAGCATGGCTTCCTCGCCCCCGGAAAGGGTCTTGGCGGTGCGCCAGCGGGTGACGTAATGGGCAATGATCCAGATCGGCAGGACCACGACCACGAAGACCATGGCGATGGGAAAGTACCACATGGCGATGGCCTACTTACGGCCCGTTGCGGCGTCCTTGCCGCCGACCCGGGTCTTGAGGTTCTCCAGTTCGTTCATGATGGCCGATTCAGCCTCCAGTTCGACAATCTCGTCGGACAGACTCTTGCCCTTGCCGAGATCGAACGATTCAACCTCGCCCTCGACCGCGTCGATGCGCCTTTCCATGTGCTCGAAGCGGGTGAAGGCGTCCTCGATGCGCTTGTCGTGGATGCGCCGGCGCACCTTGAGCTGCGAGGTGGCGGTCTCTTGGCGGGCCTGAATGGTTTTCTGCTTGGCGCGCGCTTCACGCAGCTTGGCCTCCAGCTTGGCAATGTCGTCCTCATGGCGGGTCAGGGCGGCATCGAGACCGCCGACATCGGCTGCCAGGACCTCGGCCGTACGCTCCAGCTTGGCCCTTTCCACCAGGGCCCCCTTGGCCAAGTCCTCGCGGCCGCGGCTCAGCGCCAGCTCGGCCTTGCGTTGCCACTCGGCCTGGGCCTCGGCAAGCCGGTCCAAGGTGCGCTTGGTCTCTTTCCTGTCGGCGATGAGCCGGGCCGCCGTCGAACGGACCTCGACCAGGGTTTCCTCCATCTCCTGGATCATCAGGCGGATGATCTTTTCCGGATCCTCGGCACGGTCAAGGATGGCGGTCAAATTGGAATTGATGATGTCGGCAAGCCGCGAAAAGATACCCATGTCCCACTCCTTGGTTTGTAATGCACGTGTGATGTTACCTTTGATTGTGCAGAATGCATGCCAGAGCGCTGAAATTACGCTATCCCGTTGGCTAGAAACATGAAAATGGGACTCGGCAGAAGTACGAGCCAATCTTTCAGATGGTTAATTTTACTATAATTTTGCTTTATTCACGATTATATAGTATGAATTACCACAATGGCTGAGCCTCAAGACCTGCCCCCTCTAATCGGCGAATCGCCCCTCTTCCTCGACCTCATGGAACGGGTGTCGCGCGCAGCGCCCCTGGATCGCCCGGTCCTCCTTATCGGCGAGCGCGGCACGGGCAAGGAGCTCATCGGGGCGCGGCTTCATTTCCTGTCGCGGCGTTGGGAAGGCCCCTTTGTCCGGGTCAATTGCGCGGCCCTTGCCGAATCGCTTCTCGAATCAGAATTGTTCGGCCACGAGGCCGGCGCCTTCACCGGCGCCGTCCGGCGGCGGCTGGGACGCTTCGAGCTTGCCGACGCAGGGACTTTGCTGCTCGACGAGATTGCCAACGCCTCTCCCCAGACCCAAGAAAAGATGCTGCGCGCCATCGAGTACGGCGCCTTCGAACGGGTCGGGGGCAACGAGACCCGCTACGTCGATGCCCGGGTCATTGGTGTCACCAACGTGGATTTGCCGGCCGAGGCCGAGGCCGGTCGCTTTCGCCACGATCTTCTCGACCGCCTCGCCTTCGACGTCCTGACCGTACCGCCGCTACGGGCGCGGCCCGAAGACATCCCGCTTCTGGCCACCCACTTCGGCGCCGCCTTCACCGGCGAGCTGGGCCGCGAAGCCTTCCCCGGATTTACGCGCCGAGCCCAAGACGTGCTCCTTGACTACGATTGGCCGGGCAACGTGCGGGAACTGCGCAACGTCGTCGAACGGGCCGTTTATCGCCATCCGCCGGACGAAAACCTCATAGACGCCATTTCATTCGATCCTTTTGCCTCGCCCTTTCGCCCGCCAGAGACCGTATCGAAGCCGCCGGTGGCGGCTTCCCCGCCCCCACCGCTCGACCCCACGGCGCCGATCAACCTCGGCGCCGCCATGGCGGAAATGGAAAAGCGGCTCATCGAGCAGGCCTTGCGCGCCAACCGCCACAACCAAAAGGCGGCGGCCCGCCATCTCGGGCTCACCTATCACCAGTTGCGCGGCCGAATGCGAAAGCACGCCCTGACCTAGTGCCCTGTCAAAGCGGCCGAAAGTGTTGACCACCTTAGAATAATGTTATACTCTACCGTTCGAGTAGAAGTAACTTAGATACCTGGAAGAATCCGGGGCCAGAGCAGTATGCTTGTACAAGCCGCAACCAATTCTATTTCGCTTGAGCGCGCCTTGCGTGGCGATGCCCGCAACGCGTTATTGACGCCGTCCATTCCCCTCGGGCGGCCGGCGAAGGGCGGTGCCGTGGCGCGGCCATTGGATAATTCCTTCACCCATGCCGCTAATCGTGGAACGCTCTTAGCTGCGCAGGAGTTGCGGGAAAATCCCGCCAGCCGGCAAGGCGTGATGAAGGGCCCGAAAGAATTGTCCCCCGTGGAAGAATTGAAAGTAAGCCGAATGGCGGCGCGCGACGCCGAGGTACGGCGCCACGAATTGGCCCACGCGTCGTCGGGCGGTGCCCATATCGGCGTCGCCGAGTATAAATATGAACGTGGTCCAGACGGCAAGCTCTACGCCGTCGGCGGGCGGGTCTCCATCGACGTCGCGCCGGCGGGTTCGCCCTCGGCCACCATCCGCAAGATGGAGGCCGTCATCCGCGCCGCCATGGCACCGGCGAACCCGTCAATGGCGGACCGCGCCGCCGCCGTCCTGGCGTGGCAGATCAGACAAATGGCCGTCAATGAGGAAAAGGCCGAGGAAAAGAGCAAGGAAGAGAAGGCCGAGGAAATGAAGGCCGAGCACGAGCCGTCTAGCCCTCTCGCCTCCTTTACACTGAAAGACGGCGGCCTGAATGCCGGGTCCATCGGTGTCACCTTCGCTGCGGCCGCCACCTACGAGCGCGCGGCCGGACAGACACAGGATTCCCGACAGGAATTCGACCTCAATACCTGAGCGGGCGCGTCGTGACGAGGCGCGCCGTCCAGCCTAGGACTGGCGCAATGCGTAGGGCGGAAGCTGTATGACAACCATGGGCTGACGGGACTTTCTCAGTCCCAATCCCCGAACCAACGACCTGAACAGATTTTTAATTTCAAGCATTACGTCTCTCCTTTCACACGCTGCCATTCGGCGTCGTGCCTGAATCGTCGATAAGCGCCTTCAACTGCTGCTTCACGGTTTCCGAAACGGTGCCCGTTCGTTCGATGGCTTCTCGGTAAAGGGCTATGGCCTGGAAATCGTCCGAGGCCTGTTCCGCTTGCCGAATTAGATCTGTCATGGACATGCGCGTCGTTCCCTTCTGGGTTGTCGGCGATCTGTACTTGCGGTCCCACTCCGGTTTTCTAACGGAGAGGGACCAACGAGACGTGAAGGATAGCGAAAAGCCGTTAACGAATGTTAAAGACGCACTTGGTTCAAGCGCATTCCTCGAAAATTAAATTTACCCCGCAGGCCTCCTCGGGAGCGACACGGATGCTCGTGTCTCCGGTAGGCTCAAATTCAATCTGCCGGGCCGTGAAGTGGCGCGCCGTCGCATCGACATCGTCAATCGTCAATGTAACCGAGACGAGACCGGGCACCTCCACCGTTTTGTCCACCGTGAGCCCTGGCGAATGTTTCTCGAGTTCAGACGGTTCGACCACGCGTATGGTGGAGCTCCCTTCCGCTTCGATCACCAGGCACGAACCGTCCCGGCGTATCGCCTCGGCACCGAATAGCCGGGCATGGGCGACGGCCGCGGCCTCCAGGTCCTCTACGACGGCGGTCATCGAGGCGACCCCCCGAGCGCCGTTGGCGTGGTTGAGCCAGTCCGGTCTGCGAATAAGCTCCGGCGTCATGTGTTGGAGCATGACCACCGACATCAACCCCGGCGCCTCGGCCTCATCAAGGAAGCAAAGCGAGAATTGGGGCTGAACCGTTCCTTCCTCAAGCTCGAAGTTACGCTTTAGTTGACGCACCGATCCCGGGTGCAATCCACTCTCCTCCAAGAGGGCATGGCATTTTTCGACATCATTGGTGGCCAGGGCGACGCCCATCAGGCCTTGGCGGCGTTCGAGAAAACGATCGAGGCCGTGGCATTCCTTGTTCGAATCGATTATGCCGCGCAGTTCCAGGTAGTCGTCGGCGAACATGATGCACCAATTGCCGGTCCCCCACTCGATGTGGCTGCCGCGCGGCGGCATCGTAAAGCCGAGGCGCTTGTAATCCGCGTGAGCACCTTCCATGTCGCGAACAGCGATGACCGGATGGTCGACCCCCCTGATGGCGTTCTTCATGTCCGCAATTCCCTTCGTGGTGGATTGAGGGCTACGATACCCCCGAATTTTAGGGCAATCTAAAAAATATTGTTGGACACTGTTCGATACGTTGGATCACGCATCGGAGGAAAATGAATTCATGGCCAGCCCGGCATTGGATGCGATCATTGCGGCAAAGCGCGCGAACCCGTTCACGCCCGACAAATCGGTCGAGCAACTGCGCCAAGAATACAGTTCCACCATCAATATCGAAGCCATGCCCAAAGGAACGACCATCACGGAGGTCAATACCGGGGGCGTAACAGCGGAATGGACCAGAGCGCAGGGCGCCGCCACCGATTGCGTGTTTCTATTCATCCACGG
Source organism: Rhodospirillales bacterium (assembly GCA_030754885.1). GTDB lineage: Bacteria > Pseudomonadota > Alphaproteobacteria > Rhodospirillales > JASLLZ01 > JASLLZ01. Next base: position 15,128 of record JASLZL010000043.1, on the reverse strand, counting down.
CGGCGGTTACATCCGAGGCGCGGTGGTTGCGAACCGTGTGACCGCCGCCCTTATTTCCGCCGCATCGGGCGCGACAACGCTTTCCACTGGTTACAGACTGGCGCCTGAAAACCCCTTCCCGGCCGCTATCGATGACGTGCACAACGCCTATCGATGGTTGCTGGCTCAAGACATCGATCCGAAGCGCATCGTGGTCGGTGGTATCTCCGCCGGCGGCGGCTTGACGCTTTCCTTGCTGCTGAAACTCAAGGAACTGGGCGATCCCATGCCCGCCGCCGCCGTGCCCATGAGCGCCTGGACCGATCTGACCCAATCGGGACAAAGTTTCATTACGAACGATGATTCAGACCCGTCCCTTAGCAAGGGGTACCTTGACGCTACGGCCGCATACTATCTGAACGGCACCGATCCCCGAACACCCCTCGCCTCTCCCTATTACGGCGAGCTAGACGGCTTGCCGCCGCTCCTGATCCAAGTCGGCACCGCCGAGGTTTTGCTTGACGACAGCCGCCTGTTTGCTGAACGCGCCAAGGCCGCCGGCACCGAAGTGACGTTTGAGCCCTGGCAAGACATGATCCACGGCTGGCATGGTTTCGCCAACGTATTGCCCGAAGCGCGAGATGCGATCGCCAGCGCCGGCAGATTTTTCAAACACCATGTGAAGTAGAGGATGGGTTCTAGCGCACCTTAGAGTCGGCCTCGACCTTGTGGAGATAATGCCAAAGCAGCAAGCTGGCCACGCTTCGCCACGGTCGCCAATCTTCGCCGATTTCCATCATCCGTTTCGGGTTGGGCCGCTCTTTCATACCCTTGAGGTGTCGGACGGCCTGAGCCAACCCTAGGTCGGCCGACGGCCAAACGTCGGGACGACCGAGAGCAAACATCAAGTAGATCTCCGCCGTCCACCGGCCGATGCCCTTGACGACCGTCAGTTCCGCGATCGCTGCCTCGTCGTCTAGGCGCGCCAATTGATTGAGGACCAGGCGTCCCTCCGCCACCTCAATTGCGAGCCCGCGCCCGTAACCCACCTTCTGACGGCTGAAGCCGATAGCGCTGAGCGCCTGATCGTCGAGGGCCAGGAAGGTCTCGGGCGTCAGAGGACGTGCCGCCTTGTCCAGCCGACCCAAGATGGCCCGGGCCGATGCCGTCGAGACCTGCTGAGCGATGATGATCCGCAACACGGTGGCGAAGCCCGCCGGGCGCCGGCGCAGTGGAGGATTACCGGCATGGGCAAGGGCAACGGCCATGTCGGGGTCCGTATCCCCCAATTCGGCAAGGGCTTTGGGCAATGAGCGGGCCGTGATTTTGATGTTCATCCTTGACATGTAATCCCAACGGTCCTTTGCGTCGAGCCATCGCGGATACAGGGCCGGGTCTTCGACGTGATCCGCATCATGCAAAAAGGGCACTTCCGCCATGTGCCGGTGATCGAGGATACGGCGCTGAAATGTGCTTGGAAGGACCCCACAAGCAAAAAAGCCGGGAACACAAGGTTCCCGGCGAGTTTAACAGGGAGGCTTCACGTCTGGGAGACGTAGGATCCATCGCGCTAAGCTAGGCAATGGACCCTTCTTCCGGGCCTTGCGCCCGAAACTGATCGTTCCACAGCTTCTGTTGCTATGCAACATAACCGGAAACTGATATACCAAATATACATCGTCTGATAAGCGGATACCACACGTATAATGGCATCCCACCTATGCAAAATTTGCATGGCTGGGATGGGGAAAATTCCCCCGCCAAACTCTATCTGCGCGTTTAAAAGCCGGCTTCACCTATTTTGCGCAGCAAAAAATCGCGGAAAACGATGATTCGCTTCGATTGCCGCAGCTCTTCGGGGTAGACGAAATAGGCGTCGTAGCTCGGCCCTCGCAGCTCGGGCAGAATCTCGACCAGATTGCTCGCCTCCTTGCTCATGTAGTCGGGCAGCGCGGCAATTCCCAGGCCACTCTGCACGGCACGGTAAATGCCGTAAACATTGTTGACTTTAAGGGTCGCGCGGCGCTGCTTACCGGGCGACGGTCCCTCTTCCAAAAGCCAGTTGGCGCGCTCCACCGGCGGCTCCGCGTCCTCGCCGAAAGCGATGATTTTATGATGGTCCAAGTCCTTGGGCGACTTTGGCATGCCGTGTTTGCGCAGGTACTCGGGCGTCGCGTAGATGTGGTACTGCATGGTCATAAGGTGACGCTGGATCAGATCGGGCTGGCGCGGCGGCAACATGCGTATAACGACATCGGCCTCGCGCATGCCGAGATCCAGTTCCCCGTCGTTGAGCACCAAACTGAGCGAAATTTCGGGATAGTGGTCGTTGAATTCCTTGATGCGCGGAGTTAGCCAGACCGAGCCGAAGGCCACCGTCGTCGTTACCCGAAGCGGTCCCTGAGGACGCTCCTTGCTCTCGCGGATTCGCGTTTCCGTCGTCGTCACCTTGGTGAACACCTCGCGCGCCGTGCGAAACAAAAGCTCACCCTGTTCGGTAAGGATAGGGCCGCGGGCATGGCGGTGAAACAAGGGCATGTTGAGACTGCCCTCAAGTCCGCTGATCTGCCGGCTGACCGCCGACTGGCTCAGGTTCAGGCTTTCCGCGGCGTGAGTAAAACTTCCCGCTTCGGCCACAACGTGGAAGATGCGGAGTTTATCCCAGTCCATGCCCTCACCCTGTCGTTTCCGCCCCGATTCCCCCCGACCGACTAATCGGCGGCCTCGGCCTTAATTTCGCTCTCGGCCAGGAACCGCTCCGCCTCCAAAGCCCCCATGCAGCCGGTGCCGGCGGCGGTAACCGCCTGGCGATAGACCTTGTCTTGGACATCTCCGGTGGCGAAGACTCCTGGCACATCGGTCGCTGTGCTGTCTGGAGCGGTCACGATGTAGCCCTCTCCATCCATCTTCAACTGTCCCTTGAACAGCTCGGTGTTGGGGGTATGGCCGATGGCGATGAAGACGCCGTCGACGGCGACGTCGGCGGTTGCGCCGGTCTTGACGTTCCTCACCCCGATGCCGCTGACCCCTGGTGGATCATCGTCGCCCCGAATGTCATCGACCACGTGATCCCACAAGATTTCGATTTTGTCGTTGCTGAACACCCTGTCCTGCAGGATCTTTTCGGCGCGCAGTTGGTCGCGGCGGTGGACCAAGGTCACCTTGGTTGCGAAGTTGGTAAGGAACAACGCCTCCTCGGCCGCCGTGTTGCCACCGCCGATGACCGCCACTTCCTTGCCGCGGAAGAAAAAACCGTCGCAGGTGGCACAGGCGGAGACACCAAACCCGGTCAGCCTCTGCTCACTTTCCAGACCCAGCCAGCGGGCCGAGGCGCCGGTGCAGATAATCAGGGCATCGCTGCTGTAAGTGTCGCCCGAATCGCCGTCAAGGGCGAATGGCCGTTGCCCCAGGTCGGCCTTTACGATGATGTCGTCGATGGTGCGGGTGCCGACGGCCGCGGCTTGAGCCAGCATTTGTTCCATCAGCCACGGCCCCTGCACGGGCTCGGCGAAACCTGGGTAATTCTCCACTTCGGTGGTGATGGTTAGCTGTCCGCCGGGCTCCAGGCCCTTGACCAAGGTGGGTTTCAGGTTGGCGCGGGCGGCATAGATGGCGGCCGTGTACCCGGCCGGCCCTGAACCGATGATCAAGACCTTGCTGTGGTGGTAGTTGGACATGGCGGCACGGCTTTCTTGCAGCAAATGGGTCGGAACACGACCCGGGGCCTTAAGATACGAACGGCGTCGGCTGGGTGCAAGCGAAGCGGCGGCCTTTTCTGGCAAACCAGTGTCCGACGCGCCGCCTTGGCGTGGATCGCCCGACATTGTAATATAATTTCACTCGACTAGGGGTCAAACGGAGAAGAATTACATGGCGCGGGTGAAATTGGACGCCATCGACTGCCGCATCCTCCACGATCTACAGGCCGATGGGCGCATTACCAACGTCGAGTTGGCGCGTCGTGCCGGCATCTCGGCACCACCGTGTCTGCGCCGGGTGCGGGTGCTAGAGGAAGCCGGGTTCATCCGCGGCTATCACGCCGAATTGGAACCCAAGCATTTAGGTTTCAATGTCACCGTTTTCGCCCAGGTCGGCTTGTCGAGCCAGGCAGAGCCCGACTTGGAAGCCTTCGAGGATCTTGTCCGCGGTTGGCCCGAGGTCCGTGAGTGCCACATGCTGGCCGGCGAGACCGACTTCCTTCTCAAGGTGGTGGCCGAGGACTGGGATGCCTACCAGCGCTTCCTTACTACCCAATTGACGGCGGCGCCAAACGTCAGCCACGTCAAGTCGGCACTTTCAATCCGAGCTTCAAAATCAGAACCCGGCGTCCCCATCGGGACGGATGAGCCGCAAGAAGGGTAGCGCCTCCTCCACCGCCCAGCCACTCAGGGATAGCTGACTTTTACGACCTCGTAGGATTTACCGCCGCCCGGGGTGGATACCTCGACCACGTCACCGATGGACTTGCCAATCAGTGCCCGAGACAAGGGCGAGGTGACGGAAAGCCGGCCCGCCGAGGCGTCTGCCTCGTGGGCACCGACGATGCGGTAGCTGGACTCCTCGTCGGTATCGGCATCCGCCACGATGACCTCGGCGCCGAAGCGCACCGTGTCGCCAGACAGCTTAGAGGTATCGATGACCTCGGCGCGGCTGATGACGTCCTCCAGTTCGGCTATGCGGCCTTCGACGAAGCTTTGGCGCTCACGCGCCGCATGGTACTCGGCATTTTCGGACAGATCGCCATGCTCACGGGCCTCGGCGATGGCTCGGATGATGGCCGGCCGTTCCTCGGACTTGAGGCGCCGCAGTTCCGATTCCAACGCGTCTTGGCCTTTCTTGGTCATAGGCATCTTGTTCATCGTCAGTCTTCCCGAAAACTCGATCACAGAAACATACTGCGACCCCGCGTTTGAAGGGTCGCTCGGATAAAGCGGCCGCGGTGACTAGAATGATCTCGTAAAATAGGACTGCAGCGGCGCCACTTCAAGCTTTCCGCTACCCAACGCCTCGATTGCGTCGACGGCGGCAAAGGCGCCGGCCATGGTTGTGTAGTAGGGAACGGCATGGGTGAGGGCCGAACGCCGGATGGAGAAGCTGTCGGCGATCGACCGCGCACCCTCGGATGTATTGACGACAAGACCAAAGTCGCCGCTGATGATGGCATCGACGCAGTGCGGCCTGCCTTCAAGCACCTTGTTGATGCGCCTTACATCAAGCCCTTGGTCACGCAGGTGCCGGCACGTGCCATTGGTGGCTACCAAATGAAAACCAAGCTTCGTCAGGCGCTGCGCCAGACGGGCCGCGAATGGCTTGTCGCGGTCCTTGACCGATATGAAGACCGTGCCCTCGGAGGGTAGGTGCGTGCCGGCGCCTAGTTGCGATTTGGCAAAGGCGATCCGGAAATCGGCGTCGATTCCCATAACCTCGCCGGTCGATTTCATTTCCGGGCCCAAAATGGCATCGACGCCGGGGAATCGGGCAAAGGGGAACACCGCCTCTTTGACCGCGACGTGGGTGGGACGTGGGCGCTCGGAGAGCGCAAAGCCAGCCAGCTTCTCACCGGCCATGACTCGGGCCGCAATCTTGGCGATTGGCACCCCGGTGGCCTTGGCAACAAAGGGTACAGTGCGGCTTGCCCGTGGATTGACCTCAATGATGTAGATGGCGCCGTCCTTGACCGCGTATTGGACGTTCATCAGGCCGATTACCTTGAGAGCCCGGGCCAGAACCGTGGTCTGCCTGTCAAGCTCCGCCACTATCTCGTCGGACAGCGAGTGGGGCGGCAATGAGCACGCCGAATCACCGGAATGGATGCCGGCTTCCTCAATGTGTTCCATGACGCCGGCGACGAAAACGTCGGTCCCGTCGGCGATGGCGTCTACATCCACCTCTATGGCATCCTGAAGATACGAGTCCAGAAGCACCGGGCTTGTACCAGAAACCTTGACCGCCTCTCCGACGTATCGTTCCAAGGCCGCGGCATCGTGAATGATCTCCATGGCACGACCGCCCAGTACGTAGGACGGCCGAATAACCAAGGGATAACCGACGCGCTCGGCCACATTTCTGGCCTCCTCGGCCGAGCGCGCGATGCCGTTGGCCGGCTGGCGCAAACCGAGATCCTTGAGCAGCACCTGGAAGCGCTCGCGGTCCTCGGCCAGGTCGATGGCATCGGGCGAGGTACCAAGGATGGGGATACGGGCGGTCTCAAGGTCGGCGGCGAGCTTAAGCGGCGTCTGTCCGCCAAGTTGGACGATCACGCCCAGCAGTTGGCCGTTTTCCTGCTCGGCGCGGATAAGTTCGATGACATCCTCGGCGGTCAAAGGCTCAAAATAGAGGCGGTCCGAGGTGTCATAGTCGGTCGATACGGTTTCGGGGTTGCAGTTGACCATGATGGACTCGAACCCAGCATCCTTCAGCGCATAGGCCGCGTGGACGCAGCAGTAGTCGAATTCGATGCCTTGGCCGATGCGATTGGGGCCGCCGCCGAGGATCACTACCTTGGTTTTCGCCGAGGGATCGGCCTCGCATTCGGCGGGGCCGAGGCCGTCGCCTTCATAGGCAGAGTACATATAAGGAGTGCGCGACGGAAACTCGCCGGCGCAGGTATCGACCCACTTGTAGGTCGGCCGTACGTCCAGCGCATGGCGTCGTGCCGTCACGTCGCCGACATCCAAGCTGGCCAGTTCGCCCAGGCGCTCGTCGGAGAATCCCAATTTTTTAAGAGCCTGTAATCCAGGTGCGTCGTCGGGCAGGCCATCAGCACCAATCGCCGCCTCGGTCGCGACCAGACGGCGAATTTCCTCAAGAAACCAGGGATCGTATTTGCAGGCGTCGCGGATTTCATCGAGACCGAGCCCCTGGCGAAACGCCTGGGCAATGACCAGCACCCGGTCGTGACGCTGCATCGCCAGGGCGGCGCGCATGGCATTGCTATCGCCCTCGACCACAACTTCATTGAGTCCGGTCAAACTCGTTTCCATGGACCGCAAGCCCTTTTGCAGCGATTCGGCAAAGGTGCGCCCGATAGCCATGGCCTCGCCGACCGACTTCATTGAGGTGGTCAACAGCGGCTCGGTGCCGGGAAACTTCTCGAAGGTAAAGCGCGGGATCTTGGTGACCACATAATCGATGGTCGGCTCGAACGAGGCCGGGGTAACGCCGGTTATATCGTTCATCAACTCATCGAGCGTATAGCCGACGGCCAGTTTAGCCGCCACTTTGGCGATCGGAAATCCAGTCGCCTTCGAGGCTAGCGCCGAGGAGCGCGATACCCGCGGGTTCATCTCGATGATGACCATGCGCCCGCTTTCGGGGTCGATGGCGAACTGCACGTTGGATCCACCGGTATCGACGCCGACCTCGCGCAGCACCGCGATCGAGGCGTTGCGCAAGATTTGGTATTCCTTGTCGGTCAGCGTGAGCGCCGGCGCCACGGTGATGGAATCGCCGGTATGCACGCCCATGGGATCGACATTCTCAATGGAGCACACGATGATGCAGTTGTCGGCGCGGTCGCGCACGACCTCCATCTCAAATTCCTTCCAGCCGAGGACGGATTCCTCGACCAGCACCTCGTTCACCGGCGAAGCCGCCATGCCGGCGGCGACGGTCGCCTCAAATTCCTCTTTGTTGTAGGCGATACCGCCACCGATACCGCCGAGCGTGAACGAAGGACGGATGATCGCCGGCAAGCCTATCGCGGCCAGCGCCTCCCGGGCCTCGGCCAGCGAATGGACCGACCGGCTCTTCGGGCTTTCGAGCCCAATGCGGGTCATGGCATCGCGAAACTGCTGGCGGTCCTCGGCTTTTGAAATGGCCTCGGCGCGGGCGCCGATCAGCTCGACACCGTGGCGCTCAAGCACCCCGGCGCGCTCCAGGTCCATGGCCGCGTTGAGGCCCGTCTGGCCGCCCATGGTGGGCAGGATTGCATCAGGCTTTTCGCGCTCGATGACGCGTTCCAGTATTTCGGGAATGATGGGCTCGATATAGGTGGCGTCGGCCATCTCCGGGTCGGTCATGATGGTCGCCGGATTGGAATTGATGAGCACCACCCGGTAGCCTTCCTCCTTTAGCGCTTTGCAGGCTTGGGCACCCGAATAGTCGAACTCACACGCCTGGCCGATGACGATCGGCCCGGCGCCGATGATAAGAATGGACGAAATGTCGGTGCGTTTGGGCATGGCTCAGGCCTTGGCATCCATCATCGCGACGAACCGTTCGAACAGGTAATGGCTGTCCTGGGGGCCGGGCGAGGCCTCGGGGTGGTGCTGCACCGAGAACACCGGCTTGCCCTCGACCTTGAGGCCTTCCAAGGAGCCGTCGAAGAGTGAGCGGTGGGTCTCGACGACGCCGGCCGGCAGCGAATCGCTGTCGACCACGAAGCCGTGGTTCTGGCTCGTGATCTCCACCTTTCCCGTCTCCAGATCCTTGACCGGCTGGTTGGCGCCGCGGTGGCCCATGTGCATCTTGAAGGTGTGCGCCCCGAGTGCCAGGGCCAGAAGCTGATGGCCGATGCAAATGCCGAACATCGGCAGGCCGCTTTCCAGCACGGCGCGGATGGCGGGCACGGCATAGACCGCCGTCGCCGCCGGATCGCCGGGGCCATTGGAAAGGAAGACGCCGTCCGGCTTGTGAGCCAAAATTTCATCGGCGCCGGTGTCGGCCGGGACCACGGTGACGCGGCAGCCGGCGGCGGCAAGGCAGCGCAGGATATTGCGCTTGGCACCATAGTCCACCGCCACGACGTGGTGGCGGGGCCGCGCCTGGCAGCCATAGCCCGAACTCAGAGACCAAGTCGTCTCGTCCCAGGCGTAGGTCTGGCGGCAGGTAACCTCTGGAACCAAGTCCATGCCCTCAAGGCCGGGCCAGGCGGCGGCGGCGGCAGCCAGGCGATCGAGGTCGATATCACCGTCACCGGCATTAATCAGGGTGCCTTTAGGAGCGCCGGCGTCGCGGATGAGCCGCGTCAATCGGCGCGTATCTATACCGGTGACAGCAGCCAGACCGTGTGACCGGAGCCAAGCGTCCAAGGACCCCGTCGCCCGCCAGTTTGATGGCGCGGTGATAGCCTCGCGCAGCAAACAGCCGCGGACTGCCGGCGTCGTCGTCTCAATATCTTCGGTGTTGGCTCCGACATTCCCGACGTGAGGAAAGGTAAAGGTGATGATCTGACCGGCATAAGAGGGATCGGTGAGGATCTCCTGATAGCCGGTCATCGCAGTGTTAAAACAGACCTCGCCCACCGCTTCGCCCAGCGCCCCGGCGCCCTGCCCCCAAAATACCGAACCGTCGGCCAGCACCAGGGCCGCGTCGGCGCCTGGCGGCCGTGCCGCCAACGCTGTCGTCGCAAGAGAAGAGAGGGTCTGGGGCATGGACGGCGATCCCTCGGAAAACCAGTGATATCTTGGCCTTGGCCCCGGTCCGAGCATCGCTACGGCCCGGGGCTCGGTGCCGCCGAGGACGGAGCCGCCGGCCAATCGGCGTTGTCATAAGCAATAGCCCGGACGACGTCAAGACTCGTGATCGAAAAAACGTTGTTTTTCAACACCTTATTTTGATTCAAGAATTTGCCTTTTAGTACGTTTTTGGGTAACGTCTTTGCTTTCCGGACATTGGTGGGGAGGAGACATGCTCCGATCGGAGCTTAGCGATGCCCTGAAAATTGGCATGAAAGCCAAGGAGGGACGCACTGTTGCTACGATTCGCCTGATATTGGCGGCGCTCAAGGATCGTGACATAGCCGCCCGCGGAAAGGGAAACCTGGACGGAATTGGCGAAGACGATATTCGCCTCATGCTGCAATCCATGATCAAGCAGCGCCGCGAAAGCATAGCGCTCTACGAAAATGGCGGAAGGTTGGAGCTGGCCGAAAGTGAGACCGAAGAGATAGAGATCATCCAGCGCTTCCTGCCGGCGCCGTTGGGCGATGAAGAAACGACGGCGGCGATCACGGGCGTCATCGCCGAGGCCGAAGCCAAGAGCCTGAAGGACATGGGCCGCGTCATGGCAGCGTTAAAGGAGCGCTATGCCGGACGCATGGACTTCGCCAAGGCGAGCGCCACGGTCAAGGCACAGTTGGGCTGACGTCTTTTATCCCCGTTATCCCCGCCTTGAATCCATTGTGTCAGTTGTACCTAGCTATAGTGTGCAGGTCTGATCCTTGGTCCGGATAGGGTCGCATGGCCTTTACGCCCCAGTTTCTTGATGAGTTGCGTGCCCGCGTCGGCGTTGCCGATGTCGTTGGGCGGCGCGTGCGGCTGACGCGCAAGGGGCGCGAACATCTGGGCCTGTGTCCATTCCACAAGGAAAAGACGCCGTCGTTCACGGTCAACGACGAAAAGGGCTTCTACCATTGCTTCGGCTGCGGCGAGCATGGCAGCGCCATCGACTTCGTCATGAAGACCGAGGGATTGTCGTTCCCCGAGACGGTCGAGCGCCTGGCTGCCGAGGCCGGCATGGAAGTGCCCGTCGACACGCCCGAGGAACGCGAACGGGCACGCCGCCAGCAAACTCTCTATGACGTCATGGAGGCCGCCGCCGCCTTCTATGCCCGCACCCTTCGCATGCCCGAGGGCAAGGCGGCTCTGGATTACCTGCGCGGCCGTGGACTCGACGACCAGATTATCTCTCGCTTCGGTCTCGGCTTTGCCCCCGACGTGCGCGGCGCCCTGAAAGGTGCCTTGGCGCGGGCCGGCACCGATGAGGATCAGCTTGTCGCCGCCGGCCTGATGAAACGCCCCGACGACGGGCGTGATCCTTTCGATTATTTCCGCCGCCGCATCATGTTCCCGATTACGGACAAGCGCGGGCGCACCATTGCCTTTGGCGGGCGCATTATGGGCGACGGCGAACCCAAGTACCTGAATTCGCCCGACACGCCGCTGTTCAACAAGGGGCGCGTGCTCTATGGCGTAGCCCAGGCAGCGCCGAGCGCCTACAAATCGGGCGAGATTGTGGTTGCCGAGGGCTACATGGATGTCATCGCCCTCAACCGGGCCGGTTTTGAGGCCGCCGTGGCGCCGCTCGGCACCGCCCTGACCGAAGATCAAATAGTCCTTTTATGGCGCTTGGCGCCCGAGCCCGTGGTGTGCTTCGACGGCGACGCCGCCGGCGCGCGGGCCGCGGCGCGCGCCGCCGAACGTGTCCTGCCCCTGCTCAAACCCGGGTTCAGCCTGCGCTTTGCCATCCTGCCCGAAGGCGAGGACCCCGACAGCCTGATCGAGGGCGCCGGACGGGACGCCCTGGCGCGTACCCTCGCCGCCGCCATGCCGCTTTCCGACGCCTTGTGGCGACTGGAGACCGGGGGGCGGAGCATCGAGACACCCGAAGAACGGGCGGCGCTGGATGATCGGCTCAAAAAGCATGCCCTTCGCATAGCCGACGCCACGGTGCGAGGCCATTTTCTTTCTGCCTTCAAGGACCGCCTGTGGCGCGAGCTGCGCGGTGCCGGCCGGGGCCAGCCGGCGAAAACTGCGACCGGAGTCCAGGCGGGGGCCCACGTCGATTCCTTGCTTCTCGCCCAACGGGTTCTCATCGCCATCGTCATCAACCATCTGGGTCTTTTCGACCATTTCGAGGAAGACCTGGGCTCCGTCGCCTATTCGGACGGTCCCCTGGACGCGCTGCGCCAAGACCTGATCTCGGTGATTAACGAGGGCGATGGGCTTGATTCCCACCGCGTCAGGGAAGCACTAAGGGAACGCGGGCATGCGGCAACGCTGCGCGGTCTTTTCGGCGATCCTCTCATCAGCCGCCATCGCTTCATCGGGGCGGCGGCGGCGGACCAGGTGCGGGCCACCTGGAACGAAAATTATGCCCTCCTCTGTGGCACCGCCGTGCGCGCCCAGATCGAGGCCGGCAAGGCGGTGGGCGCCGAGGGCTATTCGGACGAAGACTGGCAGCGCCAACGCGCTCTGATTGAAGCGTCGCTCGACAAACCCGAGAGTGAAGAGCCCGAGGCCTTGCCCCCCCGGCGGCGCAAGCCATGACGGGGAAACTCGTTTGGGTGGTATGTTCCGGCGCTCTTCGACAACAATCCGTCGGGCAGAATTAAAGACGATGGACCGGATAATACCCTTGACAGACTGGGCTTTGAACGCCACTTGAGGCATAACGATTTATTGTTGACGGCCTGTGGTCGGACGGTCGGGCGCGTGGTTGGATGGCCGCGCCATTTTCGTTTGGCCGGCGGGCGGCTAGGATACGGCACTCAAGTGGGGGGGGTCCCAGACGGGTGTCGCCACCGCAATTGATGGAAAGATCGGGGAATATGGCGAGCAAAGGGACGAATACGGCCGAAGCCGAGGATACCCGGGAAGAACGAACGGAAGGCCCGCTTCTGGACACCCTCGGTGCCAAGGTCAAGAAGATGATCGCGCGCGGCAAGGAACGCGGCCACGTCACCTGTGAGGAACTAAACGCGGCCCTGCCGCCCGACCAGGTATCTTCGGAGCAGATCGAAGATGCCATGGTGATGCTCTCGGAGATGGGAATCAACGTCGTCGAGAGCGAGGAAAACGAAGAACAGGCCGGCAAGCCCGAGGCCGTCGAGGAGACCGCCGCCCCCGCAGGCAACGTCAATGAGGACGACCTGGGCCGCACCGACGACCCGGTGCGCATGTATTTGCGCGAGATGGGCAGTGTCGAGCTTCTTTCGCGTGAGGGCGAGATCGCCATCGCCAAGCGCATTGAGGCGGGCCGCGAGATGATGATCGGGGGTATTTGCGAAAGCCCGCTCACCATTCGCGCGATTGTCATGTGGCACGACATGCTCGCCGAAGGGCGCATGCTGCTGCGCGATATCATCGACCTGGAGACCACCTATGGCGGCGGTCCCGGCAGCGGCGATGCCGCCAAGACAGGAGAAACCGAGGCCGGAGCAGAAGACGGCAGTAACGGCAAGGACGGGGCAGAGGCAAAGGACGGCCAAGACGCAAAGGAAACCAAGACCGATACGGCCAGCGGGGCCAGCGGGGACGGCAAGGACAATGGGTCGGCGCCGGGTGACGGTTCCAACGACGCTGACGGCGAGGCGGAAGAGATCAATCTGACCCTGGCCGTCATGGAAGACAAGCTCAAGCCCGAGGTGATCGAAACATTCGAGAAGATCGCTTCGACCCACAACAAGTTGCATAGGCTTCAGATGCTACGCCTGGAGGCCATGCAGAAGAGCGACAATCTGAGCACCTCTCAGGAACGCCGTTACACCAAGCTTCGCCACGAAATGGTCGAGCTGATGGAGAACGTCCACCTCAACAACTTGCGGATCGAGCAACTGGTGGAACAGCTCTATGACCTCAACCGGGCGCTGATCGGCCTTGAGGGCAAGCTTCTTCGCTTAGCCCTCAATTGCAAGGTCAAGCGCGAGGACTTCTTGGAGCACTATTTCGGCAGCGAACTCGACCCTGGTTGGCGGCGCCGTATCTCGCGGCTGTCGAGCAAGGCGTGGAAGAATTTTTCAGCAAAGCACGGTGACGATATCAAGGTCATCCGCCAGGCGGTGGCTGAAATCTCGGCCGAGGCGGGCCTGCCGGTCGGCGAGTTCCGCCGCATCGTTGCCACCGTGCAAAAGGGTGAGCGCGAGGCCGCCAAGGCAAAGCGGGAAATGATCGAAGCCAACCTGCGCCTCGTCATCTCGATTGCCAAGAAGTACACCAATCGCGGGTTACAGTTCCTCGACCTCATCCAAGAGGGTAATATTGGCCTGATGAAGGCGGTCGATAAGTTCGAGTACCGCCGCGGCTACAAGTTCTCGACCTACGCCACGTGGTGGATCCGCCAAGCGATCACGCGCTCCATCGCCGACCAGGCGCGTACCATCCGTATCCCCGTGCACATGATCGAAACCATCAACAAACTGGTGCGCACGTCGCGCCAGATGCTGCACGAGATCGGCCGCGAGCCGACGCCCGAGGAAATGGCGGAAAAACTGGGCATGCCGCTGGAAAGGGTGCGCAAGGTAATGAAAATCGCCAAGGAGCCCATTTCCCTTGAAACCCCGATCGGCGACGAAGAAGACTCCCATCTTGGTGACTTCATCGAAGACAAGAATGCCGTACAGCCCCTTGATGTCGCCATCCACGCCAATCTGCGCGAGACGACGACGCGGGTGCTGGCCAGCCTGACCGCACGTGAGGAGCGCGTACTGCGTATGCGCTTCGGCATCGGCATGAACACCGACCATACCCTAGAGGAAGTCGGTCAGCAGTTCTCGGTAACCCGCGAGCGTATCCGTCAAATCGAGGCCAAGGCCCTGCGCAAGCTCAAGCATCCAAGCCGATCGAGGAAGCTGCGCAGCTTCCTCGATTATTGAGGGACGGCCGGCGGGCTGTATCGTCGTCACGATTTCTGATATCTGAAGGGAACTCGTCGCACCACTCGGCGGCGGGTGCACGCATCCCCAGGCCACGGCCCCGGGGGCCCGTAGCTCAACTGGTTAGAGCCGGCCGCTCATAACGGTCTGGTTGCAGGTTCGAGTCCTGCCGGGCCCACCACCCAGTCTCCCGATGGCGTTGTCACATTTACTGACTGGTGTTTGGGTGCTGCCTCCAAGTAGCATCTTGAGATGCAGAACATTTCCTTCAAGCGTCACCGTTTCCCACCATTAGTCATTCGCCATGCCGTTTGGCTATACGCTCGATTTACACTAAGCTATCGGGACATTGAGGATTTGCTTGCCGAGCGCGGACTTGATACTTCCTATGAAACAGTCCGGCGCTGGTTCCAGAAATTTGGCGGTCCAATTGCCTGCAACTTGCGGAGATCACGACCAATCCCAAGCGACTACTGGCACCTTGATGAAATGGTCATCGTGATCCGTGGGAAACGGCATTGGCTGTGGCGTGCCGTAGACAACGAAGGCGAAGTTCTCGAATTTCTGGTTCAGCCGAAACGTAACGCCAGAGCGGCATTGAAGCTGATTCGAAAACTCTTAAAAAAACAGGGCTGGCCACCAACACGGATCGTGACTGATAAACTCAGGTCCTATCATGATGCCTTCAGAATACTCGGCTTGTCTGCGGAACATATTGATAACAAGCGCGCTAACAACCGCGCTGAAAACTCTCATCAAGCGGTCCGACGCCGTGAGCGCAAAATGCAGAGGTTCAAATCGCCAGGTTCTGCTCAGAAATTTCTCAATATTCAAT
>JASLZL010000042.1 GCA_030754885.1 Rhodospirillales bacterium | reverse complement strand
GCCGCGCTCCTGCATCCCTACTTCGAAGAGTTGCAGGACCAGGCCGAGCGCATGATGATGGCCGAGATCGAGGCAATTCCCGACGGCGAATACAGCTACACCGACTACATCGACGGCTTTGGTGAGCACCCCGAGCCGTTGCAGATCGCGGTCACCCTCGGCATCAAGGGCAGCAATATCACCGTCGATTTCACCGGCACCTCGGCGCAGGTTCAGGCGGCCATCAACTGCCCCGTCGCCATGGCCAAGTCGTGCGCCTACTGCGCCATCCGTTGCATCGGCGGCCAGGAGATCCCGAACTGCCAGGGTTACATGCGGGCGGTTACCGTCATCGCTCCCGAAGGCACTATCCTCAATCCGCTTTTGCCAGCCGCTTGTGCGGCCCGTGGCGTCATGGGCTACCGCGTCTTCGACGCCATCATGGGGGCATTGGCGCAGGTCGTCCCCGACAAGGTGATTGCCGCCGGCGAAGGCGGGCCGACCCTGTTCTCCATCGGTGGCTATCGCAACGGTGAGGCATTTACCCTGACCGAGGTCATGGTCGGCACCTGGGGCGCCCGCGCCGCCCGCGACGGCATCGAAGGAATATCGAACCCGGCGGCTAACCTCTCCAACCAGCCGACCGAGTTGATCGAGGCCGAATTCCCATTGCAGGTCGTGCGCTACGGCCTGGTTCCGGACTCGGGTGGCGCGGGCCGCTGCCGGGGCGGACTCGCCTTCGTCCGCGAGTTCAAGCTGTTATCGGGAGAGGCTGGCTACACCGTCCGCGCCGACCGCCGTGATCACCCGCCCTATGGCCTCAAGGGCGGCCGGGCGGGCGCACCGTCGCGCAACGTCCTCAACCACGACGGCGTCGAGCGGGAACTGCCGACCATGCCGATGGAGTCATTGCCGATGACTGCGGGTGACGCGTTTTGCCACGTCTCGGCCGGCGGCGGCGGCTTCGGCAAGCCCTTGGAGCGCTATCCCGAGCGCGTGCTGGCCGACGTCATCGACCAGAAGGTAAGTATCGAGGCGGCGCGGGGGTCCTACGGCGTCGTCGTCGATTCCACGACCCGCACCATCGACAAGGCGGCCACCAAAGCCTTGCGCGCCGAGATGGCGCGGACGTCCAGGCAGGGATAGGAGACGGCACGTGGCGATCGACCTGATCATCCGCGGCGGCACCATCCTCGATGGCGGCGGCGGCGAGCCCTTCGTCGGCGACGTGGCGGTGGGCGGCGGCACCATCGCAGAGGTCGGTCGCGTCGAGACGGATGGGGTCCCCGAGATCGACGCCGCCGCGCTTTGCGTGGCGCCCGGCTTCATCGATATTCACAGCCACTCGGATTTCACCCTCTTGATCGATCCGCGCGCCGTCAGCTCCGTCTTCCAGGGCGTGACGCTCGAGGTGGTCGGTAATTGCGGTTTTGGCTGCTTCCCGATCGATGATCCGGCCCTCGCCACCAACAACATCTACGGTTACAGCCCCGAAGTACCCCTCACCTGGACCGGTACGACCGGCTACATGGAACGCCTCGAAGAAGCAGCGCCGGCGGTCAACGTACTGACCTTGGTGCCCAACGGCCAACTCCGCCTGTCGACCGTTGGCATGGCCGACCGACCGGCAACCACGGACGAACTGCGGGGCATGACCAGAAAGCTGGAACAGAGCCTCGATGAAGGCGCCTGGGGCCTCTCTTCGGGGCTTGAATACCCTGCCGAGTCGAGCGTGCCGGAGGAGGAACTAACGGCGCTTTGCCGCACTGCCGCCAGGATGGGCGGCTATTACGCCACTCACACCCGCTGGCGCGACGACGGGGCTGCCGAGGCTGTCGAGGAGGCAATCCGCACGGCCCAGGCGTCGGAAGTCCGCCTGCAGGTTTCTCATCTTCTGCCGCGCGGCGCCCAGGACGAGTGCGAACGGTGTGTCGAGATCGTGAATCAGGCGCGCGCCGGCGGCCTCGACGTCGCCTTTGACATGCATACGCGGCTGTTCGGCACCACCTATCTGTCGACGGTGATCCCGCCGTGGGCCATGGAGGGTGGTGCGCCAGCGCTGGCCGGCCGCCTGCGCGATGGCGAGGCGAGGCGCCGCATGAAGGAATACAAGAGCATCCTGAGCGCCGGCGGCGACTGGGGTCGCGTCGTGCTGCTCGACAACGCCCGTTGGCCCGAGTACGCGCGCCGCGACATAGCCGATATCGCCGCCCAGCGCGGTCAGGAACCGTTGGACGCGATCTATGACCTGCTGGCCGGTATTGTCGAAAACCTGCATGGGCTCATGGTCATCATTCGGTGCTACACGCCCGACCAACAGCGCGAGGTGTTCGCTCACCCGCTCTGCATGCCGGCCTCGGACGCCACCGCGCTGGCTCCCGACGGGCCGCTGGCCGGTTCCGCCTTCCACGGCGCTTATACCTGGGCTTCGTGGTTTTACCGCTTCATGGTGCGCGAAACCAAGACGTTGAGCCCGGCGCAGGCGATCCAAAAGCTGACCGCCCTGCCGGCAAGCATCCTGAAGCTGGCGCGCCGCGGACGGCTGGCGCCGGGGTTCTCGGCCGATATTGCGGTCTTCGACCCCGAGGCCTACGGCGAGCGCGGCACCACCTTCGAGCCCAACCAGACGGCCGCCGGCATGGTTCATGTCCTTGTCAACGGTGTGCTGACGCTCAGCGATGGGGCGCTCACCGGGCAGCGCGCGGGACGAGTCCTGCGGCGCGGCAACGAACCGGCCCACTAAGGTGACTATGGACAGAAGGACGTCTTCTCGACACACTGGGGTAATTGCAGTTGTTGACAATACAAAGACGCTTCACTGGAATTCCGGAGAAGCGCGAAATAGACTTGAGCACTTAACCGTTTAACAGGAGGACACGATGAGAAAGAGTTGGATTGCAGATATCGTCGGCGGTGCCCTGATCAGCATCGTTGCCCTGTCCGGATCGGCCGCGGCGCAAACCGTTACATTGAAGCTCGGCCACGTAGACAACGCGCAGAGTCACTCCGGGGTTGGCGTGGAAGCCTTCGCCGCCGAAGTGGCGAAGCTGAGTAAAGGCACTATGAAGATAGCGGTCTTCCACTCCGGAAAGCTGGGCAACATTCCGGCCGAGATCGCCAACACCTTTTCCGGCTCGCAGGACATACACCTGATCTATCCGGAATTCCTGGCCTCCTTCGCACCCGAGGCCAACATAATCTCCCTTCCTTATGTGTTCAATTCGCTCAAACATCTTCAGAAGTTCTATAAAAGCAACCTGTGGAAGCCGGCCGTCGACGCCATTGAGAAGAACGGCGCCGTGCTGCTGGACAAGGGATGGTCATGGTTCATCCATGATCCGCGCGGCTTCAACGCCACCAGACCCGTCTTCACGCCGGCCGAACTCAAGGGCCTGAAGATGCGCATATGGGAGGCCAAGGCCGCCATCGAGACGTGGAAGGGCTTCGGCTCCAACCCCATCGTCGTGCCGCGCCCCGAGATGTATCTGGCCTTCAAGCAGAAGATCATCGAGGGCGGCCCGGAAACGGCCGGCGCCTGGGTCGATCAAAAGAACGCCGAGATGGCCAAATACTGGATGCGGACCGAGGAGTACTACCAGATCATCAATATGATGGTGAATAAGAAGAAGTATGCATCCCTCACCGCGCAACAGCAGGGTATCTTGCAACAGGCGATGACAAATGCCGGCAAGGCGTTTCGCGACTATTCAGCCCAGAACTTTGAGTTGAAGAAGCGCATCGCCCGCACCAAGTACGGCGCCCACGTGATCGAGCCGGCGCTGGGACCGTGGCGCGAGGCCGGCAAGGCGACCATTGCCACGCTCGAGGCCGACGGCTTCATCCCGAAGGGCTTCGTTGCCAAGATTCGAGCCCTCGACAAGTAGGGACGACGAGGTCGCCGTCCGGTCTGGGTATCTCCGAGACCGGACGGCACTCGTATCACGCGATAGGGAAGGCGGCCACGCGGAGACGGCATGCGAAGTTTCGTCGGGCGACTAGATCCCACATTCGATCGTTACCTGAAGACGAGCGGTTTCTTGTTGAACTGGATCGCCGTCATCATGTTCTGCGTCATGCTGGGCGCCAACTCCTACAACATCTTCCTGCGCACCGTCCTCGACCTGGGCACCATGTGGCACCAGGAAGTTTCCATCATGGCCGCCTTCTGGATTTATTTCGCGGCTTACGGACTGCTGAGCAAGGAAGACGGCTTCATCCGCGTCGAGTTCTTGGTCGAGCGGTTCCGGCCGCCCATCCAGTATTGGATCTTCGTCATGGTGCGGTTCGCCATCATCGCTTTTCACGTCACCTTGTTCATTTTTTGCATCAAGACCTTCAAGCTGATTTCAATCTACGAGACGCCGATCCTGCAGTGGCCCGAGTTCCTCTACTACATCCCGCTGGCGGTCGGCACTTTCGACATCATCGTCACCGAGGTCATCCATTTGCTGCGCACCCTGGCCTTTCCCGAGCAACCGCCGGTCACCGCCGGACCGCCGCCGATCGCCGGATAGGGCGGCGCCATGGTCTCGGTATGGATGCTCGTCACTTTTCTGATCCTGGCACTGTTCCGCATCCCGGTGTGCGTGTCGATGGGATTCGGCGCCCTGCTCGGCCTCTACCTCATGGGAATGCCGCCCGATACGATGGTCCGCAACATGTTGGACAGCGTGCGCGCCATTCCACTCCTGGCGGTCCCCTTTTTCATCCTCACCGCCTCGATCATGAACCAGATGGGGCTGACACGGCGCATCTTCAATTTCGCCAGCCATCTGGTCGGCTTCATACCAGGCGGACTGGCCCAGGTGAATATCCTTTCCAGCGTCATCTTCGCTGGCATCTCAGGCTCTGCCCTGGCCGACATTGCCGGGCTCGGCACGGTGCAAATCAAGGCCATGACCGAGCGTGGCTACCGGCTCGAATTCAGCGCCGCCGTCACCGTCGCCTCGTCGACCATCGGGCCGATCATCCCGCCTTCTATCATGTTCATTATATACGCCGTCAACATGGACGTCTCGATCGGTCGGCTGTTCGTGGCCGGCGTCCTGCCGGGCCTGATGATCGCCTTCGTGCTCATGGCCACGGTGTGGTTCCTGGCCAAGAGCGGCATCGAGAGCTGCCCGCCGGTCCGGCGCAGCGGCATTGGCAAGATTGGGCGTTCGTTCGTGACGGGCGGGCCTGCGATTCTGACACCGGTGATCATCGTCACCGGCATGGTCAGCGGCGTTGCCACGGCGACAGAGGCGGCGGTCCTGGCGGTCATCTATTCCCTGCTGCTGGGCGTGCTGTACCGCGAGATCACCATTACCAAGCTGCGCCACGCCTTTGAATCCACCATCCGTACGACGGCCCTGATCATGTATCTGACCGGCGTCGGCTCGGTCATGGCCTTCGTCCTTACCTCGGAGCAGGCGGCCGACGTGGTGGCCGCCTTCATGCTATCGCTGACCGAGGAACCATGGATCCTCTTGCTTCTTATCAACATCGCCATCCTGTTCCTGGGTTGCGTGCTGGAAACCCTGCCGGCACTGCTCATCTCGATGCCCCTGTTCGGACCGATCGCCTTCAATCTCGGCGTCGACCCCCTGCAGTTCGGGGTCATGCTCACGTTCAACTTGTTGATCGGCATCATCACGCCGCCCATCGGCATTGGTCTCTACGCGATCTGCGCCCTAACAGGACTGAGGCTCGAGGAGATCGTCAAGGCGAGCGCCGTCTTTCTGCCGACCCTGGTGATCGCGCTCCTGTTGATCACCTATTTCGCGCCGCTCTCGACCTGGCTGCCCGGCGTCCTCTTCGCCGATTGACGGCCCGAGAAGGCGCCTTGCCATGGAGGACACGATGGACCACGCGTCACGCAAAAAGGAGTTGGCGGGTAAGGCGCAGACCGTGCTCGGTCCCGTCGAACCCGCCGACCTGGGCATCACGCTGATGCACGAGCACCTTCTGTCCTACGCCCCACACGTTGCCAAGGAGCCGGCGGAGGCCAGCCAGCGGGCGCGTTTCCGCGAGCTCGTCGGCTTGGACAATCTGGGTGACATTCGATTCAGCGGCCTATTGAACCTGGACAACTGCCGCCTCGACGACGTGGAAACGGCGATCGACGAGGCAGGGCTGTTCAAGCTGGCCGGCGGATCGACCATTGTAGAGGCGACCAGCATCGGCATCGGCCGCGACCCGTGCGGTTTGGCGCGCATCGCCCGCGCCACCGGCCTCAACGTCGTCATGGGGGCCTCGTATTACGTCGACGAGACCCACCCGCCGGACCGCCGGGTGGCGGAGCGAAGAGAGGACGAGATCGTGGATGAGATCGCGCGCGACGTCTTGGACGGCGCCGATGGCACCGACGTCCGCGCCGGCTTCATCGGCGAAGTGGGATGCTCGTGGCCGCTTACCGACAACGAACGCAAGGTGCTGCGGGCCTCGGGCCGGGCGCAGCGACTTACCGGGGCGCCCCTGATGATTCATCCCGGCCGCGGTCGCGAGGCGCCCCTTGAGATCGTCGAGGTACTGCGCGAGGTCGACACAGACCTGGGGCGCACCATCATGTGCCACGTAGAACGCACCCTCGACCGCGAGGACGATGTGAAACAACTGGCCGAGACGGGCTGCATCCTCGAGTACGACCTGTTCGGCTACGAGAATTCATACTACCCCTGGGACCTGGAGGTTGACATGCCGACCGACGCCCAGCGCCTGCACCGCATCCGGTGGCTTATCAGCGAAGGTTTTGGCGAGCGGCTCGTCATATCCCAGGACGTCTATTTCAAGTACAAGCTCGCCCGCTACGGCGGACACGGCTACGCGCATATCTTGAAAAACGTGGTGCCGATGATGCGCCGCCAGGGCTTTTCCGAGGAGGAAATCCAAACCATCCTGGTCGACACGCCGCGGCGCTATCTCACTTTCGCCTAAGCGCAGAGACGGCAGGCAATCAGAGTGGCCAGTGGGGTCGACAATGGAGAGGAACACAAACCAAGCACGGCTCTATGAGGAGCAGGGCTACCTGTTTCCGCTGCCCGCCCTGACGACCGAGGAAGTGGGCTGCTATCGGGGTGAGGTGGAGGGCCTATTGGCGAACCACGGCGCAACTGGCCGCCAGGTGCTGCGCCACAAAGGCCACGTGGCCCTGGCGTGGTTGGCCGAGCTGGTCCGCCACCCGGTGATCATCGAGCCGGTGTCAGACATCCTCGGTCCCGACATCCTGTGCTGGACCACCAACTTCTTTATCAAGGAGCCGCGCAGCCCCGGTTTCGTGTCGTGGCACCAGGACGCCACATATTGGGGACTAAACTCGGACGAGGTGCTGACCGCCTGGGTGGCGCTCAGCACCAGCAGGCCGGAGTCGGGTTGCATGGGATTTGTCCCCGGCAGTCACCAGATGCGCCAGATCCCCCATCACGACACCTTCGATCCCGACAACCTGTTGACCCGCGGCCAGGAAATCGAGGTCGACGTGGATTCCGGTTCGGTGGTGGACGTGGTGCTGCGCGCCGGTGAGATGTCGTTGCACCACGTACTGATGGTGCACGGCTCGGGACCCAACGCTTCGGACGAGCCTCGGATCGGCGTCGCCATTCGTTACATGCCGACCCGTATTCGTCAGCTTCTCCCGCACCGGGACACCGCGACGCTGGTTAATGGCAGCGATACCTTCGGCCACTTCGAACTCGAGCAGCAACCGCTCTCCAACATGGACCCAGCGGAGCTTGCCTATGCCCAAACCATCATCGCCCGCCACACAGCCATCCTCTATGAAGGCGCCCGCCTAAAATTCCCACAATGTGATGAGCGCGACGCTTAACAGATAGGTCTCCACGCCAGTCTCTTTTTTTTGGGTAAAATGACGAACACCGTGACGGCACGAATTTTCAGAAATATCGATTATTGGTAAACAATTGGTTAATCGGGATGCCCCAAAACGGCGCTGCCTGACACCGTGACGAGTCAGGTTCGTTCAGCGAGCATTCTGCGATGATGGCGGGTCTGCGATGTGGCGGACCAGGCCGGCGGCGACTAACGCGTGGCCCCGCACCGTCCAATGGTCGTCGAGAATAAAGGTGTCATCCGCTTTTAGGCCCGCTGCGACATCGATGATTCTAATGCTACGCCCAAGGGTGGGGTCGCCGGTCAGGCGCTTGGCAAGCGCGGCGCCAAAACGTTGGTGTCGTCCCCGCGAGGGCCGGTAATCGAAGACCAGTACAGGAGTATCGCCGGCCGCCTGGGCAATCCTGCGCAACAGGGGCATGAGGACGTCGACCTCTTGATCTGGGCTGGGCGGCGGCGTGCTTTTAAAAACGGCGCTTATTGATATGCGGAGGACCGAATAAATGTACTTGAAGGGAAAGTAGCGCGTGTTTTTCGCCGCCTTCCTGGCCAGCCTGTCGAAGCGTTCCTTGTCGCTCGGGCGCAAATTTCCGTGGCGGGCGAAGAATTCGTTCTCGGCGTAATCATTTTCGCCGTATTGCAAGATCACGAATTTTAGGTTCGATCGGTCAAGTTTTTCAAAGACCAGGGCTTCGCGTACGGTTCCATAGGACGAGATACCGGTGTTGAGGGTCTTGAGCCCAGTCGCCCGGGCCACCTTTTGCGGGAATGCCTCGTCCTGTTCCACCCCCCATCCCATGGTATAGGAATCGCCCAGAAATATGATGTCCGGCGCCACCAGCGCTTCTTCTTCATCGCGCAGGCCGGCGGAGTTTATCCGGAAATGGGTGTCGAACTCTCGATTGGTGAACCGGCACTGGCCGGGCCTGAGAGTATAGAGCACCTGTTCGTCGTAGCGGCTGCACTGGGGGTCCATATTGATTTGGATACGGTCGCGGTGGTTGTAGATACGAATCACCGCGACGCTTACCGGTTCGGGCATGAAACGCAGAGCCGCCGGATTGCGTAACAGGTATTCCACCAAAATCTCAAAACCCGCCAGCGGGGTCCCGACGAGGATGGCGACCGCCGTGACGCGGACAGCCCACCACCGAATGTGCCGACGAATTGTCATGGTCGGGCGAGGCAGTATCCGAGGGCGATCGACCGGCGACGCATAGCACGTTGCGGAACCGGCATTTTCAGTACGGTCTCCAACATGAGGGGATCATATCCCCGGACCGCCGCCGAGGAAACTAGGCAGTCCGACGCCGCTCCTTGAATCTGCTATCATCATCGTCTGCCGGGACAAGAGGCAGTCGCAAAGCCAACGGAAGACCACTAAACGGAGAAAACCATGACCATTAAACGTGGACCAGAGAGTTACCCCGGCCGGACCCGGCGGGTCGAATATGGCGGTTTAGTCCATCTCGTAATGTCGGCGGAAGACAAATCGGTATCCATCGGAGGTCAGACTGAAGAGTGCCTTGCCAAAATCGACGCTCTTCTGGCCGAGGCGGGCACCGATAAATCGAGGCTGGTAACGGCAACGATCTACGTCGCGGACATGGCACTAAAGGACGAAATGAATGACGTTTGGGTAGCATGGGCCGACCGCGACAATCCTTGCGCGCGCGTCTGTGTCGGGGTTGAGCTTACGCATCAGGCCGACCCGTCCCAACCGCATTTGGTCGAAATCGCGGTTAGCGCCGCCATCGATTAGCGCGCGATCGGTCTAAAGGGGACTCGTTACGTCATGTGCCGCTGGCTCGCTTATTCAGGACCACGCATCCTCCTGTCGTCGCTCATCTTGGCGCCGGAGAACTCGCTGATTCGCCAAAGCCGCGCCGCGCTACAAGGTGCCTCGTCCACCAACGGCGACGGTTTCGGCATCGGCTGGTACGCCTGTCGTCACCGACACTCTGGCGACCTCGGCGGCGGCGATCAGGTTATTGTCGGCGCTGGCGGCAACCCGTACACCAACCGGTGTACCCCCGCCCATCATGCCGTCGGCAGGGGGACGGGCTAGACCCGCAGCGAGATTAAAGGTGTACACCGTGCCGGGAGGCACCCGGCCCAGAGGCCGAGTTGAAGGGGGTGCGGCGGCACGTCTGGCGGGGGATAAGGTTGTGGTGGTCGGACGAAGGCAAGCTTGGGACGATGCTTTAATGCAGAAATGATAGCCACTGCTATTAGCCGGGATTTGCCGTCAAAACGGCGAAATCAGGGTGAGAACTGATCTAAAACGGGTAAAATTACACGTGAATTTGGGCTGTTTGTGTGTGCTGTCTTACTTAACGAGACGATAGATAACTCCGTATAATATTCTTGACCCGCATAAATAGACACCTGTCAGTAGATGTGCGATCATTTAGGGCTTTTGACCCAAGGCGGACATTGAGAGGAAGGATTCAACGAGCAACCAAACCAAGCAGCTTATTGCAACCTGAGAAGCTGCTGGGCGTTCTTATAAGCGACCTTCTCAGCCGTTTCCGGCTTCAGGTTCGCCAGCAGCCCGCTTCGGATGGTCCCGATGGCCCCGTCGTAGTCGTCTTCGCTCTCTGTGTCGGTGCCGACCATGAACCGATCAGGCATTTCCTC
>JASLZL010000041.1 GCA_030754885.1 Rhodospirillales bacterium | reverse complement strand
GATTACTGCTTTTCCCTGGTTCTTTCCGTCCATCTGCCCGCCTGTTTAGGATTGGCCGTCCGCCCAATCAAACATACCCTCGCCGTGCGGCTTGCCGCCACGCATTGTGCGAAGGTATTCGTCCACCCTTTCCCATCCTTTGTCGGGCCGCGCCACGTTAATACGCCCTTATCCTCGGCCTTGCCGTCGCGGCAGTTACCCGTCCATGTCCCCGTTTCGCCCTTATCGAGTGGAAAAGCCCAAACAGCACAGTTGGCCTTGTTCTCGACAGGCACCCAGATCTCTTTCTTTTCCTCTTCCTTCGCCAAAGCCGCCGTTCCCGCCAACCCACAGGCCAGCACGCCGGCTATGATCGCGCTCACCAACCTCGCCATCTCGCACCTCCCCTATGCAACTCCCTCTGCCCCAACCCCGCTCTAGGACTTGATATCGTCGGTTTTCTCACTCACGCCGTCAAGTGACGCCGGTTTATGGCGGCACCAGGTTTCAAGCGCTGCTCCGTTGACGCTGGCCCAGGCGGTTACTAGGTTCGATTAGTCACAAAAGCATGGAACCGCCATGATCTTGGATCTCAACGAACGTTCGCGCGAGATCTTTCGCAACATCGTCGACGCCTATATGGAGACCGGTGAGCCGATCGGCTCGCGCACCTTGGCCCGGCGCCTTGATCTTGGGCTGTCGCCGGCCACCATCCGCAACGTGATGGCGGATTTGGAGGATGCGGGCCTTCTCTATGCCCCCCACACGTCGGCCGGACGCCTGCCCACCGAGGCCGGACTGCGCCTTTTCGTCGACGGGTTGCTGGAGGTCGGCAACCTAACCGAGGAAGAACGCGACACAATCGAGAGCCAATGCGCCGGCACCGACAAGAGCCTGGAGACGTTGCTCGAGGAGGCAACGACGGGGCTCTCGGGTCTGTCGCACTGCGCCGGCCTGGTCATGGCGCCGAAAGCGGACAGCCCGCTGCGCCACATCGAATTCGTCAGCTTCGGTCCAGGCCGGGTGATGGTCGTCATGGTCAACGAGAACGGGGCCGTCGAGAACCGCATCGTCGAAGTGCCCCACGGCTTGCCGCCGTCGGCCCTGGTCGAAGCCAGCAATTATCTGAGTGCCCGCCTGGTCGGCCATACGGTGCCCGAGACGGCCCAGGCCATCAGGTTGGAACTGGACGAACACCAAGCTCAGCTCGATACCCTGACGACCCGCGTCGTCGAAGCCGGCCTGGCGACCTGGGCCGGGGGCGAGAAAGGCGGCTCGCTGATCGTCCGCGGGCAGGCAAACCTCTTGGACGACGTTACCGCGGTCGCCGATTTGGAACGCATCCGCGCCCTGTTCGAGGCCCTGGAAACCAAAGAGACCCTGTTACGCCTGTTGTCGCTGGCCGACACCGCCGACGGCGTGCGTATCTTTATCGGCGCCGACAACCAGTTGTTCAATGTGTCGGGATGTTCCATGATCGTCTCGTCTTATCATGACGCGCGCCAACGCATTGTCGGGGCCATCGGAGTCATTGGACCGACCCGCATGAACTATGCGCGCATCATTCCCATGGTTGACTACACGGCCAAGCTCATCGGCCGTCTGATCGGATAAAGGAACGGATCTACGATATGGCGAAACGCGCGGACAAGAAAGAAGAACCGGCACCCGAAGCTTCCCAAGACGAGGCGCCGCAAACCGACGCCCCCAAAGACCCGCCGGAAGCGCCGGAATCAGAGACCTCGGAGGCCGAGACGCCCGACGCCACCCCGACCGAGGCTCCGCCCGAGGAGCGCCTGGCGGCAATTGAGGCCGAGGCGGCGGACCTCAAGGACAAACTGTTGCGCGCCCTTGCCGAAGCCGAGAATGTGCGCCGGCGCGCCGAACGCGACCGCGTCGATGCGTCCAAGTACGCCGCCGCCAATTTTGCCCGCGAAATGCTGAAGGCGGCCGACAATATGCGCCGGGCTCTGGAAAGCGTGAGCGACGAGGCAAGGCGCGAGAACGAGGCCCTGGAAAACCTGTTCGTCGGCCTGGAGATCACCGAACGCGAGATGCTCAACGCCTTCGAGCGCACCGGCGTGCGCCCCATCGAGGCCCTGGGCCAGAGGTTCGACCACAACCTCCACGAGGCCATGTTCGAATTAGAGGACCCGGACCACCCCGCCGGCACCGTGGTTCAGGTGCTGGAAACCGGTTACATGCTGCATGACCGCCTGTTGCGCCCGTCCAAGGTCGGCGTCGGCAAGGGCGGCCCGAAGGCAGAGACAACAGACACCCAGCCTGCCCAGCCATCGCCCAAAACCGACACCGCCAAGGCCTACGGTAAAAAAGACGACCCCGCCGGCGCCAAGATCGACAAGAAGCTTTAACAGCCTATCCGAATAACTGGAGGATTTTCTTACATCGCGAAATTGGGGGAATGACACCATGCTGAACGGAATTGATCTGCAATTTGATCCAGGTACCCTGGTGGTTGCCGTGATTGTTTTGTTGGGACTCCTTATCCTCTATTTTGTCCTCTTGGTCCGTGCTTTGGTGGAAATGATACGTCTCGGCGCACCGGGGGTTGTTATCGTCTTCACCTATATCTCCCTTATTCCGTTTCCTTTGCTTCTAATTCTCGGGATACTAAATCTGATCATATGGCGCTTCGTGCGCACGGACCTGATGGCGGCACGAACGTCGGGCACCTGACTTCGTCGCGGGACGTTTTAGGTCGTGCCGAAAGGAGGGGGCTTACCATGGGGCTTATGAGCGCGTTGATGTTCAAGTCGATCCCGAGCCGGTTCGACTACGCTGAGACCGTCACCAAGGTTCGGGAAGCGGCAGCCGACAGCGGTTGGACGGTTCCCCAGGTCCTCGATTTGCAGGAACACTACCACCACTAGGGCCTGTCCGACATGGGTGGGGCGACGGTCGTCTACTTCTGCAATGCCGGATCCGGGTTTGATATCACCAGAAGCGACGGTGACAAACCGATGCTGGTGATGATGCCGACCGGGATCGTCGTTTACGAGGATTCATCGGGCGAGGTTCACGTCGCCCACATGAATTTCGGTCTCATGCGCCACATGTTCGGCGGGACGGTCAAGAAGGCCCTGTCGCGGGCGGCACGCAACATGGCGAAGGCGATGATGGCGATCAGCGCGTAGAACGCTATCCGTCTGGACGGAAGCGGCCCGCGACCTTGCTCGGCGGTGGCGGCGCTTGGCAAGGGGGCCCAATTTCCGCCTGGCGGTTGCGCAGCCGACTGGACGCACCTATATATCGCGACATAACACAAACCCTCTCTTTTCCGGGGTTTTCGGCGGCGCCTGATGGGGCCGCGGGAATTCGCCGCAAGCAATAAGGTATCGCCATGAGCAAGGTTATCGGGATCGATCTGGGGACCACCAACTCGTGTGTCGCCATTATGGACGGCAAGGACAGCCGAATTATTGAAAACGCCGAGGGCACGCGCACCACGCCCTCCATCGTTGCCTTCACCGAATCGGGTGAACGCCTGGTCGGCCAGGCCGCCAAGCGCCAGGCGGTGACCAACCCGGAAAATACGCTGTTCGCCATCAAGCGCCTCATCGGCCGGCGCTATGACGATCCCATGACCAAGAAGGACAAGGGCCTGGTTCCCTACAAGATCGTCAAGGCGAAGAACGACGACGCCTGGGTTGAAGGCGGCGGCAAAAAGCTGAGCCCAAGCCAGGTCAGCGGTTTTATCTTGCAGAAAATGAAGGAAACCGCCGAGGCCTACCTGGGCGAAGACGTTACCCAGGCGGTTATCACGGTTCCCGCCCACTTCAACGATTCCCAACGCCAGGCAACCAAGGACGCGGGCAAGATTGCCGGCCTTGAGGTGCTGCGCATCATTAACGAGCCGACGGCGGCGGCACTGGCCTATGGGATGGAGAAAAAGAAGTCGGGGACCGTCGCGGTCTATGACCTGGGCGGCGGCACCTTCGACGTCTCCGTTCTTGAGATCGGCGATGGCGTGTTCGAGGTCAAATCGACCAACGGCGATACTTTTCTCGGCGGCGAGGACTTTGACCAGTCGATCATCGACTATCTGGCCGATGAGTTCAAAAAGGAAAGCGGCATCGACCTGCGTGAGGACAAGCTCGCCCTGCAGCGCCTCAAGGAGGCGGCCGAGAAGGCCAAGATCGAGCTCTCCAGCGCCGTCCAGACCGAGGTCAACCTGCCCTTCATCACCGCCGACCAGTCAGGGCCCAAGCATCTCAACATCAAGCTGACGCGGGCCAAGTTGGAGGCCCTGGTCGAATCCCTGATCGAAAAGACCGTCGGGCCGTGCAAGTCGGCGCTCAAGGACGCCGGGCTTACGGCCGGCGAGATCGACGAGGTGATCTTGGTCGGCGGCATGACCCGCATGCCCAAGGTTATCGAGACGGTTAAGGCGTTCTTTGGCCGCGAACCCCACAAGGGGGTCAACCCCGACGAGGTCGTGGCGCTTGGCGCCGCCATCCAGGGCGGCGTCTTGAAGGGCGACGTGAAGGACGTGCTATTGCTCGACGTGACACCGCTGTCGCTCGGCATCGAAACCTTGGGTGGCGTCTTCACCCGTCTCATCGACCGCAACACCACCATCCCGACGCGCAAAAGCCAGGTCTTCTCGACCGCCGAAGACAACCAGAACGCTGTGACCATCCGCGTCTTCCAGGGCGAACGCGAGATGGCCGCCGACAACAAAGTGCTGGGCCAGTTCGACCTGATCGGCATTCCGCCATCACCGCGCGGCCTGCCCCAGATCGAGGTAACCTTCGACATCGACGCCAACGGTATCGTCAATGTCTCGGCCAAGGACAAGGCGACGGGCAAGGAGCAGCAGGTGCGCATCCAGGCGTCTGGCGGCCTGTCTGACGCCGAGGTTGAGAAGATGGTCAAGGAGGCCGAGGAGCACGCCGACGAAGACAAAGGCCGGCGCGAACTGATCGAGGCGCGCAACCACGCCGACGCGCTGATCCACGCCACCGAGAAGAACCTCTCCGAATACAGCGACAAGGTCGCCGAGAACGAGAAGTCGGACATTGAAGAAGCCATAACTCAATTGCGCGAAGTTATGGAAGGCGAAGACCTCGACGCCATTACGGCCAAGACGGAGACCCTTACCCAGGCCTCCATGAAGCTTGGCGAGGCGATCTATAAGGAGAGCCAGGAGGAGGCCGCCCAAGCGGCACAGGCCGAGACCGGCGGTGACGATACGCCGGACGGCGAAGCGCCCGAGGGCGACGCCGCCAATAGCGCCGGAGACGACGATCCCAATGTCGTGGACGCCGACTTCGAGGAAGTCGACCCGGAAAAAGAAAAGAAGGCCGAATAACGGGCGCGGGCGGCGGGAAACGAGGGCCAGCGATGATGGTGGTTCTCCTTGATGGCGGCCCGGCGCCGAGACCCTTTACTATCGCGAGTCCCCTCTGATGGCCAAGGATGACTACTACAACTCCCTTGGCGTAGCCCGGGACGCCAGCGCGGACGAGATCAAGAAATCGTACCGCAAGCTGGCCATGAAGCATCATCCCGACCGCAACACCGACGGCAAGGGCGACGACCGCAAGTTCAAGGAAATCAACGAGGCCTACGACGTCCTGAAGGACGACCAGCGCCGCGCCGCCTATGACCGCTTTGGCCACGCCGCCTTCGAGGCAGGCGGACCCGGTGCGCCCGGCGGAGGTGGCTTCGAGGGCGGATTTACGTCAGGGTTCGCCGACATTTTTGACGAGATGTTCGGTGATTTCGGCAACCGTCAGGGCGGTAGCCGGCGCGGTTCCGGCGGACCGTCGCGCGGTTCCGACTTGCGCTACAACATGGAAGTCTCCCTCGCCGATGCCTATAGCGGCAAGAAAGCGAGCATCCGCGTTCCCACCTCGGTGCCGTGCGGATCGTGCAAAGGTTCCGGTTCGGCGGGTGGGGCGGCACCGGCAACCTGTCCGACCTGCCACGGACAGGGCAGGGTGCGGGCCCAATCGGGGTTTTTCACCGTCGAGCGTACCTGCCCGTCGTGCCAGGGCGTCGGCCAGGTAATCCGCGATCCGTGCAAGACCTGTAGCGGCAACGGCCGGACGCACAAAGAGAAGACCTTGTCGGTCAACATTCCGGCCGGCGTCGAGGACGGCACCCGCATCCGCCTCGCCGGCGAGGGAGAAGCGGGCGTTCGCGGCGCCCCGGCGGGCGATCTCTATATCTTTCTGACCGTGGCGCCGCATCGTCTCTTCCAGCGCGACGGCGCCAATATCCATTGCCGCGTCCCCATCGCGTTCACCACGGCGGCGCTGGGCGGCGCCATAGAGGTGCCCACCGTCGACGGCGGACGGGCGCGAGTCACCATTCCGGCCGGCACCCAGAGCGGCAATCAGTTCCGCCTTAGGAGCAAAGGCATGGCCATCCTGCGCAGCAAGGCGCGCGGTGACATGTTCGTCCAGGCGTCGGTCGAAACACCGGTCAACTTGAACAAGAAACAAAAGGGTTTACTGCGCCAATTCGAAGAAGATGGCGGCAGCGAACAGTACAGCCCCGAAAGCCATGGCTTCTTCACCAAGGTCAAGGAGTTGTGGGAGGACCTGAAAGAGTAAGTTCAAGAGTCCGATTGACCGGACCGCCCAACCTCTGCTACCCGAACAGTCAAAAAATAAGGAATGGACGCCCGGACGGCACCGGTACCGCGCCGGCGGGCGACATGTAAGGGGAGGTCAGTACATGAAAATCGGCATTGTCGGTTGCGGCGGCACCATGGGCCGGGCGTTGGTCTTGGAAGTGATGGCCGCCGAGGGCTGCGCACTTAGTGGGGGCACGGGGCGGCCGGGAAGCCCGCTCATCGGTCGCGACGTAACCGAACAGGCGGGGCTCGAACCGTCGGGCCTTATCGTCGCCGACAACGCCGAGGCCTTGTTCCGGGATTCGGACGCGGTTATCGACCTCTCGGTGGCCGACATGGCGCCCAGCCACGCCGAACTGGCGGCAGCCCACGGTGTCGCATTGGTGCACGGAACTTCGGGTCTCGATTCCGCCCAGCAAGGTGCCGTCGAAGCGGCGGCGGAGCGCACCGCCGTCGTGCAGTCGTCGTCGATGAGCATCGGCGTTAACCTGATGCTGGAACTGACCGAGCAGACCGCCGGCGTCCTGGGCGACGACTACGACGTCGAAATCGTCGAATTATTCCACCGCAACAAAGTTGACGCACCGTCGGGCACGTCGCTGGCGCTGGGCCGCGCGGCAGCGGCGGGGCGCGGCGGTGAACTCAAAGACCTCGCCGTTTACCAGCGCGACGGAGAGATCGGGCCCAGGCCGAGCGGTGCCATTGGATTCGCTGTCCTGCGCGGCGGCGACTCGCCGGGCGAACACACCGTCATTTTCGCCGGTGCAGGAGAACGTGTCGAGATCGCCCACAAAGCCTCGTCCAGGGCGATCTATACCCAGGGCGCGGTGGCGGCGGCGCGCTGGGCGGTTGGCAAGCCGGCGGGCCTTTATTCCATGCGCGACGTTCTTGGTCTGGCATGAGTAATCCGCTGCCAATAATAATCGGGATCGTCGGCTGCGGCGGCCGTCTGGGCCGCCTGCTGGTGCAAGAGGTCGTCCACACAGAAGGCTGCGCCTTGGGTGGCGGCACGGGGCGGGCGGACAGTACCGTCATCGGCCGCGATGTGGCGGAACTGGCCGGCAGGGCGCCGGCCGGCTTGGCGGTTACGGCGGATGGCAAGGCAATGTTCGCCGCCTGCGACGTCGTTATCGACTTTTCCGTCGCTTCGGTCGCGCCGTTGAGCGCCGAGGCAGCAGCCCGGCACGCCATTCCCCTGGTCCTCGGCACCACCGGTATTGGGAACGAGGACCAAGCGACGGTCGCGGCGGCAGCGGCCAAGACTGCCATCGTCCAGCCGGCCAACACCTCTCTTGGCATGAACGTCGTCCTCGCCCTGGCCGAACGCGCCACCCGGGCGCTCGGAACCGACTACGACATCGAAATCCTGGGTCAGCAGCACCGCCACAAGGTCGATGCGCCGTCTGGCGCCACCCTGGCCCTGGCCCGCGCCACCGCTACCGGACGCGACGTGGCACTCGACCAGGTCGAACAAAGGGGGCGGCACGGCGAAATCGGCAAGCGGCCGAAGGGCGCAATCGGCCTGGCCACGGTAAGCGGCGGCGACCTATCGGTCATCCACACGTTAATCTTCGCCGGCGCCGGCGAGCGCCTGGAGGTGACGCACCGGGGATCAACACGTGCCATTTATCCCAAGGGCGCCGTCGCGGCGGCGCGCTGGGCCATCGGCCGGCCACCAGGTCTTTATTCCATGGCCGACGTCCTGGATTTGGCATGAACATCCGACCCCCAATGAAAATTGGCGTGACTGGCTGCGGCGGGCGCATGGGCCGGCTCTTGATATGCGAGGTCTTGTCTTCGCCCAACTGCGAACTGGTCGGCGGATGCGACTTAGCGGGAAGCGCTGCCATCGGTAAGGACGTGGCGACCCAGGCCGGTCTGGAGGCGATAGGTCTGACGGTGAGCGACGACCCCGAGACCCTTTTCCAGAGCGCCGATGCGGTCATCGACTGTACGAATCCGGCGGTTGCCAAAAGCCATCTGGAACTCGCCGGCCGGCACCGGACGATCCTGATCCTCGGCACCACCGGGCTGGACAGCGGGCACCGCGCGGCGGTCGACGCCGCGGCCCTTGAAACCGTCGTCGTCCAGGCCCCCAACATGAGCGTTGGCGTCACCCTCCTGATGACCTTGGTCGAACGGGCGGCCACCGTCCTCGGCTCCGGCTACGATGTTGAAATCACCGACATCCACCATCGCGGCAAGGTCGACTCGCCCTCGGGCACCGCGGTCATGCTGGGTCAGTCGGTGGCGCGAAAACGAGGCCAGGACTTCGGCCAAATGGCGCGCACAGTGCGCCACGGAGAGACCGGCCCCAGGCGCCCCTCCGACATTGGCTTCGCCGTCTCGCGGGGCGGTGACGTGACCGGCGATCACACGGTCATTCTGGCCGGCCAGGGCGAACGGATTGAGCTGACCCAGCGCACTTTTTCTCGCGCTCTTTATGCCCAGGGCGGCGTTCGCGCCGCCCTGTGGGCGCGAGAGAGGCCGGCGGGTCGCTACTCCATGCGCGACGTCCTTGGCTTCGCCTGAAAGGGACCCGGAGTATCAAAACCATGAAAAAAGCCGACATCGACCCCTTCTACGCCCGGCTTGCTGAACACAGCCCGGAACCCAAGACCGAGCTTGAATACATCAATTCGTTCACCTTGCTAGTCGCCGTGGTGCTGTCGGCCCAGGCCACCGATGTCGGCGTTAACAAGGCCACGCCGGCGCTTTTCGCCAAGGCATCGACACCAGAGGAAATGGCCGCGCTCGGCGAAGCCAAGCTGCGCCGCACCATCAAGACCATCGGGCTCTACAATACCAAGGCCAAGAACATTATCGCGCTGAGCCGCATGCTGATCGAACACCACGACAGTGAAGTACCGCGCGACCGAGCCTTGCTCGAAAGCCTGCCCGGGGTCGGGCGCAAAACAGCCAACGTGGTGCTTAACGTCGCCTTCGGCGAGGAAACCATCGCCATCGATACCCACATTTTCCGTGTCTCCAATCGTACCGGCCTGGCGCCCGGCAAGACGCCGCTTGAGGTCGAGAAGGGTCTGGTAAAGCGGACCCCGCCCAAGTGGAAACGCCACGCCCACCACTGGCTCATCCTGCACGGGCGTTATACATGCAAGGCGCGCAAGCCTTTGTGCGAGACCTGCGTGGTGGTCGATCTGTGCCGTTTCAAGGGCAAGACCACGGCGTAAGCACCGCCTTCTTCGGCTTGCACGGGAAAGTGCCGTTAAAGAGCCTTGGCGCGGCTTTTCTCGACCAGCAATCCCAGGTAACAGGCTTTTTTTCCGATGGCAGCGACGTCATGGCCTCGCGCCTCGATGTGGGTGACCGTGAGAGCCGCACCGTCCCGGTAGAGGAAGAGATCCAAAAAGCAGGTCTTGGTGCGGTAGTGCCAGACCTCGGCGGGTGCTTCGCTGCGCCGAAACTGGGGCGCCCCCAGCACGGCCGTGACGGCGTCCGCTGTGAGACCGATCAGGCTGTCAGGGCCGGGCATATCCTCCATGGGTGGGGCTGGACGGGGTTCGGAAGCGGGCGGCCCCAACGCCAAGGACGGCAGCGGCGGGTGCCGAGGGGCGTCTTCGACCGGTGCCGGCGTGACGGGAGTTGGTGCCGTACTCGTCGAGGCAAGCGGTGTTGCGGGGTTTGTTGTCGCGGGGGCAACCGGCGGCGGCGCCGAGCCGCAGGCGGCCAGCCCCCATGTCAGAACCGCCGCCCCAATGGCGGCGCTCTTGGTCTTGGTCACGATGTGCCGGTGGCCGGCTTTTTCTTTCCGTCGTCCGCTGGATCGCCGGCGCCGTCGAGGGTCTGCATGTCGCCCGAAACCTCGCCCCCCGATTCGATGATGATTCTGCCGTAGCGGATGGAGCCGCTGATGCGGCCTTCGGTACGCACCGTTAGTTTATCGCGGGCGATCAGTTGGCCCTCGAAACGGCCGCTGATGTCAGCCTCGTCAACCTGGGCGTCACCCTTGTAATGGCCGGTGGGCGCCACTTCGATGACACGGGCATCGGTAAGGGAGGCCTCGACCCGGCCCTCGACTACCAATTTGTCGCACGCGGTGATCTCACCCTTGAGGCGAATGTCGCGGCCGACGGTTAGCTTGTTGCCCTCGCTCTGGCCAGGCCGGTTGCGGTCGGTGCGCCGTGGTCCGCCGGGAATTTCGGAGACCTGCCTGGGGACGTTGGCACGCGCGGTGCCGGGCTGTACCGCGGGCTTGGCGGGACCATGAGAGCCGCGCGTCGAAAAGGGCTTCAGGGGTAGCGTGCCGATGTCTTTGTCGCCATCGTCACCGGGCTCTTTATTATCGTCTCCATCATCCTTGTCTCGACGGAACATGATGTTTTCCTTCTCGCCTGCGTTGCCGGGCGCTTCCTCACGCACCGCCGCCATTAGCGCGCCAGGTCTCGAACAAGTGGACCATGGCGGCGGTCACCACC
Organism: Rhodospirillales bacterium; assembly: GCA_030754885.1. Taxonomy (GTDB): domain Bacteria; phylum Pseudomonadota; class Alphaproteobacteria; order Rhodospirillales; family JASLLZ01; genus JASLLZ01. Next base: position 6,537 of record JASLZL010000041.1, on the reverse strand, counting down.
ACCGGGGCCAGCAGGTTGACCACCGGCACGGTCAGTGCGAACGCGGCAATCACGCCCGTAGCAAAGAGCGTGCCCCGGTGGGCGCGGCGCAATGACCGCGCCGTATCCCGATCAGTACGCCTGAGCGCAACCAACTCGAAATACTCGCGGCTCAAAAGATACCCGTTCGCGCCATAGAAGACAAAAGGGAAAACCGGCGGCAGGAAAAGAAACACGATGAGCCCCAGATTAACCACCACGACCACGGCCAGGAAACGAAGCGCCGAGACCACACCGGCCAACGTCGAAACCCCTGAAACCGGTGTCAGGTGGGGATAGTGTCGGGCCTCGACGGCGACGGCGACGCGCTCCAGCAGAACGCCCACGACGGCACTGATGGCACCGGGAAACAAGAGCCAGGTGAGGACCAAGGTCGCCACGCCGCCCAGCGCGTCCACTGCCCATTCAAGCCAAACGTGCTCGAAGAAAGCGGTGTTGGCGAGCACGGCGCCGATTGCCGTCCAAAGGGCTGCGAAGACGGCGACGGCGACGCCGATGCTCAACCAGGCGACCCGGCGAACGGCGGGGTCGGAAAGCTGACCGATGGATTTTAAGTAGGCGTCGAACACGGCGATCCTGCACTCTCTTAGCGTCGAACGGAGGGCATTGTTACCCGTCGCCGCCGCCCTGGGCAAATCCAATCGGCCCGCCCTTGCTCAGGCCAGCGCCCTCGGTATACTGCCGGGCTTCGCACAACGGCAGGGAGACAAGTATGGCGGCCCGCTACGACGTCATCGGCATTGGCAATGCAATCGTCGATGTCCTGGCTCATTCCGACGAGGAATTCTTGGCGGCGCACGGCCTGGCCAAGGGGGCGATGACCCTGATCGACGCCGACACCGCCAAGGCCCTTTACGATGCCATGGCGCCGGCCATCGAGTGTTCAGGCGGATCAGCCGCCAACACGATCGCCGGCCTGGCGTCCCTTGGCGCCACCACCGCCTTCATCGGCAAGGTACACGACGACCAGCTCGGCGCCATCTTCCGCCACGACATCCGGGCGTTGGGCGTCGCCTTCGAGACCTTGCTCGCCACGGGTGGGGCGGGCACAGCGCGATGTCTCATCTTCGTCACCGCCGACGCCCAGCGCACCATGCAGACCTATCTCGGTGCCTGCGTCGAGCTCGGGCCCGGCGACATCGACGATGAGCTTGTCGCCGCCTCCAAGGTGGCCTACCTGGAAGGCTATCTGTGGGATCCACCGGGTGCCAAGGAGGCCTTCATCCTGGCCGCAACCATAGTGCGCCAGGCCGGAAGGACGGTGGCGCTCAGTCTCTCCGATCCTTTTTGCGTCGACCGTCACCGGGACGACTTTTGCGATCTGGTGAACGACCACGTCGATGTCTTGTTCGCCAACGAAGAAGAGATCAAATCCCTTTATCAAGTCGACACCTTCGACGACGCCATGCAGCGCGTGCGCGGCCACTGCCGCATCGCCGCCTTGACCCGCGGCGACAAGGGCTCGGTGGTCATTTCCGGCGACGAAGTTCACGTCGTCGACGCCGTGCCAATCGAACACGTCGTCGATACCACGGGCGCCGGCGACGCCTATGCGGCGGGCTTCCTGTTCGGCATCACCCATGACTTCGACCTCGGCCCCTCGGCGCACATCGGCGGCATTGTCGCCGCCGAGGCGATCAGCCACTTCGGCGCCCGCGCCGAGGTTTCGCTGGACGAACTGGTGCGCCGCGAACTGGGCTCCTCCTGACGGGCCCGGCGATGGCTAACCCGGACATTGACACTCCGTCCGGCGTGAAGCGGGCGGTTCCCGGCCATCGCTTCCGTTCAACGTGGTTCTGGCGGGCGCTCCCCGCGGGCATGCGGCGGCGTTGGTGGATGTTCCGCCCATTCGACCTGATGGCGCGCCATTGGCCGGTGTTCAAACGGCCCCGCGGCTTGCTTGTCGTGCGCATGGACGGCATTGGGGACATGGTCCTCTTTCGCCGCACCTTGGATCATTACGCCATGGTTTTCGGGGTCGAGCAGTCCGATATCACCATACTCGGCTGCGCCAGTTGGGGCACCGTCGCCGACGAGGTCTTTGCCGACTACCGGGTCCATGCCATTGACGAACACGCCTTTGCCCGCAAGCCCCTGTATCGATTTCGGGTGTCGCTTTGGGTACGCGGCCTGGCCCCCGCCGTGGCTGTTTGCGATTCCTATTTTCGACGCGCCCTTATGGCGGACAGCCTGGTCTGGATGTCTGCCGCCCCACGCCAGGTGGTGTCGCTGCCCTATATCAGCGAGCCGACCCGGTCCGAGTTCAACTACTATCTGAGCCAGGCCAGCGAGATCATCGCCACCGGCGATTACCCAACCCACGAGGTAATCCGCCACAGCCGCTTCGTCTCAGCCCTCGCCGGACGTGAACTGGCACCCGAGGCGCCCCGCATCGCGTGGCGCGAAGCCGCTCCGCCGATCGACGCCGGGGCACCCTACGTTGTCCTCAACCCGGGCAGCAACGAGCCCGGCCGGCGATGGCCCTTCTCAGCCTACTCAGGCATTGCCCGGCGCTTGCTGGACGACGGCTACCGGGTCGTCTTAGTGGGAAGTGCCACGGAGAAGCCCGACCCGGACCGATTGCACGCGCTGGCCGAGGAAGCCGGCGTCATCAACCTTATCGGTCACACCACGCTGCCGGTCCTGATGGACGTGATGAAGCACGCGGCGGCGGTGCTCAGCAACGACACCGGCCCGGCGCACTTGAGTATTGCCTTGGGCACGCCGACTGTGGTCGTGGTCGGCGGCGGCCACTTCGGCGGCTTCGTTCCCTATCCCGAGGCCGCGACACCGGCCAACGCGCGGTTCGCATATGAGCGCATGGAGTGCTACCATTGCTTTTGGCGCTGTCACAAACGGGCCAGCAAGTACGACGTCTTCCCCTGTGTCGACGCCATCGGCGAGGAGCTCGTGTGGGACGAACTGGCGGGCCTGCTGAAGGCGGCGCCGGCCCGGTCGGTTTGACGGCCGTGGCGCGCTTTATCAACCTAATCGACCGCCTTGCCGGCCTCGGCCGCCGACACGGACCGCCGGGCGGTGTTGTCGTAGTGTCGAGCGGCAGTCTCGGCGATACGGTTCTGTTCGCCCTGGTGGCGGCACGGTTTCAGGCCCTGGCCGAGAATGGCGAGGAGGTCCGCGTGGTGCTGCGTCATGACGCCGCCGCGATGGCGTTCCTGTTTCCGCCCGAGGTCACAGTGGATGTTATCGACCACCGGCGCCTGCGCCGCCATCCGGCCTATCGCCTCTCAACGCTGCGCCGCCTGGGTCGGGCCAACGCGCGCCTTGTCGTCAGCGCCGATTATCTGCGCCATCCCGACCTTGACGAGGCGCTGATCCGGGCCTGTCGCGGCGCCGAAACGGTGGCCATGAAAGCACGTCCGTGGGCCAAGTACGACGGCGCCTTGAAACGTAACCGGGTCCTTTTCGACCGTCTCTTCGACTCAGGCCCGCCTGTTCTCGACAAGGTGGTGCGGTGGGCCGCCTTCGCCGATTGGCTGACCCGCCGCCCGGAGCCGCCGCCGATGGTGCGCCTGCCCACAGACCGCCTGGCACCGGCAGCCGTTCTCGACCGGCCGACGGTCCTCATCCAGCCCTTCTCGGCGGTGACCCTCAAACAAAGCCCGCCGGCCCTTTACCAACGCGTCATCAGGGCGCTGCCCGGCGATTGGCGGGTGCGCATTACCGGCGCGCCGGGGGATATGGAGCGCAACCCTTCCTTCGCCGGGCTCCTGGATCCGCCCAGGGTTACTTTCGATGCATCCACTTTCGAGGCCCTGGTACCGATGCTCAGGGCGGCGCGTCTGGTGATTTCGGTAGATACGGCGCTTCTCCACCTGGCGGTGGCCGTCGGCGCCCCGACGCTGGGCCTGGCCAGCGCCGCTTTCGTCGGCGAGATCGTCCCCTACGCCTCCGACATCACTCCCTCCAACGCGCACATCCTCTACCATTCGATGCCCTGCGAGGGCTGCCTGGGGGCTTGTGTTCTGCCCGCCCGGGACGGCATGTACCCCTGCGTCGCAGAGCTTGACGCCGATGGGGTGATCGCTAAGGTTGAAGAGTTGGTAATAAAGGGGGCAGGCGGGTGAGCGAAGCCAAGGGCTGGATCGAAACGTCCAAGGTCTATTTTGATCGCCGCGTTCTGGCCGTCCTGTTCCTTGGTTTCTCCAGCGGCCTGCCGCTATTGCTGGTCTTTTCCACCCTATCGCTGTGGCTCAAGGACGAGGGCATCTCGAAGACCGTGATCGGCATCTTCGCCCTCGTGCGCACGCCCTATACCTTCAAGTTCCTGTGGGCACCCCTGATCGACCGTCTGCCCTTCCCCTTCCTCGCCGCCCGTCTTGGCCGGCGCCGCGCCTGGGTGGTAGCGACCCAGCTCGCCCTGATGGCCGCCATCTTGGCCCTGGCGACGACGACACCGTCGCTGACGCCTGGCCTGACCGCCGTCTTGGCCGTGCTCGTTGCCTTTTGCTCGGCCAGCCAGGACATCGTCATCGACGCTTACCGCATCGAGATATTGTCCGAAGAACAGCAAGGGGCGGGGGCGGCTATGGTCGTCAACGGCTATCGGGTCGGCATGCTGATGGCCGGCGCCGGCGCCATTTCGCTGGCCGATGTCCTGAGCTGGCACGCGGTCTATTCGATCATGGCCGCCATGGTGGTGGTGGGCCTGGTGACCATTCTGCTCAGCCCCGAGCCCAAGGAACCCGCCGGCGGCGTGCCGGGGAGCAACGGGGACGGCGCCCGGTGGGGCTGGCTGCAAGGCGCCGTGGTCGCGCCGTTTAGCGATTTCATGAAGCGCGACGGCTGGGTGTTCATCTTGTTGTTCATCATGCTCTATAAGCTGGGTGACGCCTATCTCGGCGTCATGGCCAACCCGTTTTACGTCGAGATGGGCTTCACCAAGAACGAGATCGCCGCCGTCTCCAAGGTCTTCGGCCTGGGCGCCACCATTGTTGGCGGCCTGATCGGCGGCGTCATTGTGTACCGCTATGGGATCCGCACCAGCCTGTTGATCGCCGGCGTTCTCATGGCGGCCTCCAACCTAGTCTTCGCGGTACAGGCCATGGTCGGTCACAGCGTGCCCATGCTGATGGTGACCATTGCGGTGGAGAACCTGACCGGCGGCATGGGAACGACAGCCTTCGTCGCCTATCTCTCCAGCCTTTGCAACATGGCCTATACGGCGACCCAATACGCGCTTCTAAGTTCGTTCATGGCCTTTGCCCGGGACGTGTTGTCGGCCTCTTCGGGCTGGCTCGCCGATCACGTCGACTGGGTTACCTTTTTCATCGTCACGACATTCGCCGCCCTACCCGGCCTGATCTTGCTGGTATGGATGATCCGCCGCTTCCCACCCGAACCGCCCACTTAAATACGGTGACAGGTTAGCTCGCGGGTTCGAACAGTTTTTGTATTCTAGCCTGCATGGTCTCGGCCGCCCGTCGGGGATCGTCGGCTTGGCGGATCGGGCGCCCGACGACGATGTAATCGGCGCCGTTCATGAAGGCTTCTTCCACGTCGACGGTTCTTTTTTGATCGTCGGCGTTTGCCACGGGCCTGATCCCAGGACACACGATCAAGAAATTTTGTCCCAATTGGTCCCTCAACCCGCTCGCCTCCAAGCCCGACGATATGACGCCGTCACAGCCGATTTCCATGGCCCGGCGCGCCCTGGAAAGCACCAATTGGCGCGCATCCACCTGAAATCCAAGATCGCGCAAATCCCCGTCATCAAGGCTCGTCAAAACGGTCACGGCCAGAATTTTGGTGGTGTCCTTATGGTCGCAGGCCGCCTTCAAAATTTGGTCGTTTCCATGGACGGTAGCGAATACCGCCCCCTTGCCCTGCAATTGACGAACGGCGGAACCAACCGTCTGGGGCACGTCGAAGAACTTTAAATCCACGAAAACCTTTTTTCCTTTGTCGTGCAGCCATTCGAGAAGATCGAAATAGCCGCCGGCCATGAACAGCTCCAGCCCTATTTTGTAAAACACGACCGCGTCGCCCAATTGCCCGACGAGCTTCCTCGCTTCCTCGGCATCGGGTGTATCGAGGGCCACGATCAGCCGCTCGCGCCACGGTAAATTTTTCGTCGAAAGTCGAACCGGATGTTGCGGCGTCATTTTATTCGGACCCCAATTCCGCCAACCGAACGATAGCCGTCATGTAGACAACCGCGCGCACCCTGTCCAGCCCATAGGCGCCGGACACGCACGATAGAGGGGACTGGCGCCTGCCGCGCGCGCCGCCTACAATCGCCTCATGGTTGCACGGGTCAACACGGTTACCTTCCAGGGGATCAAGGTCCTGGATGTCGATGTCCAGGTCCAGATGGCGGCCGGCCTGCCGGCTTTCACCTGCACCACCATGAAAGCGGAAGATGTGACGCAGACGCTCGAACTGGCATTGAAAGCATCGGGATGCGACAGCGCCAATGTCATCCACAAACCAAGACTGCTTAGCGATAACGGGGCGTCGTATATATCCGGCGATCTGGCC